>WGDO01000035.1 GCA_015493225.1 Patescibacteria group bacterium
TTCTCTTTCATAGTGGGTTATGGAGTTTCCTTTTGGCATATTCATGTTAGTGTTAAAAGTTAACACTGTAGAATAGCAGAAAATTCAGTTTTTTGAAATATTTTTGCTAAATTTTCTGGAAAATGGGGCTTTAAATTCTTGAATAGGCAGGGGCTCAGTTGAACCACCCTCTAAAATATCAAGGTGAGAGAAATTATTAAAAATACCCTCCTTTTTTTTCGGGAAGATTATAAAAACCACGGCACATGTAAAACAATCCCACTGGACCAAATAGCCAAAATAATATTATTGCTCCTACTGTATCCCAATCAAATTTTCCGCAATCGTCATAACCTAAAAATACGCATGACATCGCAAGGAGCACGGCGAATATTCCAGTGATTACATACAACATCCATAGATTAAAAATCCATGTTATCACAATAGCGATTATTACCCCTATAATAACTCTAATAACTACCCTTTCTTCTCGTGTCATAGCATCATCCTCTTTGTAAATTAATAAGAACAGCCTCCTACAAAAAGACTAGCAGACTATGGCTTTTTTTGCAAGAAATGGTACAATAAATTTGTCCCTTAATAAGAAACAATTTTAATAAACTGGTGAGGGATTATAAACTTTAAATCAATAAATATGCGAATTATTAGCATCAGTGGTATTGATGGTTCTGGAAAAAGTACTCAATTAAAGAGATTGAAAAAATATTTAGAAAATAAAGGTAAAAAAGTAGTCACTTTTCACGCTGTTTCTTTTTCTTTGGTAAATAATTTTTTAAAAAAGAAGAAAGAATCAAAAGAACAAAAATTCAAAGAAGAACAAAATCAAAATCCTGACCAGGCAACTATCTTCGAGCAACCAGCTAAAGCAGTAACTTCTGGAAATTTTTTAACGATTTTAGCGAGAAAAATAATCCTACTTATTGATATTTTTCGTTTTAAATCTTTCCAGAAAAAATTGGTTAAGAAGCAGGTTGATTATTTACTAACCGACCGTTATTTTTATGATCAACTAATTAATATTTTATATCTATCCTATAAACAAAAAATACTAAATTACATTCGTAGTTCCAAAAATAAAAAAATATCACTGAAACTATGTCCTTTGGAAAAATTAGCTGTTAAATTTATCCCTGAACCGGATTGGAAATTTTTTATTGATGTTTCTTCCCAGGTAGCTCTAGACAGAGACCGGGATATCGAACAGGGGCAAGAATATTTGGTTATCAAGCGAACTCTCTATAAGAAATTTCTCGAACAATGGGGGATAGAACTGATAGAGGGAGATAGAGAAGTGGAGGAGGTCTTCAGAAAAATTGTTGGGAAAGTGAATAATGGCACTAAAACCCTAAACTCTAATCTCTAAATTCTAAACAATACTAAATATCAAAATCAAAATTTTCTAAAAAAAAACAGTTTATTATTAATTTAGGATTTTATATTTAAATCATTTGGATTTATTTAGGATTTAGAAATTAGGATTTAGAAATTATCTAAGACAATTTATATGCTTGTAAATTTGTACTTTATTCTGTAGTTTTGTAAAAATAAAAATTTAAAAACAACTCATGTCCAATATAATTAAAGCCTCCATTTGGCTAACTTTATCAGAATTATTTTTCAACCTTTCCGGATATGTTACCCATTCCGTTTTAGGAAGAACTCTCGGACCAGCCGAATATGGTCGTTATGGTTTAATTATTACCATTGCTACCATGATTGTAGTTTTAATTGGTCGAGGCGTTCCGGTAGCCATGAGCAAATATCTCAGTGAAGTCTATAAAACAAAACCTCTGGAAATCAATCATATTAAAAAAATAAGTCTAGAGGTTCAAGCTATTCTAATTGGTCTAACCACAATCATCTACTATTTCCTTGCTCCAGTCTTTGCTTATCTCCTTCGCGACCCCTCTCTAATCCCTTTGTTTAAATTATCTACCTTTATTATTCCGGCTTTTGCCGGCGCTAGTTTTTATGTTTACTATTTTACTGGCATCCATCAATTTAATGTCCAATCGTCCTTAAAATTTTTTCGGGGGCTAAGTAAAATCTTTTTTATTATTTTATTGGCAATGTTATTTAAAACCAAGGGAGCAATTATCGGACATGCTCTGGCACCATTGTCAGTTTTTCTTTTGGCTTTCAGTTTTGACCGAAAAAATAAAAAGGTTTTGGATAAAAAACTGAATATTTCTAAGGATGTCTCTCTTGATACTAAAACTGAAAAAGAAACTTTACCCAAGCTGACTCATCGTATCCTATTAAATTTTGCCTGGCCCATTACCCTTTTTATGCTCTTTTATGAAATTATGATTACCATTGATTTATACATGGTGAAAGGTCTTTTACAAAATGACACTCTGACCGGATTTTATAATGCATCCCTAACCCTTGGTCGTTTACCTTTCTATGCTTTCTATTTTTTAACAATTATTTTATTACCAAAGATTTCTGAGACCACCGCCCAGAAATCAAATAAGCAAACCAAAAAAGTTATGTCTTCGGCGATGCGCTTTCTTTTTATGCTAATTGTTCCTGCCATCACCCTATTGGCAATTTTTGCTCCTTCGGCTTTGCAATTATTTTACGGCTCGGCTTATTCTGGGGCAACTGAGGCCTTAAGAATTTTAGCTGTTGGTCTGGGATTTTTAACTGTCTTTTATATTTTAGCCTTTGTTTTAAATGGTGCCGGACACAATAAAATACCGATGTGGACTGCCCTGGGTGGAATGATTATAAATGGTATTTTAAATTTTTATTTAATTCCTCGTCTGGGAATTCTTGGTGCTGCTATCGCTACCACTATTACTTCTTTTTTCATTATGATTATAGCTATAATTAAAACAGAAAAATATGTTTCTTCTTTTTTGAATTTTATTCCTATTTTAAAATATTTTATTACCACGGCCGTCATCGGTATTATTGCTTCCTATCTTCCCCAGGGTGAATTTATTTTCATCATTTGGTCTATTCTTTTAATGATTTTTTATTTCGTCATTCTTTGGTTATTGAAGGAAATAAAAAAAGCGGATCTGGAAACATTGAGATCCGCCTTAAAGAAATAAAGAAATTATACGCAAAACCATTGATATTAAAAAGCTTTTAGTCACCCCCTGTGTAAAGGGGGTCAAATTTTCTCAGTGCTTTTATTTGGCAACGTAGTTGGCAAATAAAAGCACTGAGAAAATTTGGGGGGTTTTTGTTTATTGCTTAAAACCCCCGAAGCCTGGTCAAATTCTTTGCAGACTTTCTGTCAAAAGCCTGAAAAGAACTTGACCAGCCTTCCGCCCCCTTTAAAAAGGGGGCAATTTATATTCAATGGTTTTTCACCTCTTATTTTTTCTTACAAATGCCACTACTTTTATCATAAGTACAACCGGAAAAAATTTGTCGCCAGAGATAACGAGGTTGAATTTGCGGACCAAAGACTCGATCACGATTACTAGAATCTATCTTTGGAATATTTGGCTGTCCAGCGATGGCGACTTCTGGCTTGGAACGTAAATAGTAGCCAGTCAAAGTACCAAAATGTTTTACCTGCAAAATATTCATCTTCTTTTTGTATTTTTCAAGAAACCTATCCTGGTTGGACTGGGTACGAATTATAACAAAATAATTAGCTTCTTTGTATAATTTTTTTAATCCTTTTGAGCCGGCTTGGGCAGGTTTGATTTTAACATTAATTCTTTGCAGCAAGGCTCTTTCATATTCACTTTGAGAATAAACAACTACTGGATACTTATTTTCCGCAAATTTATCTGCCACCCATTGAGAAACTTCATCCATTTGTCCTAGGGTAATTCTGGTTTTTTCTTTTAAAATTTTATCGTTGTATTGCAATTTAAAATTACTATCCGCCTTGGCCATCTTTAGTTCTCTAAAATAATTTTGCACTGCCCAAAGGTTAGCAAAAATACAACTAGCAACAATTAAGATTACCAAAATCTCACCTTTCTTCCCAAACTTATCCATTAAAAATTTTAAAGCCAAACCAAATACCACCAATAATAACAAAGCATTTAAAAGAAAAAATCTTGGAGCGATATCATAGGCCAAGGGAATAAAAATTCCAAATATAATTACCCCCCAAATGATATTTAATAACAAAAAATTCTTTTTAGTCTTATCCTTTTCCTTCCAAAAGAATAACCCCAAAGTTATCCCTGCTAGAATTAAGGCTCCCAAAGAAATAATCCCGGCCCAAATGCCCGATTGACAGGCGGGCTTACAAATTACTTTTCGCCCATACAATTCTGGTAAACCAACCTGTTGATTTCCAGTTAAAATAATCCAAAAATATTCCGTATGAGCCCCTAAGTCCTTAACAGTTTTATCAATTAAATTATGTTTCTTTTTTGAGCCACCCGAACGGTCAAAAACTGTTTCAACAAACATTTTAGAGTTTTCTCCGCCGGTTTTAATGTCATTGATAATCAAAGGTATGTTTAAAGTTATAAAGATAGTGAGAGCTAAAAACCACCATTTTAATTTGATTTGTGGTCTGGTAATCAATAAATAAATTCCCCCAATCAATGGGATAGTTATTAAAGCAATAAAATGCATGTTCACCACAAAAGCCAAGGTAATTGCCGATATAATCAACCATTTTTCTTTTTTGCCATCATCAAACTTTAACAGAGAGTAAAAGAAGGCCAGAATAAAAAACGGCAGTAGATTTGGATTCCACCCAAAACGACTATAGACAATCATAAAAAGTGACACTGCCAAAATTCCCGTTAGACCCAAAGATAATTTCCAGTCAAAAAATCTCCTTATAAATAAATAAAATAAAGGTACTAAAAGTATGTTTAATAATAAAATAATAACCACACTGCCAACTGGTGTATGCCCAAAAACTAGAGCGCTTAAATATTCTAAATAATACAACCAAGGACCAAGACGCAAAAAAGAGCCGGCCGCTCGTGGACCCTGCAGAGGAAGTTCTCCCGGTCCATACTGAAGAGCAGATTGCATAATTTTAAAATCACGAGATTGGTCAAGCTGATAATGCATCCAATCCCCAAAATGATAACTACGCAAAAACGCACCCACTAACATTATAACTACTACTCCCCAAAATATTTTATTTTTTCGCATATTTTTTATTATTTTTGACGATTTAAATAAAAAGGTACCGCCACTAAGCTAACTAACATTTGTAAAACACGAGCCAAGAGTACTACCGCTACCGCCACACTGGATTGAACACCAAAAATACCAAACAAAAATACATAGGCCCATTCCTTTACCCCAATATTTCCAACGCTAATTGGCAAGGAAGCAATTAAATTTGTTAAAAAAGTAACACTCAAAAAATCAAGCCAAGACAAATGAACACCGAAAGCTAAAAATAGCATATAATTTGCCAGAGCAATTCCCACGCCCATAAACAAGAATGAATAATTCATTGTTGTCCAAAAAATGTTTTTATCTTGAAAACTGCCCAAGGTATTAATATATTTTTTCAATTTATTTGGCAAACAATTAATAATTTTTTGAAAAAAGGGAAAATTAAAAAATATTTTCCCTAAAATAAATAATGCACTTATACCTATCATTACTAATATCAAAGAAAAAATACCGTCTTCTTTTTGCAGGCTTTGATAATTAAATAAACCAAATATTCCCGCTAAAAAAATGACCGCTAATAACCCACTAATTCTATCAACAATAATTGTTGCCGAACTGTCCCCTAACCGTTTTTCCTTTTTCCCCAGAACATAAATGCGATAAGTATCTCCTCCAACAAAAGAAGGAAAAAAATTATTGAAAAACGTACCCAATAAATAAGTTTTTAAATAAAAGAAATAAGGTCGCTGAAATTTTTTAAATTTAGCTAATAGTTGCCATTTGCGAGCACTAATTAAAATCCCCCCGAAATATAGAAAAACATATAGTAAAACAAAAATTATTTTCACTTGCTTAAAATATTCCCAAGTCTCTAACCAATTAATCTTTTTCAATAGCAAAAAAACCAAAAAGACGGTTATCAAAAATTTTAGAATTGTTTTAAAAGTTTTCATTTAATTGAATAATTTTTCTCCACAAGCAAGGCTTGTGAAATCATCTCTACAATTATATTATTCCACAAGCCTTGCTTGTGGAGAAAATAAATAAATTAACTACTTATAAAGTTTTATATATTGCTCCGCCACACTGGACCAACTCATCTCCTCGGCCATTCTACGACTAGCTTTACCAAATTCTTCACATTTTTGCGGATTATTAATCAAAAAGTCTAATTTCTCTACAATAGAATTCATATCTTTCATTTTGATTAAATATCCATTTTGTCCGTCCCGAACCAATTCTTCTGCCCCACCGGTGGGAGTCATCAAAACTGGTAAACTGGAAGCCAGAGCTTCTAAAAGATTATTGCTCATCCCTTCATTTAGAGATGGCATTACAAAAACATCTGCCCAATTATATATTTCCGCCGATTCATCTTTATTATATAGCCCTGTAAATTTAATTTTATCTTCCAATTTTAATTTTTGCACTTGCTCTTTTAATTCTTCTGTGGCGTTGCCCTCTCCCCCAGCAATCCTCATTATAATTTGAGGATATTTTCTAACTAATTTTGCAAAGGCTTCTACGGCATATTTAAAACCCTTACGTTTAGTTAGTCTAGAAGCTAACAAAATGTGAAACTCTTTTTGCTTATCAATAACAGTTCGCGCACCAGGTTTATAAAAATCAGTATCCACCCCATTAACAATTTCTAAAAAATGTTGCTTGGGATCACTTTTCTGAGCCAATTCAGTAAGCCCCTTACTATTGGTAACCACTGCCTGAGCATTATGCCAAACCAGATGAATAATTGGGGTAATAATTTTATATAAGCTTTGAAATCTCTCGCTGTAACCGGGAACATCAGAACCACGAAGAGAGACAATATAAGGAATTTTATACTGTTTTTTTAAAAGATAGGAAATAAAACCACAGGGCACAGCAAAAAAACTATGGATTAGGTCGTATTTATTTTTTTTTATTAATTTTTTAGCAAACCAATAGGATTGCCAGGAATACTTTAATAATTCTCCCTGAGTTTGATAATTTAAAGTATTTGGTTTTTTACCAATAGGTAAACGATGAACAATGACGTTCTTTCCAAGTTTCTCTTGAACATATTTATCGCCAATGGCCGAAGTTACTAAATCAATTTTCAAATCATTTCTCTGGGAAAATTCTTTCAGAATGTATTTAGTGGCATTGGCCGCTCCTCCACCTAACGGCGGATATTCATAATTAAAAAACAAAATTTTTTTCATAAATTTAAGGTGTCATCTAATTTTCAACAACTTTTTTAATATTATAATTCATTCTATGATTATTTTTATAATAATTTTTTATGGCAATGTCAGCCAAAAACCCAAAAATGAAAAATTGAACTCCTAGCATAACTAGAAATACACCAATCAACGGCCAAATACGCTCTGCCAAGGTTGCTCCTAAAAATAGCTTTTCCACCAACATCCAGCCAATGATACCACTGCCAATCAACATAAGAACAATGCCGCCACCACCAAAGAAATGCAAAGGACGAGAAGCATACTTTCGCCAAAACCAAATAAAAATCATATCAACAAAACCTTTTACTGAGCGTTTCCAGTTATATTTTGTTTCACCGTGAATTCGGGGGTGATGTGAAACAACAACCTCTCCAACGCTGTAACCGTCTAACTCCAGAAGAGCTGGAATAAAACGGTGCATTTCTCCAAATAAATCAACATTTCTTAGGGCTTTACCATTATAGGCTTTTAGGCTACATCCAGAATCATGAATTTTATCTTCCAATAATACCTTTCTCAATAAATTAGCCGTGCGAGAAAAGAACTTTTTAGAAAAAGAATCTTTTCTTTTCTTCCGCCAGCCAGAAACCACATCATATCCCTCTTTTTTCTTTTCCAGTAATAATTTAATATCTGCGGGGTCATTTTGCAAATCACCATCCATGGTAATGATTGTTTTGCCACGAGACCGTTTAAAACCAGCGTCAAAGGCAGCAGTTTGTCCAAAATTCTTCCTTAATTCCACCAAAATTAATGGCTGTAATGTTTTACATTTAGCCACGGTTTGGTCACTGGAACCATCATCCACAAAAATAACCTCATATGATTTTTCTAATTTCTCACAAGCATCTACAATTTGCCTGTGTAGTTCTTTTACATTTCCTTCTTCATTATAAATTGGCACCACAACTGATAAGTCTATTTTTTCATTTTCATTATTATCCATATTTTTATCTTTAGTTAATTAAATTTATTTTCCTAGTCTTCTGGATCGTTGAGCAAAATCTTCTAAAGCGGTTTTAAATTTTTCAGCAGTAAAGTCTGGAAATTGATCCTCCGCAAAATAAAGCTGTGAATTTTGAGTTTGCCACATTAAAAAACCAGCACTGTTATGAGGATCGCCCTCTACTCCAGTACGAATTATTAAGTCAATAACCGGAATAACAGCTGTTAATAAATTATTTTGAATTACTTCACTGTTGATTTTATCTGGTAAAATGTTTTGCTTCACAATATTTTTAGTTGTTTCTATTAAATCATCATCTCCATTGTAGGCTAACAAAAAATTTAATTGAAAACCAGTATGTTTTTTTGTTTTTTCTATTCCAGATTTTAATAATTTCGCCAATTTTGCCGGAAATTGTTCTTGCCATTTTCCTAAAATATTAATTTTAATATTATCAGTAAAAATCCTTTTATCATTAATTAATTTTTGAAAATATTTTTCATAAATATCCAATAAAGCTATTTTTTCCTTTAAAGGTCTCTTAGTTAGATTATCCACTGACGAGCCCCAAAAGGTAAGACTTTCCACGCCGAGTTCAAAAGCAATGTCCACTAACTCCTCAAAACGTTGTGCCCCCTCATAGTGCCCTTCCCAAGGTTTTAAATTTTGTCTTCTAGCCCAACGACGATTTCCATCGGGAATAACAGCAATGTGTTTTGGAAAATTTCTAGACATAAATTGATTTGTTTAAAATTTTTAGCTTTAAATGGGGATTATCTTTATTTTTCTCTCTGTACAATATATTCTGCAATTCCCCTAAAAAATACTTCTGCCTTTTTGTTTTTAAAATTAATTTTATCTAAAGTGCTTAATGCTTTTTTAACCATTCGCTGACTTTTATTTTGAGAATATTTCAAAGCACCACTGTTAGTAATAGCTTCCCTGAATTTTTTTAATTCTTGTTTGGAAATATTTTCCTTACCCAGTAAAGATTTAATTATTTTTTTGTCTTTATTTAGACCGTGTTTTAAAACATAATTAACTAACAAAGTTTGTTTCCCTTCTATTATATCACTTCCCACTGGTTTCCCCAATTTTTTTTCATCGCCAAAAATTCCCAGGATATCATCCCGAATTTGAAAGGCCTTACCAAGAGCCAAAGAATATTCCTTAAAATATTTCAAATCATTTTCATTTTTATTACCTGCTAGAATATATCCTAATTCAATAGGGGCATTAAAAGTATAGTGGGCAGTTTTAGCCTCTTGTACCTTTAAAATTTCTTTTTCCGTCGCCTTCCCTTGAAAACCCAAGCGGACGTCCCTGATTTGACCTGGGATAACATCATAAACTGTGTCCTGTAAACGGTTTAAGGCCCTTAAAATAATCTCCGCCTTAAAGGGAGCATTAAATAAAACCTTATTACCCATGGTATAACATAAATCGCCAACAACAATGGCGATGGATTGCCCATAATGTTTATTGTCTTTGTTTTTAAAATATCTTCTGGCTAACTGTTCGTAGTGTTTATGGATTGTTTCTATGCCATGTCGTTTGTCATCATTATCCATAATGTCATCATGAATTAACAAAAAAGCGTGAATTAACTCAATGGACAAAGAAGCCTTTTTAACTGCCTGAACTTTTTTTCCACCGGCGCTTAAATAAGCATAATACAATAAAGCCGGTCGCAATCTTTTTCCTCCGGCTAAAATGAATTTTTGGATTGATTTAATAGCCTCCACAGCTACTAAATCTTTTTGTCGAGCAATTTTAATTTCTTGTTGAAAATACTCTGATAATAAAAAATTTACCTCAGATTGGTAATTTTTTAATAATCTTAATGCCTGTTCAGCTTTTGGCATGGTTTTTATTTATGATTTATGATTGTAGTTGTAGCGCCAAGGGGAATTCTCTTCGAGCCTGGCAAATTTGGTCTTCGACAACAAATTTCCCTTCAATTACTCACGAAAGCCAAGCAGTTGGCTTTCTTTGTCACTACTTCACTTCGTTACGTAGCGCCAAGGGGAATTGAACCCCTGTTACCAGGATGAGAACCTGGCGTCCTAGCCACTAGACGATGGCGCCTTATTAATTAATAATTGATAATTAATAATTGATAATTAATAATTTTGAACTCCCGTTTAGGGATATAACAATATTAAGAATACCAAAAAATCATCTCAAAGTCAATAAAAAATATCCTCAAGTCAACCCTAAATAAAAAAGCCTAATAATTGACTAGGCTTTTTTACTTCTTAGTTTTGTATAATGTTTTCTTCATCAAAATTTTCTAGTATTTTGATGTATTCTGCTAAGTCCTTTTTGCCTTCTTCTAACATTTCTCTGTGTATGTCGGTCAAATCTTGATTTTTTAATTCTTTCTCTATTTTTTTTATTTCTTCCTTGAGATGACTAATTCTTTCTCGTCTAGATTCACCCTTTTGCTCTGCACCATTAGGGATTATATTATCTATTGTATTAATATTTTCAGACATAATATTTTATTGTTATTCAATTATATTTTTGAAAGCTTACAAAAGTAGAAATTTGATGGGTCTATTTGGGGACAAAAAACTTACTTTATACGATAACATCTACAAAAGTAGAAATTTGATGGGTCTATTTGGGAAGAGAAAAACAAATTGCCGAAAATGCATCTACAAAAGTAGAAATTTGATGGGTCTATTTGGGAACTTTACCTATGCCACCAACTGTAAAATCTACAAAAGTAGAAATTTGATGGGTCTATTTGGGACTCTATCAAAATGGTTGTTGGCAGTATCTACAAAAGTAGAAATTTGATGGGTCTATTTGGGATATTTTCAGAATTGTTTTACATCAAATCTACAAAAGTAGAAATTTGATGGGTCTATTTGGGGTATAGATAATAGCGATAATGACAGGTATCTACAAAAGTAGAAATTTGATGGGTCTATTTGGGTATCACGAATTGGCAAGAATGATTTTAATCTACAAAAGTAGAAATTTGATGGGTCTATTTGGGATTATACCATAGTTGGAGTAACACTAATCTACAAAAGTAGAAATTTGATGGGTCTATTTGGGAGAATATCCTATTAAGAATAGTAGATTGATCTACAAAAGTAGAAATTTGATGGGTCTATTTGGGAAATTTAACAAACAATTCCACGGTGTAATCTACAAAAGTAGAAATTTGATGGGTCTATTTGGGTGCTATTAAGAAAGTAGAAACTCCAGAATCTACAAAAGTAGAAATTTGATGGGTCTATTTGGGACTTATTGGGTGTTAGATATGCTATATCTACAAAAGTAGAAATTTGATGGGTCTATTTGGGATATGCTAACAATAAAAATGGTAGGCAATCTACAAAAGTAGAAATTTGATGGGTCTATTTGGGGAAATAGTTATAGGAGATGATAGACTATCTACAAAAGTAGAAATTTGATGGGTCTATTTGGGAAAACGCAAAAAAACTACACGAAGTAGATCTACAAAAGTAGAAATTTGATGGGTCTATTTGGGCGTTTCTTTGGCCAGCTCTTCCGCCATATCTACAAAAGTAGAAATTTGATGGGTCTATTTGGGGGCCGGGGCGGTCCTAGCAGGAGGCAAATCTACAAAAGTAGAAATTTGATGGGTCTATTTGGGTTACCCTAGGTTCTCCCCTCATCACCTATCTACAAAAGTAGAAATTTGATGGGTCTATTTGGGTCCGGAAATATGATATTTAAGCCAAAAAGATGCAAATTTTGTCTTAAAGACAAAACGACTCTTTGGCTTAAATACTACAAAACCTCAATGTTGAGACTAAGGTTTTGTATTTTTTGCATTTTTAGCAAATAAACTCAAAAATAGGCCAATGGAAATTTATACTTTTTTATCAAAAGTTTCTACGATTTAATTGTCAAAGTGCCCTAATAAACAAGAATAAATTCTAAGAAATACAGATGAGGTCAGACTCTTCGTGCTTAGCATAACCATATCTCTTAATTTTCTTTTTACAACTCTCACACATTCTAAAAATATACACACTATCCGCTCCAGTAAATTCTTTTTTATACTTTAATTCTACCTCAGTTAGAATATTTTGCAAGACCCGTTCGCTATCACGAACTTGCCATACGGAATATTGAATACGAGTGCCATATTTTTCCAAAAATCTGGCAAAACGCGCTCGTGGTTTATTGTCTTCAAAATCATAAGAAACTATTAACATAAATTTATTTTAACGAATTACAAAATCTTTTACTTCACCCTCTTCGTTTAAAATCAAATAATAATAATCACGAATGTAATTATAAATATCCATTTTATATCTTAAAATTTCTTTTAAAAAAATATACGCATATTTACCACTATTTTTATATGATAAATAATATTGACCTTTTCTTTGTCCAAAATCTTTAGCGTCAAATTTTCCCAAAGTGTGCATTTTAACCAATGCCTTATCAATAATACAGCGAAACGGTTCCATCATATCACAAGATAAAGATTTTCTTTGAAAAAATAATTGATGATAAATTCCTTTGTAAGTATCAAAACCATACACACGCAAAATAGAATCAACAAAATGGAAAAGGAAATTGTAGCCCATATCCAAAAGGATATTATTCTCATCAACTTTTCCTCTCGGCACTCGTCTATACCAATCTATTCTACCAAAGTAAGCACCGAAATAATCTTTGGAAATCACGCCCTCCACCCCTCGCAAGGAAGAAATATTTTCAACCTTTTCAATTTTTTGCTTCATCATTTTTTTATATTTTATTCTTGATTTCTTTCCAATTTGATTTATTTTAGCACCACGCAATAATCCCATAGAATTTCTTAATTTATTGGCAACAATTTTTTTGGAAATTTCTAAGGATTGTTTTTCAGATAAACTATACTGTTTTTGACGCAATAAATAATTTCCTTCAGCATAGGCCCCTGTACTAGCATAGGTTTCAAAATTTCGTTTTAAAAAATAAATTGAGGCCCCTGCTCGTGAAATTTTTTGTAATAGCTTACTAGTGATGGTCATATCTCCAATAATAAAAATGGCTACCAATTTATTTATTGGTATTTTATCTTTTGTTTTTCCCTCTTCTTTAATTAAAATATTTTCATTACGCAAACTCAATTCACAATCAGGAATTTTGACGGCGTCAATAAAAAATATTTGTCTTTCTTTAAAATCTGGTGCTTGAATCATATAATTATTTTAAAAATTAAATTATTTACGACATAATTCGTGATAAATACAATTGTTACACTTATTAGCATCTGCACACTTACTAACAGTTAAATCAAAATCTCGTATGGCTTTTAGTGTGTTATTAAATTTCTTTAATTGTTCTTTTGATAAATTTATAGGATACACTTTATTATCTGTCAATGAATATAATTTCATTTTATCCACTTTATATCCTATTTCCTCTAAGCATAATTTTTGAGCATATAATTGAAATAAATAACCGTCATAAATTTTTTTAATCGCTCGTTTTCTTTCAATTAACTCTTTTTTATCCTTATCATAAATATCAATCTTACCAATAATTCCATATTTTTCAGAAAATACTTCCGTACCTTGTAAAATATTTTTCCGTGAAGAAAATTTATTTGTATCAATGGTTTTGTGTGCAATTATTCCCGCAATTTGCGGTTTTGCCTTATACTGCCCTTTGTCAAAATTTTCATAAACACTATGAAAATACAATGACCGCGGACAAAATATATAGTCATTTATTTTTGAAATTTGAATATGATCGTAATACATAAAGTTATAAAATAATTATTAAAAATTTAACCAATACTAAAACAGCATACTATACCACGAGCATGCTGTTTTGTCCAGTTTTATAATTTTATTTTTTATGTTGTATTATTTTGATTATTTCGAATAAATTCCAGCCCTCGTTTTGCGATGTTGTAAGAGGCTAAAGTATCAGAATTGTTACAAAAATCTAATCCTTCCCTTTTTTTCATATCAGAAGTATCAAAATTACAGTTTGCATTTATACATTTGTAATTATGAGAACCCCATTTTTCTGATTTATTAGGATTTTTAGTTTCACAATGTGGGCAATTTGAACTAGTTCCACTTGTTTTTATATAGCCCAAAATCCCAAGTTGAGTTATTTCTTTTTTACTTTGTAAATTCATCACTTGTTTATAAGTTGGAGGAACAAGATTTTTTGATTTAAATTTTTGTAAAAGTTTCCATTCAATTCGACTCGCTAAATTTCCTGAAAATTCTGAAAGTCTTTTATTTTTATTATCCTCATTCAAATCCTCAAAAAACATCATTCCAAAATATTTTTCTTGTAAATAATTTAAAATTCCAACAGCATTGGCACAAAGAGCATCTCGTAAATTATTTATTTTTTCTATAGAAATAACATCAACTTCTGCATTTTCTTTTTGTAAATCATTAAAGTATTTTTGTAACTCATTTTTGATAGAATCTAAAGTTAAAATATTCTCAAATCGTTTATCAAAGAAATATAAATTCTCATTTTCTAATTTCCCTCTATTTTCAATATTCAAAAATAAAGCTCCTTTTCCTGCATCAAAACAAATATTTTCTGATTTAAACTTTTGTTTTGAAAACCCTTCCCAAATTTTTCGTAAAGCACTTACTCTTTTTAATTCTAAATAAGTAGCAATATCTCCATTTATGACAATTTTATTTTTAATTAATTTTGCACAAGATAAATCAATACAATATTGATTTTCTTCTTTTTTTATAAAATTATCATCATTAATAACTTCTGAAATATTTTTATAACTTTCCGTTTTCCCATTTTTTTGTTCCAAATATTTTTCTGGTTTTAATTTCCAAATATCTAATTCTTGAGGAATTGGTTTGTTGTACCTACTAGTAGCACCATCTTGTTTTGTAAATTCTACTTTTCTTGTTTCAGAAAATTTAAAAATTCCTAAAGTTAAAAGTTCTTTTTGTCCTCGATCTAAACCGTAATAATAAATATCAAATGGATTTTTAATATTTTTATTAAACTCTGTATTGTATTCATTAATAAAGGCTTTTATCTCATCTCGTGTTTTAAAAGATAGGTTTGCTTTTTTTTCGCGTGCTTGCTCAGTAATAGTTGTAGAAAGTAAAAATCGTTCTTTATTTTTTCTATTTTTCCCTAGTTTTCCTAAATCTCTTTTTTCTCCATATTTATCAACTATTTTTTCTTCTTGTTTTTCTATAAAACTTATCTTCAACTCTGGATTTAAACGGATTGAATATTTGTTTTCTTGATTTTCAGTTGTCCAAAAATCAAGCCAAACTCTCGTTTGTTTTTCTGGATTTTTTCGATCTAATTGTTTTTTGTTTTCTAAGTTTCCTAAAACTTCTTTATCATTTTTCTCCAAATCATAACTCGTAATTTTATATAAATTCCCTTGAAATTTATTGACTAAATCATTTTTTGTATCTTCTAAAATAGAGATTGCTTTTTTAAAATAGCAACTTTGTTTCATATCTTTTTCAAAGTCTTCTAATGAAGAATATTTGTTCTTAATAAAAGATTCAAAATCTACAAAATTATCAATCGCTAACATTTTTTTAGTTGACTTTAGTCCTAAAACTTTTTGGTAAAATTTAATGATTTCAAGATTGTCTTGTGAAAGCTCATGCTTCATTTTTAATTGCAAATAACCTTTTTTATTATAAAAAACAAAGTTTTCATCTTTTTTTTGATTCTCAAAAAGTTCCTCTCTAATTTTGGGAGCAAAAGTGTTTTTGTCATACCCAAAGCATAATTTCTCTAATGCTCGTAAAGTAAGTGATTCAAAAGAATAGAGTTTCCAATCTCCATTTTTTTCTTCTGAAATACTGTCTATATATTTTTTTGCTTTCAATAAATTTTCTTTTCCATCTCGTGGAATAGTACAAATATAATGCTGATTATCCTTCTCTAAAATTAAGGCCCAAGAATTTACTCGTTGTGCATCTATTTCTTCTTTTTCTAGACTTTTAATATTTGCTTTTACCTTACCTAATTCTACTGAAACATTTTTATAAAAATTACAAAATTTCTTATATTTATTGAAATTAAACATAAAGTGTTTTCCCCTTTCTTGAGCTTTTTCTTTAATCCTATTAGTTAATTTATTTTTTTCTTCTTTGTAATTTACTGAATCTTTATTCAACTGTAATCTTTGAGTTGCAAGCTCTGTAATTTTATTTGTTAATTTAACAAATTTATTAAAATTTTCTTCGCTAAAATCATTCATTAAACACAATCCTTTTTCTGTATTTAAAGTAGAAAAATATTTTTTGTCCGCTATAAATTCCAAAAAATTTGATTTTTGTTTCGCTTTGTAAAGTTTGAAATTTTTATAAGCCTTCTGAATACTCCAGTTGTTTATTTGATCTAAATCTCCAAATTCTTCAATTAACTTTTGATTGGCTTCAATACTTTCATCCAAACTTTCAATAAGATTTATTAAATTATCCTTAAAATTATTCGGAAAAGAAAATTTTATATTTTTTCTTTGTTTGAAATCATAATATGAAAAGTTTATAAACTTTTCATCAAGTTTATTTTTTAATTTTTGTATTTCTTTTGGGTAATCTTTTGTTCTTTTATTTACCGTATAATAATTCAAACTCGCTTTTTCAATTACAATCCCCATTGATTGCATAGGAAGGAGAATTTTTTCTAAATCTAATAAAATTTTATTACAATCTCTAATATTTTTCGCTATTTTTTGATAATCTTGACTCGTTTTATCTTGAATATTCCCATTAAATAATTCACGGATAAATTCAACATTGGGACGACTTAAAATTTGATGAATATAATATACTAAATCGGAAATTCGTTTTTGTGATTCTTCTGGTCTTTTTATAAACTCGTTTAAATTTTCTATCAATTCTTTATTCTTTTCAAACCAAAGTTCAAATCGCTCAAACAAAAAAGTTACTTTTTCATCAGAAAGAGAAACTTGATTGCTTTTTTTTCTTCCGTTTTTATAAATCACTAATTTCTCTTTAACTTCATGAAACTCTCTTTTTGTATAAACTTTTAACCAAGAGTGTTTTATAGAAATATTAGAGTTTAAATATTTTTCATTATCATCATCTTCAGAAATTTTAAAAATAAGTTTTTCAAAATCTTGAATAATTTTCCCATATTTTTCTGTAAATTTTTTAGTTAAATCGATATAGCCTAATTGTTCTGTCGGCTTATACTCTCGTTTTATTTCTTGAGAATCAAGATTAAACCGCAGGGTTTTCGTGACTTCATACAAATTTTGGAAATTTTTCATAATTTTATTTTTTTAGATAGTTTATAAAACTATTAAATTACTTTTTCACCACAAAATTATCCCACTCCTCATTACTGATAAATAGGTTTGGAAATTTATTTTTTGTTGTTCGTTTTTCTTCTGGTGTTTTTTCCCATTCATCAATTCTTTGTAAAGTGATGATACCTTTTCTAGCAATATTATAGGCTCCATTGTCATCTCCATTTTTTGGTAAATTTTTTCCAAATTTTCCCGAGTCCCTGCTGTCAAAAAATGGTTTTACTGGTGATAAAATAAAATCTTCATCAAATATTTTTTGAGAAATTTTTTGGTTTCTTGCATCAAATTTTTCTGACTCTTTTAATTTCTGAATTTCTTTGTGCAAATTTCCATCAGTATTTCTAATTTGACAAATAAGTCTAAAGTAAGCAATAATTCCTTTTAGCAAATTAGCAGAATTGGAATTAAAAATTTGTTCTAAAATATTTCCCTGTAAATCAATATTTTCTTCTTTAAAAAGTTCTAATAGTTTTTCTGTGATAGTTTTTTCGTCTTTTGTTCTGTCGCAGTCCTTAGAACTAGCAGGATATTTTTTATAATCCCATTGATTATTTGTTTTTTCACTTCTAAATCCTCGCCATCGCTCTACACTGCTACAAACTCGCCATTCTTTTTTATTATAAGTGTAAACAAACTCAAAACGATTTTCTTTTTGATTCCAAACAATTTCATCAAATTTTTCTTTTAACAATTTTGAGGTTTTTTTAATATTTTCATACTTTAAATACAAATGCGGTCGCCAACCAGTTATTGGGTCAATCTTTGAAGTATAACTAGCCGTAGTATAAAAAATAATACCCGTTTGTTTCCCCATATCTTTAAAAGCTTCCACAGGTGCCGTCAATTGATGGGCTTTTAAAACTCCGCCGATCTCATCAGAATTTTTAGTCTTATCTACACAAAAACTCAATTTATCAAGCAATGCTTTTTCTAGTTGCTGATAGGCCGATTTTTCTATTCCTCCACGAATTTGTTTAAACCTCATATTTAAATCTTCAAACACTATAATTGCGTTATGTTCAATTGCCAAAGTTGCCAACTTATGAACAACTTGAGAAATATACCCCTTCTTTAAATCTTTAATCGCTTCTACTGTTTGCCAATCTTTCCTTTGTTGTTCTCTGTCCTTAGCTCGCCTCTCTAATTCATGATGATAATCTTTTCCTCCTATTATATTCAATGAATCGCTTTCAATAATATTCCCTTTTTGGCCAATCAAAGAATAATACGCTAAATGCTTTTCTCCTCGGTCTATTCCCAAAATATTTACATCGGGATTATTCGCTAAAAAATTATTTATTTTATCGTTGAATTGGTAAGTGTTTGAACTACCCGCTGTTCTATTAAGTGTTGTGGGGAGATGAAAAAAAGTTTTATTTTGAGTATATCGTTTTTTTTCAACAATACTATGAGAAGTTTCTTTATTATTTTTTGCTCTATTTACTTTTTTTGCTTCAATAGCTTTAGGTCGATAAAAAAGTTCTGCTTCACCGTTCATTTTGAATGGAAAATTTTGAGAAAAATTTTCTGAAGAAAATAAATTTTCAAAATAGAGAGTATGTAGATTCTTTTTTCCGGTAGCTTTCTTATTCCAGTCTTTATTTTTTATCTGAAATAAATATAATTCTCCGTCCTCATTTTTTCTTTGGATATATTTTTCAGAAATATTTTCCCAAGAAATTTTATAGCCTCCATTTTCTACCTCTCTATAAAATTCGCTTATATCTCTATAGGCATTAGTATCAGAAAATTTAAAATTAAATTCTTTCCAATCTTTATGCTTTTTAAGTGAAGCTTTGAAAAAATTAATTAGTATATGACAATCATCTAAATTAAAATCTCGCTTCTCATAGCCCTTCTGAGGTTGCCCACCTTTGGTATGACTAGAATGATTTCTAATTTCCAAAACTTTTTTTGATGGATTAAAAAATTCAATATTTGATTTACTAAAAAATACTTTTGGCAACATCTTATTAGCTCCTGGCAAAAGTTTGTATTCCATTTTTTCATACCCTTCTCCAGAAAACTCTTCTCGATTTTTTTCATCAAAAAGTTTATTATGACCTTTTTTCATAATCCCCAAAAAATACTTTTCGTCCTTGCGTAATATAATAGAAGTATTGTCTGATTCCTTGTTTTTATCCCATCCTTTTGCCAAAGTAGGATTGAGAAAATTCAACTTCCACTTTTGCACTTCTTCCCATGGTTTTTTGGTTAAATAATTTCGCAAACGATTATACGGTTGCACAATTTTTTCGTAAGAGTCAACAAAAAACTGATTATAATAAATATCATAAAATTCATCATTTAATTCAAAAAGTTCTGGATTCCATTGTGAACCCTTCTTTTTATCTACTTTTTCTAAAGAAAAATATTTTGAAAATTGATAAATCCATAAAAGATTATCTGCAAAAAGTTTTACCGTTGCTGTAAGTTCTTTTGTTTTTTCTAATTTTTCTTTTTTTAATAAATTTTCTAAGTTTTCAGCAAAAGCATGATAACCTTTATTTTCTTTTTTATTAGTCCCTTCTTTTAATATTAAAAATTCTTGCCAAAAAATTTGTAAAAATTGATGCCAAATATTTTCTTTTGTTGTATTTTTTTGTTCATATTTTTCTTTCCAAAACACATCTTCACCAGAAAAATCTTTAGCAATATTTTCTAAAGATTGTTTAAGATGTGAAAGAAGAATAAAATTTGGAAATTTATATCCTTTATCTTTTTGTTTTGTCATTTTCTCGCCATTTTTTCGTAACACTTCAGCAAGTTCCTCCTCCCATTTATATGTATCTGTAGAATATTTTCGAGAAATAGTTTCAAAACCTTTTTTGGTCCAATAAATTTTTTCTAAATCAAAATTTTCATTATTTTTTACAAAATCAGAAAATAATTCTTTTAAAACTTCTACCTTCTTGTTCCCTTCCTTTAAAAGATTTTCCAACTCCATTTTAAGCCCTGCTTCATTTTCAATTTCTTCAATAAATTTTTCCTTGGGACTTAAAATTTGTTTATCTAAAGTTTTAAGATGTTTAATTTTTACTTTGTTTTTTTGTTTGAATAAATTAGCTTCTTTTTTAATTTCCCCAACAATTTGATTATACCCGTCAATTCCTTTTCCAAATTTTTTATCACGTTCATTAGCTTTTTGACCTTGCAAAACAAACTGTCCAAAATTTTCTATATTCTGAATGAAATCTACTTTTTTATTATCTAAGGTTTTTAAAAAAATTGCATCATATTTTTCTAATAACCACTTATTTTCAAAACATCTTCGCAAATTATCCGTAATTCTTGTCGCAATCGCCGTTGAAGTTCCATCATCTTTATAAAAATTTTTTCTCGTTTCAAAAAATTTTTTAAAATAGCCCGTAAAACCTTTCCACCCTTCAAAAATAGAAACTTCTTTTTCTTCCAAAATTTCCCCTGTTTGTTTATTGATTTTTCTTAAAAATTCTGTTGTTCCTTTTGTATAACTACCATCTTTATTTTTTCCATACAATGATAATAATACATTTTCAAAAACGCCTTCTTCATCTAAAAATTTAATATTTTTATTTTTCAATCCAGTAAACTTTTCTGTTGCCCAAAATTTTGCCATTTTATTAAAAGATTGCACCACTTCTTTTCTTATTTTTTTTTCTACTTTCTCTAATTCTTTTTTCAAAACTTTATTATTTCTATCTTCCGAAAAATTTTTTAGAGCTGTTTCATATTGGGATAAATTAGAAAATTGGAAATTTTTCAGACTCTCTTGCACAAATTTTCTATGAAGCTTGTCAAAATAAGGTTTCGTTTTAATATATTTGTCACGGATACTTTTATCAATTTGAAAAACATTATCTTCTTCTAAAAGTCTTTGCGTCCCCCCTACTGGTTTCAACTCAAATCGCAGGGTTTTACTTAGGGAGTATTGATTTATAAATTCATCAAATGTTTTTTTCGCCATAATATTTAAATTATTTAATTATAACCTTATAATTATACCGATAATTTCATATGAAAAAATTTATAAATTCATATGTCTATAATTCAGTTGTGCATATATGAAACTACCAAAATCTAAGTACATCTTTCACGATTACGACAACCATCAGGGCTAGGAGTAGCATAAATCCGATGGTGTTGATTTTTTGTTCTAGACTTTGTTTTAAAGGTGAACCCTTTATTTTTTCGATGAGTAAAAAGAAAATTCTTCCTCCGTCCAATCCTGGAAAAGGTAGTATATTTATTACTGCCAAATTTACGGAAAGCATAGCCGTAAATTGAAGCAGAAAAGCCAATCCCAATTTAGCAGCCTGTCCACTCATTTTAGCAATGCCAATTGGCCCCGTAACGTCTCCCGCCACAGATTGATGAGTGAAAGGACTGGCAATTAATTTTCCAAGGAAATCAAAAATCATTCTAATCATATTCCAGGTAGTTATCACGCCTAATTTAACGGATTGTAAAAAGGTGTGGCGAACCACTTTTGTTTTGGCTAAACCAATACCAATGGCTCCCTCTCCTGCTGGTGGATTAACTCGGGGAGTTAAGGAAACTTTAATAGTCTTAGAATCATTGGGGTGTTGAATAAGTAAAGTTAATTTCTGCCCCTTATTTTTTTTAGTCAACTCTTGAAATTCTTTAATAGAGGATAGTTTAACCTCCTGCCCATTTTCCATAATTAAACCAAAAATTTTATCACCCATTTGTAGGTTAGCTTGCTCTGCCGGAGATTTAGCCCCAATCATGGTGATGGTTATGGGAATATTGGCACTGGCATTGTCGTCAGGTAACATTTCTGGTAATCCCATCCAAAAAGCTAAGGAAAATAGAACTACGGCTAGAATAATGTTCATTGTTACTCCAGCCACCAATATTTTAAATCGTACCCAAACAGATTGATTAGCGAAACTTTTTTCATCCTTTTTTCCATTCTCATTTTCCTGTTCCCCATCTTCGCCGGTAATTTTTACAAACCCTCCAAAGGGTAATAAATTTATGGAATAAATTGTTTCATCTCTCTCTTTGATTTCTTCTTCAATATCCTTATTTCCAAAAACCCACTTTCTTTTTCCATTTTTATCTTTGTAGGTTCCCACCAGGCGAGGAGGAAAACCAAAACCAAATTCTTCTGCTCCCACTCCATTCCGTTTAGCGGTCACAAAATGTCCTAACTCATGAGCTAGGACTAAAACAGCTAAAACTATAAAAAATATTACTAATGTCATCATCTTTTTTTAAATTCCTAAATTCTTAAATTCTAAATTCCTAAATTCCTAAACTTAAACTGTCATTAATTCTTCTTCTTTTTTCTTGTGAATTTCTTCTATTTTTTCGTTATACTCATCAATAATTTTTTGTAAGTCCTTCTCTTTTTTAGTCTTATCATCCTCACTAATTTTTCCATCTTTTTCATCCTGTTGAATTTCTTCTCGTATTTTTTCTCTTAATTTTCGCACCTTGATTCGAGCTTCTTCACTTTTTTGCCCGACAATTTTGGTTAATTCCACTCGTCGTTCTTCGGTTAAAGGTGGAAAAGATAATCTCACCACTTCACCATCATTAATAGGATTAATTCCCAACTCAGATTCATTGATTGCTTTTTCAATATCCACCAAAGAATCTTTATTCCAGGGAGAAATTACGATAGTACGGGCATCACTGGCGGAAACATTGGCAGCCTGTTTAATTGGAGTTGGTGTGCCAAAATAATCAATTATTAAATCCTCTACGATGTGCGGATTAGCCCTCCCTGTTCGTACACTTTTTAGTTCCTGTTGATATTTTTCTAAAACTTTTTCTAGGTCTTGTTTTAAATTTGTCATTGTTTTATTTTTTAATTATTAAAATCTTAAAAACAAATTGCCCTTTTGTTTGACTGGTTTAGAAACTCCCAGATAAATTTGCTTATTATCCTGAGGATTAATTTCAAATTGAGTAACAGCCCAGGAAATATTTCTCAAAGGAATTTCTTGCCAAGTCTCGCCATTGTTTTCTGTTTTATAAATAACCTTACCAGCAACTACATAAATAATTTTACTATTTACTGGATCAGTAATAACCATGTTGGCCACCGTTTCATTTGGTTTTAATAATGTCGGTACTAATTTAAAAGATTCTCCTCCGTCAACACTCTGAGATAGCCCTCCTTGCCAAAGAATATAAATCTCATCTTTATTAAATTTACTCACCGCTAAAGAATAGATTGGGCCACTGGTTTGAGCAGTTTTAAAAGTTTTTCCTCCATCACTGGTAATATATATTTCTTCATCATTGGTGGCAAAATATAATTGATTGTCATCTTGACTATCCATTAGAATGGCCACCGTCGGAAAATTTCCCCAATAGACCGCTTGCCATTGTTTTCCCCCATCCAATGATTTGTAAATTCCATTAGTGGAATCGGTGGCATAAATAATTTGAGGATTTTTTTGATCAACTAAAACATCTGTAACAATTGGTTGATGAGCATCTTGTTGTAATAATAATCTTTTCCAATTAATTCCTCCATCTATGGTTTTAAATAAAGCCATTTCCCCATTGGATTCAGCGATGATATAAATAGTATTTTCATTGGTTGGATCAAGTTCTATTCTGCGCACATAGGAAAAATCACTCTTACTTTTAGCCCAACTCTGTCCACCATTACTAGACCGAAAGATACCAGAATTTTTAGTACCAACATAAATTATTTTAGAATCATTGGGATCAATAACTATATCCAAAATAGACTCATTGGAAAGATTTTTTTTATCATCAATTTTATTAATCCCAAAAAAAGTTTCTCCTCCATCGCTAGACTTAAAAATACCACCTTTTCCTGTAATCATTTTTTGTTCCTCCTTATTTTTACACCCAGCCAACGAAAGGCTAAATAAAATTAAAAAAGAGAAAATTATAATTTTTTTCATTTGTTTTTTGGAAATTAATGTTATATTATAAGTATAACCTAGGTAGCTCGAACTGTAAAGAATGGTTTGGATGTTCTAGATATACCATACAAAGTTTAACTAGCGAAAATATATCAACTTTAAAAATTTTAATTTGTAATTTGTAAATTTTAATTCAATTTTAATTGTACAAATTTTAAATTTTTTAAACGCATGATAAATGGCTAATGGTTTTAAAATTCAAACATTAAATATTTTATTTTGAATTAAAATTTACAAATTACAAATTCAAATTCAAAAAAGGCGCTTCTCATTTCCATACCAATATCAACCCACAATTTTCAAAAATTTTCATTACCAACACATCTCTATGACAATCAACAATTTTAAAAAGAAATGTTCATCTAACATAGACACTATTGACTTAGATCTTCTTCTGGAATTTGTTTTGAAAAAATCAAAGGAGTTTTTGTTAACTAACCCCGAGTATAAAATATCTCCTCTAGAAAACATCAGATTACAATATTATATTCGACAATTAAAAAAACACAAACCCATTGATTACATTATCGGACGGAAAGAGTTTTATGGGTTAGATTTTAAAGTAACTAAACATACCTTGGTCCCTCGCCCGGAAACGGAACAAATAATTGATTTGGCCAGTGAGATTATCTTTAACAACCAAGGAAAAAATTTTACAATCCTGGATTTGGGAACCGGTTCTGGAAATGTAATTATTGCTCTATTAAAAAAAATACAAACCACTCCTCTGCTACGAGTTGGGATACAGGGTTATGCTTCAGATATTTCTAAAAAAGCTCTTGAGACTGCCAAAATAAATGCCCTCTTTCATCGTCTTGGCATTAAATTTGTTAAAGGAAATTTATTGGAACCATTTAATAAGCTATTGACTACCCGGGTGACAACACCGGTGATTTCAGGTTGTTGTGGGAATGTTTCAGCTAGTTGTAATAAATTATCCAAACAGGATTATCAAAGCAAAATCCTACTTATTACTGCTAACCTGCCTTATCTTTCTACTAAAATTTATAATAATAGTGCCCCCAAGGTAAAAAATTACGAACCACAAACAGCGTTGGTTTCTGGTGATGATGGATTGAACCACTATGGAAAATTATTAAATCAGCTACAAAAAATACACTCAAATAAAAACTTTTCTTTTGCTAAGACCTATTTACTCTTGGAAATTTCTCCAGAGCAAAAAAATAAAATTACCAATAAAATTACTAACAATTTTCCCGAAGCCAAAACCATCTTCTATAAAGATCTCGCTCAAAAATGGAGGGTGGTGGAAATTGAGATTTAATAGATTGACATTAATTTTGCAATTTGCTATATTAATTAATGAAAAAGACTAAGGAAATACGTTAAATGACCCTTTTTTCGCCAAAATACAACAGGTGTCAGCCCTTTACCTCCCATGGGTGCGTCACTTTTCTAGGGAGTAAGTTCTCTAGGAAAGATTCTTTGGTACCTTTTTCAGGGAATCGTGCTATAATAGACGATTCCCTCCTTTTTTTTAGTAAAAAAACCAGGCACAAAACCTGGTTTTTATTTATTGCATTCTCAAAAAAGAATTCTAAATTCCTAACTTCCTAAATTCTTAATTACTATTGAGCGCATCCGCCACCACTGCCACCGCTTGTGGCCCCAGAACCAAATCCGGAGGAAGGTGATTTTGAAGATAGCTCTTTTTGACACTCAGCCGGTGGATTTTTAAAGCCACCACAAACTGCCTCCAGTAAATGTTTAGCATCTCGTCCAGCCGGTTGAATTTTTTGGCCATTAATAATCAACGTTGGGGAACCCTGTACGCCATATTTAGCATTATCAGCCTTGTCTATGTCGAAGGTTGGGAATTGTCCTTTCCAGGTTGATTTATCTTTAAAGTTTTCCGAAACTTTAAATTGCTTATCGGTGGTGTCAGAACAACTGGCTAATTTATCTGCATCAATGCCAGTTTTTTGGACACATTCTTTGCTTTTCCCTGATTCCAAGAAGCAATCTAAATAATCATAGAATTTGTCGGGAGTATTTTTTTGAATACAATATTGAACAACATTTTCATCTAATTCTTTTTTGTTATGCATAGCATAATCCACAAATCTTATTTTGGCATCAATTTTGTCTTTTAGTAATCTTAGAACTGGAATAATTCCTTTTTCAAATTGAGTACCATAGGGACAATAACTCATCACGAAAATGTCAACCTGGGGTTTGTCATTTTTATTTTCTTCGCTTACTTCGGCAGCTTTTTTTTGAACGGCTTGTTGAGTAGCAACTTCTTTTTTGTAATCATCTAAACTAATTACTTTAAATGCTACCTTGCTTCCGCTGGGGGTTAAATATATTGGTTGCTCCTGCCCCTGCAAAGTCGTATTAACTTTAATTAAACCGTCTTCTTTGGATATTTTACCGATTTCAACTTTGGCATCCTTTCCTCCACCTTGAATTAAATAATCATTTATAAAGTTTTTAACAGCCTCTTTCAATTTGTCATTAACAGCTACCTGCCCCTTTTTCATTTCAACTCCTTCCAAAACTTTATTTTTACCTTTAGTTATTTTTTCTACTGGAATAACCTGTAAAATTAATTTTTTACTATTGGTTAAATAGAAAGGAGACTTATCACCATCTATGGTTAAACTGGCTAAAATAACTCCATCACCTTTTTCAACTTTATCAACTACCACTTTAGAATTTTTAGAAAACAAAATATCTTTATTATCTTCAATTAATTTTTTAATATTATTATTTTCTTTGGTAGAAACTTTACTCATTTCAACGGTTGAGCTACTATCGTCTTTGGCCGTTGTATTAGCATTTTTATTATTCATAAAATACAATCCAGCGATGGCAATGACAGCTAAAATTATAATCCACCAAAAAATATTTCCTCCCTGGGAAGCTTTTTTAGGTGTTTTTTGAGAAACTTTTGTCTTTGTTTCTTTTATTTTTTTTTCTTTTTTATCTTCACTCATATGTTTATTTATTTTAATTTTTAAAATATTTTATAATTTAAATTTAATTTACATTTGCCATTTCAAAATGTTTTTCTAAGACGCTGACCCTTGAATCAAGCTCAGCTAATTCTTTTTTGGTGGCAGATTCCTTCTTTAATCTCTCTATTTCTTTTCTGACAGCAACTAATTCATCTTCAATATTAGATAAAAACTCAAATACTTGATCAAATTTCTCATTCATTTCTGTTCGTAGTTCTTCCTGTCCTTCCCTTAGTACTTTTTGTTCCTCGGCAATGACAGCAACATTCTTTTTTAAATCTTTTTGTTCCTCGGCAATGACAGCAACATTCTTTTTTAAATCTTTTTGTTCCTCGGCAATGACAGCAACATTCTTTTTTAAATCTTTTTGTTCCTCGGCAATGACAGCAATACCGTCGCTCATCTGCTCCAGCATCATCATAACCTCATTGCCCCTAAAAACGCTTTCTTCATTTTTATTATTATCAGCCATCGTACTGCCTGGTTAATTATTATTTTCAACTATTTCAGTATAACATATTTTCCAAAAACTACAACTCTAAAAATTTTTAGTGGATTTTTTCTATAAATGTGCTAACATTAGAATTGAACTCATGTAAAGTCAATTGCATATTAAGTTTACCTACAACTTACTACTTACAACTTACTACTTACTACTTACTACTTACTACTTACTACTTACTACTTACTACTTACTACTTACTATCTAATAATCTAATCACAAAAATGAAAAAACAAAAAATAAATACTTTAATTATTTCTGATATTCACCTGGGGACTGAAGTTAGTCGGGCTAATCGAGTAATGGAAGTTCTCAATAAATACAAATTTAAAAAATTAATTCTTCTGGGGGATATTTTTGATGATTTGGATTTTTATGATATGCCTAACGAACATTGGCAATTAATTTCCCTGATCCACCAGCTCTCTCAAAAAACAGAAGTGGTCTGGGTGGAAGGAAATCACGATAAAGGACTGTCAAAGGTAATGTCGGCAATGTTTGGAATTAAAGTTTATAAAGTTTATACTTGGAATTATCATCGCAAAAAATGTCTGGCTATTCATGGACATCAATTTGACCGATTTTTGATTAATGAACCAGTGATTAGTTTTCTTGCCAGTCAAGTTTATTTATTTATTCAAAAACACGATTTTGCCGATTATAGAATGAGTCGTTGGATTAAAAAGAGGAGTAAGGGTTGGTTGCGAATTTCCAAAAAGGTAGCTCGCTCCGCTATTCTTTACGGAAGAGTTCACGGAGCTGACAATGTTTTCTGCGGACATACTCATCGAGCTACCCACCTAAAAAAGAAAAAAATAAACTACTATAATAGCGGTTGCTGGACCCAAATCCCCTCTTCCTATATAACTCTATCCCACGGAGAAATTAAAATTAAAAGGATGAAATAAAAAATCCGCCTGGGCGGATTTTTTATGGTATTTCAGTTTTAATTTTTGTTTAAATTTAAAACTGAGAATATATCTGGTCCCAAAATTATTATTTATGCTTTAGTTTTACCCTAAAATAAATCCACATCCCTTTTACCCTATATTCGCTAGGCTATGCACAGGGTGTATAGACTATCAACTTAAAGCATAAATTACTTTAGTCTAACAAGCCTTTCCTTCATCTTCTGGATTAAATTCTTTTCGGTCTTTGTATTCTTCTGATTTTCCAACATTCCATTGATCCACTGGTCTGATATAGCCAACAATTCGAGAATAAACTTCACAATTTTGATAATTATCCAATTCCTCATTTTTATTAAAACACTCTTCGCATTTATAGAATGTCCCCTGGGCCCCTAGATCATAAACACTCATCGTATCCCCCGTCTTCAACTCCTTACCACAGTCATGGCAATGAATTGGTTCTAGACTGCTAATGCAATCATCTTTTTTTTCTTCTGTCATTTTTTTGTTTTTATTAAATTAAATCTTCGATATTAATTTCGCAGACTGTCGCCGACTAAACGCAGTCTAACGCTAAATTTTATTTTTATTTTTTAACTATTAATTTTGCTTTCTTAGCTGTCTTGGCCACACATTTTGGACAAGTTTTATGTTCTCCGGAAATGTAACCATGAATTGGGCAGATACTAAAGGTAGGCGTAAGGGTAAAATATGGCAAGGCATAGTTAGTGGTGATTTTTTTGACCAACTCTTTAGCAATGTTGGGGTCATTAATTCGCTCTCCTAAAAATCCATGCAAAACTGTTCCACCGGTATATTTGGTTTGTAAATTATCTTGCAAATCCAAAGCCTCAAAAATATCTTCTGTAAATCCAACTGGCAACTGCGAAGAATTAGTATAATAAGGTGGAACATCCTCCGTCCGTACTGCTTCATTATTGGCGAAAATAATTTGTGGAAATCTTTTTTTATCTTTCAAGGCTAAACGATAAGCGGTTCCTTCTCCGGGGGTAGCTTCTAAATTATATAAATTATCTGTTTCCTCTTGATATTGAATCATTTTATCTCGCATATGTTCTAAAATTTCTTCGGCAAATTTTACTCCTTTCTTAGTGGATGTTTTTTCATTCATAAAATTCAATAGGGCCTCATTCATACCAATTAACCCAATGGTGGAAAAATGATTTCCCCAATAAGCACCCCTTTTTTGAAAAGTGCTGTCCATGTAAAATTTAGAATAAGGATAAAGCCCCTGTTGTGTCAAATTTTCCACTAGCTCTCTCTTAATCTCCAAACTATCCCTGGCAATATCCATCTGTTCATCTAGACGGGCAAAAAAATCTTTCTTATTTTCCGCTAAATAACCTATACGAGGCAAATTGATTGTAACCACTCCAATGGAGCCGGTCAACGGCGCCGCTCCAAATAATCCTCCCATTCGTTTGTGCAGTTCCCTGTTGTCTAAACGTAATCGGCAACACATACTTCGCGCATCATCTGGATCCATGTCGGAATTTACAAAATTGGCAAAATAAGGAATACCATACTTAGCGGTCATCTCCCAAAGTAAATCCAGTTCTTTGTCATCCCAATTAAAATCTTTGTCAATGTTATAGGTTGGAATGGGGAAAGTAAAAACCCGGCCACTGGCATCTCCCTCTCTCATCACCTCCAAAAAAGCTTTGTTGAGCATATTCATTTCCTTTTGAAATTCTTTGTATTTTTTGTCCTTAATCTCACCGCCGACAATTACACTTTGTTTTTGGTAGTTTTTTGGAATTTGTAAATCCATTGTTAGATTGGTAAAAGGAGTTTGGAAGCCAACTCTTGTCGGTACATTCAAATTATAGATAAACTCTTGCATAGACTGTTTTACTTCTTTGTAATTTAATTTATCATAGGAAATAAATGGAGCCAATAAAGTATCAAAATTTGAAAAAGCCTGTGCTCCAGCTGCTTCTCCCTGAGTAGTGTAAAAAAAGTTCACAATCTGTCCCAAGGCAGTTTTGAAATGTTTTGGCGGAGAACAAGATATTTTTCCAGACACTCCCGTAAAACCGCGGGTTAATAAATCTTGTAAATCCCAACCACAACAATAGGCGGAAATTTTATCCAAGTCATGGATATGTAAATTTCCTTCTTCATGAGCCCTTTTAATGTTTTTATTGTAGACTCTGTCCATCCAATATTTTCCACTAACGATAGATGAGATGTAATTATTCAAACCTTGTAATGAATAAGCCATATTAGCATTTTCTTTCACCTGCCAGTCTTCTTCACCTATATACTGATTAATCAAATCTACGGCATCTTCTAGGGAAGCTTCTGTATCTCTAATCTTACGACGATTTTCCCGATATAAAATATAGGCTTTGGCAGTCTGGTCAAATTTTAAGTCCATTAAAACTTTCTCTACATAATCTTGGACTTCTTCTACTGTTGGTATTTGTTCAGCGTCAAAATCCTTGTTTAGTAGTTGAATAACTTTTCGTGATACTATCCGAGCTTCTTTCATATTTCCTTCTCCAGTTTCTCTTAGAGCTTTATAAATAGCTTCCGTAATTTTTCCCTGACGAAAAGGAGCTAACGTTTCGTCTCTCTTTAAAACGTTCTTGTGCTTACTGACTATTTTCTTTTGTTGTTTTTTTGCTCCCCCCTTTGTCTTTGTTTTGTTTTTCATTTTTGTAATTAGATTATTAGATGGTAGTTAATTTTAATTTGTAATTTGTAAATTTTAATTCAATTTTAATTGTGTAAATTTTAAATTTTTCAAACAAATATGAAATGATTTAAAAAAAGAAGAATAATTAATTTAAAATTTACAAATTACAAATTACAAATTTAGACATTTTTAGACATTGAATTAAAATTTACAAATTACAAATTAAAATTGAGGTAGGTTTGTTTGTCTCTTAAAATTTGTATCTTGTTATTTGTTACAGATTACTTGTTACAACTCACTTATCAATCCTCTCCAATTCTTTAGCAAATCTTCTCCCGCTCCCAAATGATTTAAAAACGGAAGCATATCTTAAATAGGAAACTTCATCTATACTTTTCAATCTTTCTAGAATAATCCGCCCAATTTCTTTGGCTTCAATCATATTTTTACCTTTGGCAAAAATTTCCGCTTCCACACTGGAAATTAAAATATCCAAATCATCTGAGTCTAATCTTTTATTAGTTGCTATACCTAAACTTTTTATAATTTTATTTTTTGTATATTCCTCTCGTTGTCCATCTCTTTTTACAACTATTAATTTTAATATTTCTATTTTTTCTTTAGTAGAAAATCTGGCTTGACATTTTTCACATTCTCGACGACGACGCACTATTCGTCCCTCATCCATTTCTCGGGAGTCTATTACTTTTGTATCTTTATGATCACAATAGGGACACTTCATCGCTTTGCTCCAATTTTAAATTTTTCCGCCCCAGGCGGACCAGCCTTGGGCTGAAAATTTAAAATGAATGTTTAAATAATTAATTTTCAATACTTAAAACTAGATTCAAAACTACAGAATATTTTTATCTATTTTTAAATGGCTTATTTTAGTTCCCAAATTCGTAAATTCCTAACTTCTCAACAGAAAAACACAATATCTAGTGGTTACTCCTTAACTTTCCCCACTAGATGTTTTATATTGTTTATTTTACTCCTAAAAAATATATTGTCAAGAGATTTGTTTCCGAACCTGTGGATAAATCAAAAAGGAACTTTGTAGTCCCTCTTTTGATTATAATGACAAACAATTATTATCTCAATTCCTCTGGGATTTGTCCATTGTTTTGCTCAGCGATAAAACTTAAAGCTGCCTCCTCTGAATTAGCGAGACCACTCCAGTCCCTTTTCTTTAGTTCTTCAAATTGTTTCATTACTTCTTCTAGCGAAAAACTGCTCTCGGAAATTAAAAAATTTGTATCGCATCCCGAACAAGTTTGTCCGTCTCTTGTTGTAATTGTACAGGAGTATGCCCTTTCATTGTTATCCAATTTCCAGAATGTCGGATTAATCAATAACTTAAATTTATTATTTTTTCTTGCAAATTCATCCTGAACTTTTGCAACCTGTTTTTGCATTTCTGAAGATAATTCATTTTTGTTATTTTGATTTGAAGGTATATTTATTTCTTTATTTGCCATTTTATTTTTATTATCTGATTAAAAATTTTATTTCTAGCTAATAATATGCTTTCTTAATAATAGCTTATTTTGTAGTTTATGACAACAAAAAATATTGTCTTGACAACATTTTTGTTTGGTGTAAAATGAATTGAGTAAACATTGCGATGGGCGCATAGCTCAGTTGGTAGAGCAACAGCCTTTTAAGCTGATGGTCGGGGGTTCAAATCCCTCTGCGCCCACACAAATAAGTCACAATATACTTGAATAAGAAGTAATCTTCTAAATTAAATAAGGAAAGTGAACTGCTTCACTTTCCTTCCGAGGATTTGAAGTTATTTTTTTTGCTAAAAAATTAACTGGCCCAGCGGGCAAATCCCTCTGTGCCCACACAAATAAGTCACAATATACTTGAACTAAGTAACAATACACTTGAACAAAAAATAACACTCATATATTTGGGTGTTTTTTAGACTAAAATTAAATTGCCAGTAAATTATTTTTGTGTTAATATATATCTATTAAAAAACATTATTAAAAAATATTAATATACTAAAAATAAATATTATGTCAAAGCAAAAAAATCAAACAGTTGGAGTTGTGGGGTTGGGTTATGTTGGGTTACCTTTAGCGGTTCGAGCCAAAGAACGAGGTTATAATGTTTTGGGTTTTGAAAGAACTCAGGAAAAAGCAGATATTATTAATTCCGGAAAATCTCCAATTGAAGACGAATACTTGGAAGAAAATTTACCTAAAAATCCAATTGAAGCAACGACTGATGCAACTCGAATAAAAGAATGTGATATTGTTTTAATTTGTGTTCCTACGCCCGTTGATGAGTTTCACAATCCAGACATTGGACCGGTACGAGGAGCAACCGAAAGTATTTCCCAAAATTTAAAACTGGGAGCCTTAGTAGTCTTGGAATCAACTGTAAATCCAGGAGTAAGCGAAGAAGTTGTTCGTCCTGTTTTTGAGGCCGATGGTCATGAAGTTGGTAAAAATGTTTTTATTGCCCATTGCCCGGAAAGAATTAATCCTGGTGACCCAAAATGGAATGTGACTAATATTCCAAGAGTAGTTGGTGCTTTCACTAAAGAAGGATTAAAAAAAGCAGTTACTTTCTACGAATCAATAATTGACGGGAAAATTAAACCGATGAAACATATTCGAGAAGCCGAAGCCTGTAAGGTAGTAGAAAATTCTTTCCGAGACATTAACATTGCCTTCGTCAACGAACTAGCTAAATCATTTGATGCTCTAAAAATTGATGTTAAAGATGTAATTGATGGTGCCGCTACTAAACCCTTTGCTTTTATGCCTCACTACCCTGGTCGTGGCATTGGTGGTCACTGCATTCCCGTTGATCCTTATTATTTAATTGAACGAGCTAAACGAGCTGGTTTTGATCATAAATTCTTAAGAACTTCCCGCTCTATCAATAATTCAATGCCTTCTTACACCGTGGAATTATTACAGGATAAATTAAATGAAGTAAAAATGCCTCTTAATGGAACCACAATTGGTGTATTAGGAATTGCTTATAAACCAAATATTGACGATGACCGAGAATCACCCTATTACGAAATTGTTAAAGAGCTTCGAAAACACAAGGCAGAAATTATTTCCTACGACCCTCATATCATGAGGCGGTCTGATGTTGACTCACTGGAAGAACTTTTAGAGAAGTCGGAAGCAATTATTTTTGTGACTAATCACAAAGAATTTGACAAATTAAACGGTGAAATGTTAAAAAAGAATGATATTAAGGTTATTATTGACGGAGTAAATTCCTTGGATAAAGAAGATATTGAGAATAGTGGAGTGATTTATAAGGGAATCGGACGATAATCGGCTGACGCCTTGTGGGATCGCGTTACTCATTATACCGACTTCGTCTCGCTGTATCGACTGACGCCTCGTTATATCGCTTCGCTCGTTGTAAGTGTTCTATCACTTCGTTCGTTAAATCACTTTGCTCGTTATAAGCGTTACCCCGACTCCGCCTCGTTAAATTACTATACTCATTTTTAAAGCGAAGATTCGACTTTTGCGAATAACACTATTTAAAACAAGAAACTTATTTAAGTTTCTTGTTTTTTATTCAATCACTCTATTTATTAATTGCTTTATTGTAGCCATTTACATTATTACAATTTAAATTCTCCTTTCTATTTCGTCATTCTTGTGGAATTTATTAAAAATTCAAAATTCATGATTAAACATTCATTTAAAACTTAAAATTTAGAACTTAAAATTTTCACCATCTAAAAGTTCTATTTACATACCGGATTGACTCAGCTATACTTAAGATAAGTAATTAGTAACAATTCACAATGAAAAAACTTATTATAAACATTCCAGCCTATAATGAGGCCAAGGTAATTGGAAAGACTGTGCGAGAAATGCCTCGGGAATTTGAGGGTATTGGTGAAACATTGATTCAAGTGATTGATGATGGGTCTAGGGATGGAACAGCAAACATTGCTCGAGAAGCAGGAGCAGATATTGTTATTTCCCATGCTACCAATCGTCGTCTGGGGGCGGCGTTTAATACAGCGGTGGAAAGTGCTATTGATCATCAAGCGGATATTATGGTAAATATTGATGCCGATGGTCAATTTGACTCTGGTCAGATTCCGGAAATGATTAAACCAATTTTGGACGGTGAAGTGGACATAACCATTGGTGACCGATTTAACAAAGGAAGTGCCGATGGTATTCCTTTTATAAAGAATTTATTAAATCGTTTCGCTGCTAAAATTGTTGGAACATTTTTAAATGTAAATATTCATGACTTGACTTGCGGTTTTCGGGGGCATAGCAAGGAGGCTCTCTTGAGATTAAATAAGGTAACTGGCTTTACTTACACTCAGGAAACAATTATTGACGCTATTGGCAAAAAATTAAAACTGAAATGGATTCCCGTCAGTGTTAAATATTTTGATGACCGTCAATCTAGAATTGTTAAAAGTGTCTGGTCTTTTGTCAATAACAGCGCCAAAATAATTGTTAAAGCTGTTCGTGATGTTCGTCCGATGAAATTTTTTGGTGTTCCGGGATTAATATTAATTTTACTATCGGCTATATTCTTTGGAATTTTCATTTACCTTTATCTCCCGGAATTGCAAATTACTCCCTATCGCAATCATCTCTTGATTTCCATTGCCTTCTTTTTGGTGGGATTACAATTTATTGTCTTTGCCCTTCTAGCAGATATGACTAAAACTAATCGACAAATTAGTGAGGATATGATTTATCAGGAAAGACTCAAAAGGTGGAATAAGGAAAAAATGTAATTTTAAACTAATCGGTTTACATAAATACCTCAAAAACAACAATGCCAAAAAAAAACAACCATCACAGCAGCACAACGAGCGAAGCGATACAACGAACGAAGCGATACAACGAGCGAAATGATACAACGAGCGAAGCGATACAACAAATAAAACCGAAGGTCTTATTCATCTCCCGTGCGTATCCGCCTGTTCTTGGTGGGATTGAAGACCAAAATTACAATTTGGGAGAAGCTTTAAAAAAACTTACTCCTACTAACATAATTGCTAATAAAAAAGGAAAGAAAAATTTGCCTTTCTTTTTGTTGAGACTATTTGTGCAACTGCCCTTCGTTTTACCAAAATATGATATGGTGCTTTTTGGTGATGGCGTTTTGGCTCCGGTGGGAGAATTTTTCCAGTTTTTTTATCGTCGACAAAAATTTGCCAGTGTTATTCACGCTCTAGATTTAACTTATGCCTATCAAGATTCATTTCTGGGAAAAGTTTATAAATTTTTTAATATCCCCGCTCTACGCAGTTTGGATAAATTGATTATGGTGGGAAATTATGCCATTGAAGAAGCGACGACATTGGGAATTAAAAAGAAAAAATGTATTTTTATTCCCAACGGAGTAAATATCAAAAAAGTTGTTGAGCCCCATACGCATCAAGAATTGGAAAAACTTTTAGCTAAAACCACCGGAAAAGATACTTCTTTTTATGCCGATAAAAAAATTATTCTCCGGGTGGGACGATTTGTTCCTCACAAGGGCTTACATTGGTTTATTGATAAGGTGATACCCCTTTTACCAGAAAAATATATTTTAGTTGGTGCTGGCGGTTATAATCCAGGAGCAGTTGGTGATAAGGAAAATTATACTACCTGCCAGAAATATATTAAAAAACATTCTCTAGAAGACCGAGTGATTTTATTCCCCAATATCCCTCAACCAGAAATGAATATTCTTTTTAATGCCAGTGATTTATATATCAGCCCTAATATTGAGATTAAAGGTTCAGCAGAAGGATTTGGACTTAATGCTATTGAGGCCGTTGTTTGTAATCGGCTTGTTTTGGCTTCTGACTTACAAGGATTAAAAGATGCTATTAAAAATAATGTTAATGGATTTTTACTGGAACCGGAGAATGCTTTGGCCTGGAAAAATAAAATTGAAGAAGTTTTATCTCCAGAATTTAATAGGGAAGAATTTATCACCAATGCCCATCACTACACCCTAGAAAACTTCACCTGGGAAAATATCGGTAAACGATATTTGGAGGTTTTGAGAAATTTGTAATTAGTTAGACCTCTCTCTCCTTTAAGCTGTTATCATTTACAAAGCTTTCATTCAATATCCTGTTACGTCTAGCTCACGGTCGTGAGTTTAACGTAACGGAACATTGACTTGATAAATATCTTGATAATTAATAGCCAGACTTAGATTTTAGTATTTTTTATATAAAGGATGTAAAAAAGAGATTAGTTTATTACTTTGCTTTTTTATTTGTATATTGTATAGTGTTGTTATAAAAGGTATCATTGTCATTGTTCATTTAACAAAGAGGTGTATTATGTCCCAATCAATTACGAAGAAAACCCTGCTTGGTAAACTTCAACATCCTGACTTTTTAGTCAATTGGCGTATGCCAAAAACTCAAGGCGACACAAATTATGTTTGTTGCATAATGCATGATCCTCTGGCCACTTATGAAGGGCAATTAAAAATATGCCCTCTTGACCAAAGTATTAACATGCTGTGTCGGATAACGGTCAAAGACGGACGAAAACTTTTGGCGGAAAAGAAATTTAAGACCATAACTGTCGTTAAAAAATCTGCCCTACAAAAAGTAGGCAAGATTTTATCTGGGCAAGAGGTTCTTATCCTGATAAAGCAAACTAATCATGTATGTTTTCTAAAATTTAATTCGCGAGAATATACGTTTACGACGACATCGATTAGAAATGCTGGTGGGGCAATGACCTTATCCATAGTCGATGCTATTTCCCTCTGCTTGCATGGGAAAATTAACAACGCAGAACTTTTAACTGGGAAAAAATTTAGGGTTAATATACCAAAAGAGTTAAAAGTTCTCGTATCATAAGCCTCTCAAAGAACAATAGAACCCCGGACTTGAAACAATTCCGGGGTTCTAAACTTATTTATAGAATATTTTTATTACCCAGGTTTATTAATGAGTTATTTTCAAAGAGATTTTGTAAAAATCTAACCTCTTTTTTCCCAAAGTTAGTGTGCCCCCCCAGCATTCCTAGAGTACAAATTGTTTTAATTGTAAAAAAATAAAAAAATAATATCTTTTCCCAAAGTTGTGACGACCGCACTAACTTTGGGACAAATAAATTATTTGTGTAATGTATTTTTTCTTCTGCTTAATTTAATTCGTCTAACTCTTTATAATACTATGACCGTTATAAAATAATGAAAATTGCCAACCTAAAACTGGTCCCTGCCTACCGGACAGGCAGGCGCTTACGGACGAAAAAATTAAAAATTAAAAATTACTAATTCTTACATCCCTAAACGGGAGTTAAAAATTATTAATTATTAATTTTTAATTCTTAATTATTCTTCACATCCTCCCCACAGGCCGATTTTGTTGATTTTGGCGTAGCTTTCTGCTTGTTCCAGAATAGAAGCATATTTAGTGTCCGGTTTGTATTCTTTAGCCCGAGCCAAACCAGCTTTAACCAATTCTAAATTAACAAATATTTCTTTTTTATCGGGTGCATTTTGTACATAAACATATCTCAATAATCTCTGGTAACGGTCTCTGTTGCTTTTATCTCTTTCTAATCTGATCTTTTTGCCACTTACTAACTTTCGATTGAATTCTTTGGCTTGTCGGTACCAACACTGCCCTCTTTCCGGAGTATCCATTCCCACATAACGAACTTTCTCTCCGTTGGTTAAAATTATCGTATCTCCATCAATAATATATTTGACTACACCTTCTGTTAAATCACCATTTTTTTCAGAAATGTCCACACTGTCTTCTTTTCCAGTAAAATTATTTGAGGAATTTTGTTTATCACCAAAAACATCTTGTCCGTGCAAGATGTTTTCCGGGTCTATTTTTATTCCCAGGGGATTATTATTTATTCGGGCAATGGTATCTCCAAAAAAATATCCGATTAATAACAACCCAATGGCTAATAAGAGATCTTTGGTTTTTTTAGTCATCTTATTTAAATCATCTAAAATAACACCCAAAAAGCTTGATGAGAAATTTAATACACGAGCTTACTTTAGATGAGTTTATTTTTTATCTTCCTCCCGTTGAATTACCAATCATACTGAGAACTTGTAACAATATACTAACAACAATCAGGGAGACAATTTGCCAAGCCGGTGCTTTGGTAGTTTTTAGTTTCACTGACTGAACTTGTCCACTAAATACTAGGTATATAAAAATATAGGATATTAAATAAACAGGTACTATAATCAAACTACCAAGTATAGTTCCCAATAAACCAAACCCAATAATTCCGATTAACAAAGCATAGGCAAATAAAGACCATTTATAGCCATCTGTCATTTCTCCACTGGCTCTCAGAGACTCTCTGGCTCCCATCTTTTTATCTAAAATCAAAAGTGGCCCAAACATATATTTAATCATCCAAATTATTCCTGGAACAATAAATAAAATCAATCCACCAACCACTATTAAAACTAGTAAAAAAGTTCCCCCAAAAAATCGCCCGATTAGTCCCCAATCCATTAACGATTTGAAAGTTTCTTTAACATTCACGCTCCTGCCCAATAATAAATTTCTAATAAAAATATACTGGAACATTGAGGCTGGTAACACAAATTTTAAGAAAAGATATACAAATAGGCCTATCAAAAATAATATTGCTATTCCGATGGCTATGGCTATACCAACATTCTTCATAGCGAAAACTAATGCCACCGTCGCAAGTATGCCAATCAAAAGCATTGGTATAATCATAACAATACTGGCTAGCATTGACACTAAGATTGGCAAAACTGCCACATACCACGGTCGCCAACACAAAATATTCCAAGCAACTGATAATGATTCCATAATAAAAGACTCTTTAGTGGCCAGAATCACTGAACTTGTTTTATTATTTTTCGGTGCTGGTGTCTCCATGGACGCTTTTTTTGTTGATACTTCTTTTCTTATTTCAGGATGATCATTAGTATCAACTTTTAAATTATTTTCCTCCATATATTTATTTTATTTTTTAGTTGTCTTAATTATCTTAATAATACCATATTTTATAAAATAATAAAATGGACCCGGCAGAACAATGTCTTGCCGGGCCAAATTCCAGAAAAAATTGGTTATTCCTGGTCAAATGGGATAATTTCCCGTAAAACACGCATCACAGAAATTAAGTGCTTGTGTTTCTGGTGGATTACAAGCTTTTTTTAAAGACTCCAAAGAGATAAAACCAATTGATGTTGCCCCTAACTGAGCAATAGCTTTCTCTTCAACCTCTTTTACCGTTGTACAGCCATAGGCAAAAAGTTCCTCGTATGTCGGTGTGTCAATACCAACACGACAAGGATGCCAAATGGGCGGGCAAGCAATAAGAATATGAACCTCCTTAGCACCAGCTTGAAACAACCGAGGGATATTAACGGCCAAAGTATTACTACGAACTAAGCTATCATCAACCACGGCAATACGTTTTCCCCTAATGATATTACTATCTATGGGTAATTTCATCTGAGCTTTCAAACGACGACCGGCAGTAGTTTTTTTCATAAAACTCCTGCCCTGCTCGTAGTGGTTTCTAATAATTCCTAGCATGTAAGGAATTGTCATTTCCTGAGCATAGCCAATGGCGGCGGATATTCCAGAATCAGGCATCGGACAAATCATATCAACATCCAGGGGATGTTCCTGGGCTAGAAGCTTACCAATGGCCATTCTCGTCAAAGAAACACTCCGCCCAAAAGTTATACTATCTGGACGGGAAAAGTAAACGAGCTCAAAAATACATGGTGTTGCTTGTACATTCTTTGTTTTGGTCTTAAAGCTTCTCAACCCTTTCTTGTCAATTGTTACAACTTCACCCGGCTCAACCTCCCGTAGATACTTAAACAAATTATCCTGCAAAGCCGATGTTTCTGAAGCCAGCATAAAAGACTTCTTTTTTTTGCCAATCACCAATGGCCAGAAGCCACTGGCACCTCGAGTGCCAAGAAGCTTATTTTTAGTAATTAGAATAAAAGAAAATCCACCCTCCAGCTTCTGGCAAACCCTCTGAATTCTTTTTACCAAAGAGCCTTTTTCCATGGCCAACATTCTCAACCCCACTTCACTATCAATATCTGACTGAAATTTTTGACCGGTAGCCAAAATTTTCTGTCGATATTTATCAGCATTGGTAATAGTCCCGTTGTGGACTAGAGCTACACCACCAATACCCTTTAAGTGCATTTTAAAGGGTTGAGCTTGTTGAATTTGTTCTTGCAGGGTGCCGTCTCTGACCCCAGCTGTAGGATAACGTACCTGTCCAAGACCAAGACAACCATTCTCCAATGATTTTAATCTGCCCTTAGTCCAAGCTTCTCCAATCAAGCCATTTGTTTTGTAAATGTCTATTAGGCCATCTACAATTACCGCCAAACCACAACTGTCCTGACCTCGATGCTGTAAAGCATGCAAACCCATTACCAACATTGTAACAATATTTTGCTCACACTGCGTCTTTCCCTTAATATATACTCCGGCTATTCCACACATAATATTTCTCCTCAAATAATTTATTTGAAAAACCCCTAATGAATTTATTATTTAATAAATATAAAGTGCTCCCACCTAATTAAAATGGTAGAACTATTTTATCAGCTTGTCAATTAAAAATACCCCTCAAAAAACATTTTTTCCAATTAACCGCCTATGCTCTATCCTCTTTTTCTATATTTGTGATATAATAAAGTTGATTAATAATCCAAATCAATATGTTTAGTCAACTTTTGTTATTTTATATTTCCTTATTTTTAGTTTTTGTTTTACCCGGGTATTTTCTTTTGCGGGTTATTTTAGGAGAAAAATATTTTAATCTTTTGTCTTTGGAAAAATTTCTTTTGACTTTTGTTTTGAGTTTAGCTAGTACTGACTTTTTAATGATTCTCTTAAATTACTTTCACATTGCTCTCACTCGTCAAAATCTTTTTCTAACTTTAATTTTATGGAGTATTAGTTGGTTTATTTTATGGTATTTTCAAAATAAAAAAATAACTATCAAACAAAAAACAACTAAAAACATTTTTTCTAATCGTCAAACTTTAAACTTTATTCTTTTATTTGCTCTGGCGATCTTTTTGCGAGCAATCTATATTGGCGACGGTATTGTTCCAAAAAGTACCGATCTGGGACATCATATGTATTGGGCAAATTATATTGTTACTAATCACACTCTGCCTGTTTATGATGAAAAATTTATTATTGGTGAACATCTCCCCTTTGCTGCCATTAGTGTTCTTAGTAAAATTTTTGTGGTCAGTTCCATGCCCACCATCACTCTTTTTCTTTTTAACATAATGACTTTGTTGGCAGTTTTTTTATTAATTTATTCTTTAGCAAAAAATATTTTACCTTTATTTAATTTCTTAGCCAAAAAAACCTTTCCTTATGATATTGCTTTATGGGGACTTTTGACAATTGGCATTTTTTATCCTCTAACTGCTCCCCAGGCTAAATTTGTTTCCGGAGGAGTTATTGGAAATGTTATTGGAAATTTACTTATTGTTGTTGTCATTTATAGTTTTCTAAAAACCATTCAAAGTAAGTCTCGCCAAATGGCCACCATTTTTTTTATAACTCTTTTTACCATAATTTACACCCACCACCTTTCTACTTTAATTTTAGCCTACAGTTTAATCTCTATTTTACTAGGATTTATTCTCCTCACTTTATTTTTTGTTAGATTTAACTTGAAAAAATTCTTTGTTTATTTTTGGCAATATCTAAAATTATTCATAAACTGGCAAACAGCATTAATTATTGTCGTGGGTATTATTTCTCTGTTTATTTTAAGAACCCCCTCTTACTTAAACCCAAAAGCTATTGACACCGCCGTTGGTACACCAACCAAAGTAACCCGAGTGGGAATTTCTTTGCCTGGAATTATTGACCGTATTGGTGCCTGGCGAGTTTTAATGGCTGGTATTTTTTCTGGATTTATTTTATTATTCCTGGGAAAATTTATTATCAAAAAACAATCCTTGAAAAAAATAATTTCTCTGGCTGTTTCTCTGGCAATTTTAATTGCCTGGGCCAAAATTATTTTTCTAATGAGTTGGAAACCGGCTTGGCTGAAAATTGATATTCCCTCTGGTAGAATTATCACCTATCTTACCTATCCTCTGGCAATTATGTCTGCCTTTGGAATTGGGATATTTTTTTCTGCTTTGAAAAATAAAGTTAATAAAAATTTTCTAGCCTTTCTATTTGTTTTTTTTCTGGGTATTGGATTTATTTCTGGATTAGCCCAAGATATTGCTGAAAATATTCGTTCTTCTAAAGATATTTCCAAGGAAGTGATGCAAACTTATTTAGGCTCAAATTATTTAGCCCAGAATAGTCAATCTTCCGAACAGATTTTAAAAGACCATATTCATTTATCTGGAGATACTTGGATGAAAACATTTTTTATGCGTGGCTATAAATATCCACTCTCTCGAACCTATAGTCGTCGCTATGAGGATAAATACAATAAACATGAAACTTGTACTCGTGATATGATTGCCAAACCAAATTCGGAAATAGGCAAAAAATGTTTTCAAGAAACCGGCGTCAAATACATTTTCCTCAAGCCCAGTTACGATGATGACTTATTTCTCCGCTCTGACAATTTTCAAGAGATTTACCGTTCTGATTCGGTTGTGATATTCCAGCTAACTACCCTTTAAGTAAGGCGGTCCACCCCCTGTGTAAAGGGGGTCAAAATTTGAGGAACGAAAATTTTGGGGGGTTTTTAAGAATTTTCAATTTAAAATTTTAAGTTTTAAATCTTAAATGAATTTTTAATTTTAAATTATGAATTATTAATAGCGAACGCAGTGAACTATTCGTATATTTGTAGCCGATTTGTACTTTCGTAGGGACCGCAAACCATAAATTATAATATCTAGACCAATTCTATGTCAATAAAAACCAATCTCCCAACAATCTTACTAACCCTCCTTCTAATCCTCACTGTGGGTATCCTTTTTTGGTTCGGGGAAAATAAAATTAAAGACGCAGAAAATATTAATTCAACAGTTATCTCTTGGGAGAATTTATCAAATAGCTACCCTCTGTGTAAAGGGGGTCAAAATTCGAGGAACGAGAATTTTGGGGGGTTTTTATGCGACAACATTTCTAACTTAAATCTCACCATTCAAAATATCACTCCCAAGAAAAACACCTATACTGTCAACTGGCTAATCAATAAAGAAAAAATTGATTCGCAAACTGTAACTATTATTAGTCAAGACAAAAAAATAATTTCCCCAACAAAAAAAGTTCTCACTAAATTAATGGAACTTTCTAAAAATAAACAAGGGATTTTATATCAAGTGAAAGTTTCCCGTCCTAGAGCTGACAAAACAGAAACTCTTGGTAAGTGGTTAAAATAATTTTCAAATCATCAAATACACAAAAGGCCCACTGCATTCATCCTAAGGATGATTTCTACAGTGGGCCTAAAAATAATCAAGGACGACATCGCACTAGTTAAAAAATTTATGCCCTAACCACATCACCCATGTCAACAACATGAGTGCCCCTTGAGTCCGAAGTGAGTCATCTAAAAGCTTTTGCCTGTTAAGGCAAATTTCTTTTTCGGAATACTCATTTATTTCGAAACAAACGAGTATTTGAGCAAAGAAATTTATTAAGATGACATTAACAACGATACACCCTGCTGGTACGATAATACCCCAGACTAACCAATTATACCCAAGATGATAATAATGCCTCATTATCACTGGCAATCCGAAGATCAACCAGCACAACACTGTTATTTGTAATATTCCAATTACATTTACCATAGCAACCCCTTTCTCTATGATTAAAAAAGAAGATTATTGACAGCCATTAAATCGTCCCCATTCCCACGAGGACGACCCTGAGGAGTGTCAAACTCCATGCCAATCATTGCCGATGATGGGGCAACAACAAACACTTGCCCACAATCTGGACAAATATGTAACCCCACAATCTTATCAACATAACCCAAAGAATCATATTTGCCATCTGGGCCAGGGCAAGTAATATCACAGGGCATTGTATAACCAACAACCTCATGCTTACAAGCGCTAGTCAAGTTAGTCAACCGAACTTCACCAAAAATGCATTCTAGATATTCCAGATTTTGTCTAATAACAAAATCTGTAGCAATCATTATTGGTCTGTCTATAATTCTACTTTTCATACTGTTCCCCTCTCTCAGATTTTTTTTGGTAGATTATATTCACTTTGAACGTCAATAATCTTCTGCTGTGGAATGCGTTTTGTTATAAAACTACCAATATCTAAAAAAGAATTAAAATAGTTCTTTCCTTTATTGGTTATAACAAATCCATTCTTTCCTCTTGCCAAGAGGTCCTTAATGATTAATTGACTACAAATCGGAAGAATATTATCCTCATCAAAGGTTAATCCATGAATGGGATATCGTTGATAAAGATCCTTAGTAACAGCCAGAAGCTCACCATCAACGATCCCATCGTCACCATACTGATAAAAAATTGCCAATATGGCAAATTGTACTAGGGATATTTGTGTACCAATAAAATCTTGGCCATCAACCTTTATAATATTATTTGGATTAATTGCTACATCTGTCATTATTGATTTTTTCATCACGCTCTCCCCGTTTATTCTTCTTGATTATTCTGAACCAAGCGTCTATAATATAGATATGCCTGGATGTTTATTAATGAACTACAACTTTGAATAATATCACTAAAAATCAATTATGTCAAACGAAAAAATAACAAAATTGCAGGAGGGAATATTGGATATGGATGGTAGTTTATTGGGAAAAAATAAGGCAAAAGAAAAGGAATTCGCCGGTGAAGGTGTTATTAAAAAGAAAATTCTTTTTGTGACCCGCCCCATCGCTCCGCCCTGGGACGAAGCTAGTAAAAATTTTGCTTACCACCTAGCTAAGAATTTGGCTACCTTAAATCAAAACCTGGAAATCCATTTAATGACCAAGGGAAAATTAGTTGGTTTGCCAAAAAATATTATTCAGCACCCCATCTATACTCAGTCTGAAAACGATTTTTCTTTTTCTCAAAAAGTCCGTTCTTTGTTTTTTCAACTGCAAAAGAAAAATCATTTTGATATTGTTCATTATTTTTTTACACCATCTAAATTAAATGGTTTTTTAATTAAAAACTTTCTTCATCCAAAAAACAGTAAAACCATTCAAACCGTGGCTACTTTGCGCGAAGATATTAATAGCGATGATGATATTCGTAAAATGATTTTTGCCGATTTGCCAGTGGCTTATTCTAAATACTCCACCCAAAAACTAAAAAAACTTGGGTTCACCAATGCTCAACATATTTATCCGGGCATTGATTTGCAACTTTATTCTCCCCAGGAAAAACACCCTGACTTATTGGCAGAAACCGGAATTGAAAAAGATGATTTTGTAATAGCCTTCTCTGCGGAGTATGTTCGGCTAGGAGGAATTGATAATGTTATTGATGCTTTTTTGGAATTAAAAAAAGAGATTTTTAATTTAAAACTTCTCTTGATTGTACGAGTTAAAAATAAAAAAGATGCCAAGAAAAAAGAGCTGGTTAAAAAATTACTAAAAGATAACAATGCTCTGGAAAAAGTTGTTTTTGAAGATGCAATTGATTTTGAAAAATGGAACATGGGGAACGTCTATAATTTAACTGATATTTCTCTTTTTACTGTTCATAATATGAATGGTAAATTTGATGTTCCTTTAGTGGTGCCAGAAGCAATGGCTTGTCAGAGACCAGTTATCCTGTCTGATATTCCAATTTTACGAGAGTTTGCCAATGACAATAATGCTTTAATTATCCCCCCGAATAATACTTCGGAAATTATTGAAGCTGTAAAATATTTGTATAACAATTCTGACGAACGAAAAAAAATTGCCGAAAATGGAATGAAGTTTGTCCAAAGAAAGTTTGACATCGAAAACATCGCCCAAAGGTATGAGCAACTATACAACGAACTTTGACTTTAATTCTCTATCCTCTATAATAGACAACAGAAAGTAAGAAATAAACCTAATCAAATTATTAACACTTATGTCAAATTATTAACACTTATGTCAAATTATAAAATAAAAGAAATAAATAAACACAAACAACGGATTGAGCCGACGGGGAAACAGAAAGTACCGATTGATTTTCATATTTCGGAGGAATTAATGCCCGATGAAGAAACAATTGAAAAACTTATTAAAGTGGCTTCTAATGAACATGTTTTTCATCACACCAATGCCCTTAGTGATATTCATCGAAAACCGGGACGAAAAAATCCATCAGGGACTGTTGTGGCTACCAAGAAGTTTTTCCTACCACAACTTTTGGACACTGCTCCAAATTGCGGAATGCGTTTGATGACTACACCCTTTAATGAAGACAATTTACCAACCGAAAAAATAGATGAATTATTCAAAGAACTAGTTGGGGTCATTCCCACCAAAACCTATATCGGCTCTCCTGTTTCTCATCGAGCTGTATTGGATATTTGTAAATATGGGAACAAGGCCCTAACTAAATATTTAAAAATGGACGAAGGGATGAATGAAAACTTTTTGATGGGTGGAAATATGTTTGATGGTGAAAAAATAACTGACAAAGACTTATTCACTGCCCTACCCCGAATGTTTTTTCGCTTTGCTCAAATTCGTTTAGGGGTTTTGGGTGCCGCCGGAAATCACTTCCTAGATTTAATGAAAGTTGGTGATATTCTAGAAGATGACATTGCTGAAAAAATGAACCTACACAAGGGACAATATATTTTTCTTTTGCACACTGGCTCCGGGCTTTTTGGACAATATGCCAGCTATTTTTATACCCCAAAACAAAAAGAACATCTTAGTCAAAAAGCTATTTTTGAAACGTCTCGATTTACATTTCTAAATAGTAAGATTGATTGGCATAAACAACTGGAAAATGATTTGCCGGAATGGTCAAAAAAAGATGATTTTTATCCCATTAATAGCGAATCGGAATTGGGCAAAAATTATTACTTAGCTCATCGAGCTGCCGGTAATCACGGTTTTGCTAATCGAACAATGCTTCAATATCATATGGAAAAAACTATTAACAAAGTACTTGGAAAGAAGAAGGCCTTGGAGGTACTTTATGATATGTCCCATGTTTACATGACTAAGGAAAATCATTATGGGGAAGATGTTATTGTTAGTCGAAGTAATACCACTCGAGCTTTTGGTCCAGAGCGAATGCAAGGCACCAAGTTTGCCGATATTGGCGAACCGCTGTTTATGCCCTCCTCTATGAGTACCGATGCCTACATCGGAGTTGGTACCGACGAGAATCAAGATACTTTCTTCTCCGCCGCCCATGGTACTGGCAAGGGGGTCAAGAAAACATCCAAAGTGCCCCATAGTAAGGAGGAATTATTTAAAAAAATGAATGAGCGAGGAGTAAAATTATATAATGCCAAATCCAGCAAAATTATTGAACAGGATGCTAGTCATTATAAAGACCCGACTGTGGCGGTGGAAGGAATGGTGGCCAATAAAATTATGAAACCGGTGGCGAAGATGAAGCCGGTGGCGGTTTTGATGTACTAACTCCTTTAGCCACCCCCTGTGTAAAGGGGGTCAAAATTCGAGGAACGAGAATTTTGGGGGGTTTTTAAGAATTTTAATTTGTAATTTGTAAATTTTAATTCAATTTTTAATGTCTTAATTTTTAATGACTCAAACGACTCATTACGCTCACTAAGTTTTAATGTTTTAATCATTAATTCATTTAATTATTGAATTAAAATTTACAAATTACAAATTAATTAAAATTAAGTAACTATGTTTACAATCTACAACACTCTCACCAACCAAAAAGAAAAATTTAAATCTTTGCATAAAGGCAAGGTTAATTTTTATTCTTGCGGACCGACCGTTTACGATTACGCACACATTGGAAATTTACGAACCTATATTTTTGCCGACACTGTAAAAAGAGTTTTGGAATTTGACGGCTATGAGGTGAAGCATATTATGAACATTACCGATGTTGGGCATTTGACCGATGATGACTTGAATCAAGCGGATAGTGGTGATGACAAAATGATTAAAGCAATGAAACGTTTGTCTGCCAAGAGTTCAGATGGTAAAGAAAAGATAATTCCAGAAACAATTGCCAAATTTTACACTAAGGCCTTTATGGACGATATTGAAAAATTAAATTTGGAAAAAGCTAATTTTTATCCCCGAGCCACTGCCCATGTTCCCCAGATGATAAAAATTGTCGAAGGCTTAATTGCTAAGGGATATGCCTACGAAAAAAATGGTAACGTTTTCTATGATTTAGATAAATTTCCCTCCTATGGAAAATTATCAAATAAAAAATTGGAAGAATTGAAACTGGGTGCTCGCCTAGATGACCATCCAGACAAAAAACACCCCTATGATTTTGCTCTTTGGCTTAAAGCACCAAAAAATCATATTTTAAAATGGGACAGTCCCTGGGGAGAGGGTTATCCCGGTTGGCATATTGAATGTACGGCAATGAGTATGGAATATCTGGGTGAAACCCTGGATCTGCATACCGGTGGAGAAGATAATATTTTTCCTCACCATGAAAATGAAATTGCTCAATCGGAAGCTTACTCTAAAAAGCCTTTTTCTAATTACTGGGCTCATCCTCGTCATCTTTTAATAGATGGTAAAAAAATGTCTAAGTCCAAGGGAAATTTTTATCGCCTACAAAACATTGTGGATAAAGGCTATTCGCCTATGGCTTTTCGTCTCTTGATTTTAAGTGCTCATTATCGTTCCAATCTTAATTTTACCTGGAAAGGAATGGACCAGGCCCAAAAAAATCTAGAAAAAATAACTAAATTTGTTAATCACCTAAAGGAAAACTTGCCTGAAACAAAAAAAGAAACAAATCTAACAGAACGGTCTACTAAAACTGCTGACGATTTATTTACTGATTTGCATCCCGACGAATGTTTAGAAAAATTTTCTCTGGCTGTTAATGACGACCTCAATACTCCGTTAGCCCTGAGTATTGTTTACCGTTTAATCGGAAAGATAAATAAACTACCAGAATTAACTCCTAAACAAGCAGAGGCGCTTTGGCAATGGTGGGAAAGAGTAAATAAAGTTTTAGGATTAAAAATAGAATCATCGAAAATCAAAGAAGAAAAAATTCCTCAAGAAATTATAGACTTATCTAGCAAACGAGAAAAGGTTAGAAAAGATAAAGATTTTGATTTAGCAGATAAATTAAGGGAGAAAATATTAAGCAAAGGATATAACTTGGAAGACACTCCTTCTGGCCCACTTATTACTAAAAAATAATACTTAATCATAAAATACTATGGGGAAAATTACTTACTGGCTACGTAAATTAGGAATGTTACGCACTGCTAATTATACAGCCAAAAATATGGAGGAATTAAATGAAGCAACAGCCACAGATGGCGGAATGATTCAACCTCAAAAGGAAATTGACGAGAAATATAAACCAGAAGAAAATGATGGGAATAATGAGGAAAATTCTGAAATTTCTAATGAATGGTAATTTCTTATTTATATGATTCGTAAGTTGTGTTGAATATAAAAAATAAATTACTTAAAAACACACCTTCTGGTGTGTTTTTTTAGACTATAGTTTATGGTTAGATTCTCCAATTACATTTTTTTACGTCCTTCTAGCGCTGAAGAAATAGTAATTTCATCGGCATATTCAATATCTCCACCGGTGGGCATTCCTCGGCCAAGACGAGTTATTTTAACATCTAAATCTCGTAGGACTCTAAATAAATACAAGGCTGTAGTATCCCCATCAGTTGTTGGGTTAGTGGCAATAATTATTTCTTTTATATCTTCATTCTTTACTCGGCGCACTAATTTATCAATATTAAGTTTTTCTATCTCTCCTTCATTCATCACGCTAAGACTTCCTCCCAAAACATAATAAAGACCATTGTAAGCTTTGGTTTTTTCAATGGAAATCACATCCAAGGGGTCTTCGGCTACACAAATTGTTTGTCGATCTCTATTGCTATTGGCACAAATCACACATTTTCCACCCTCTTCGGCAATGTGATGACAGTCCTCACAAAAGCTTAAATTAGTGGCTAACTCTCTTAAGCTATCCGCAAAATCTAACACCTTTTCTTTATCCTGTTTAAATAAAAATAAAACTAACCTCTCCGCCATTTTTGGTCCGACGGAAGGTAGATCAGTAAAATGCTCTATTAGTTTTTGAAATGTTTTTGGAAACATAAAAATAAGTTACAAGATACAAATTACAAGTTACAAATAAATCACAATAACCAAAAATATACCTGTTTGAAAAATTTTGATTTTGAAATTGGGCACTGGTAACCGATTAGTAGTTTTTCCCAGAATAATTTTCCCGAATATAGCTCATCCAATTATGTATTTTAGGTAGTTTACAACCAGCTAATTCTAAAGGAGATTTATTCCTTCGACTAGGAAACTCTGATTCCTTTAAGGAATGAAA
>WGDO01000036.1 GCA_015493225.1 Patescibacteria group bacterium
GGAGCTAATTTAGATAATGTAACAGATTCAGAAATACAAGAAATTGAAGATAAATTAAACAATAGACCACGTAAAAAGAATAATTATTTAACCCCTAATGAAGTTAAAACTGCAGAATTAGAAAAAAGGGGCTTTCATTCTTGAATTCGGGGCCGGCGTTTTTTCTTGACTTTGAAGAGTTTTTCATGCTACTATTTATGAGAACTAGGAGCGGAGTACATTAAAAAACGAGAGGGGAAATTATGCAACTAGATATAGGAATATTATGGTTGGCAGAACAAATCGCAACATTTATTTATGCCTTAACTGGCATAAATAATTTTCAGTTGGCGAGGCTTACTTTTGTTCCGGCAGTGGTATATTTCACACTGAGTTTATTATTAATTGACAAAGTTTTTATTGTTGAGCCTAATGAAGAAATTCGGTGCGAAATATTTATCTTTACTAATCTAATAATGATAGGCATAATGCTTTTTGGTCTTATTAAAAAACAGGAGGAAAAGTGGAGGAGTAATTATTACTATAAAAACCCCGAAAAAGCAGATCCGACAGCAATAGTGTTAAGGATCTTTGGCTTAATGATCAGTGTTGTGTTGTTAGGAGTAGCACTAATCAATTATAGTGATATTTTATTTTATCTTTTTACCTTCTTTATAACAATAACCACGGCTCTATATTTTATGTCCGTTGAAATAAAAATGGACATAGATATAATAACAGAACCAAGTAGGGCATGATGCCGAAAAGTGTATTTCAGAAAAAGAGGTTTAAAGTTGATGATGATGGTCATCTGTGGAATGTAGATGATGCTGGGTCAGAATGGGAAGAATATTGTCTGCACGTCAACAGCATTTTGCCACTGGAGCGAAAAATTGTTGGTTGTCTGAATGATGACGGCAGTCTCACTGATGAACATCGTAGGGTGATGGAGGCCTTGAGAGAGTATTATAAGAATAATCAGATTATTCCTTTGGCAAGAATACTCTCAAAGATTCGTATGATTCCATTGCCAAGAATTTTGAAATTATTTCCAGCCAGCACAGATGCAGGAGCTGGTAAAATTGCTGGAGTGCCCAGCATGAGAACACAAAATCAACATTGGTAGAATAAATACCAGTAGGAGGAAAAGGTGACAATAGTAGAATACAACGGGAAGAAGTATGAACTTTTGTCGACTGGATTTTTAGCAAAAGTTCCGAAAACGCTCGACCCCAACTGGGTAGAGTATGTTTGCAAGGAGGTAGGCATACCAATAATATCCCCAGAACATCCAGATTGGGTATATATTGAGAATGTTCATAAATGCCTCCTGAAGAATAATGGGCAAATTACAGAATTTGGTGCCCAGAAAGCTTCTGAGTTAGACAGAAAAATGATTTTTGATAAATTTGAGAAATTGATGTCTGGATTATGTCGTATGGCCGGAGCAACTGAATGTTTTTGCAAAGGTTGTGGCAACAAGACTCAAATATGGTCCATCCATAATTAATAGCACACAACGTGCGGCCCGCTTGGAGGATATAACATCCTCCAGCGGGTTTCTTTTTTTATAAAAATGTAGTATAATACAAATAAAGAAAAATTAAAAAAATAATATTAAAATATTATTTCTTCTTGTGTATCTAAAAAATAAAAATAAAAAATGTTTGGTTCTAAGAAAAATAAAACAACAAGCAAGGTTGATGTTAGCATTGAGACTATGAATGATGACGTTAAGGGTACGGGAGCAAAAAATGTTAGCGTAGAATATGACAAAAATAATCCAACTGACGGGAACGTGCAAGGAAAAAAGCCTGATACAACGGCAAATGAAAAAAAAGATGAAAATAAAGACGGTGCAATAACAAGCTCCGTTGCTCATCAGCCAATAGGAGAGTCTCCGTTTAAAAATGGAACAGCAGAATCATTAAAAGAACCACAGGTTCCCCAGGAACCAAATATAAATAATTCTGATCAGCCCCCCCATGGACTTCCAAAGGGAACTTTTTCAATGCCGAATGTGAATACACAGGAAAATAATAAAGAAAAAAATATTCCATCTTTTTCCACCAATCCAACCCTAGGTTCAAAAACAGATAATTCTACAGAAAAACCTTTTTTACATCAAACCACCGATAAAATCAATAACAATACAACAAATCAGTTAAAAATAGATACATTACCAAAAAGTACTTCTAAAAAATCAGGTATAAGCTCAATAATTTGGGTAATTTCGTTTATTTTATTATTAGGCACTATCTTGCTGGGAGCCTATTATTTTTATATGAAAAAAAGTGATAAAACACCAACTCCACCAGCAAACAAAAACCAACAGGACAAAACAAAGAAACCGACGGCGACAACAAATCAAAATTCATCAAAAATAGCTAATTCAAAGCAGACTACCACTACTAATAAACAACCAGAAAAACCACAATCAACTCAAAATACTTTGCCGAATACATTTAAAACATCTGAAGCAACATTTTTTGATGACCTAGGCCAATTTATTTTAACACTTAAAAATAGTGGTAACGAAAAGGCACTTAGAGGAGGGATTATTGTTACGCCAATGATTGATGCCAGTCAACAAATTTCTGCTCAGGTACTTGTAAAAAAAATGGGAATGGAGCAACTGCTTCAAGGCACAGATTTAAAACCAGCCTGTAAATTATTTATTATGCAGGATGCTGATAAAATCAGAACAGCTTTGGTATTTGAGCTGGCCAATGGTGTAGACGATAAAATTATTAAAGAAAATATTATAAAGAATGAACAGACATTACCAGTGAATATGAGTAAATTATTTATTAATGAAACTAAGCCAGTAATGCCAGCGACAATTAAATTTTCTGTAAATGTTGATAATCTTAATTCAAGATATTTTAACTATGAGCCGGGAGATACTTTCACATCAGTAGATTGGAATATTCTAGACTTAGGACAAGGAAAAATACTTTATTTTGCTACTTCTAAAAATTTAGCTGAAAAAGTTACCAATTATTTTATGAGTTTAGTTGTTAAATAGCCTGTTGATAAATTGTGGATAAAAAAGTATGTTCTTAAAATGCCTTAGTTAAGGAAAAAAGAAGGTAAAAAATAATATAATTATTTTCAAATTGACTTTGGGCCTAAAAAATGGTATAATGTATATGTAAGTGAGAGGGGCAACAAAAAACACTTCTCTCAACACTTCAGTTCTTTATATCTTTTACACTTTAGTTTCGCTGTTTACGGCAGAAGAGTTTCAGTCACAATTTCCCCCTATTTGTGACTGAAATTCTTCTGCTGTGGTTGAATGCTATTGAGCCAACGAGCTCATCTGGTTGCTTCAACTTTATTTTCAAAAACAAAAACAAAAAATAAAATTGGGACCGTTTTTAGTTTCTATTAGAATGGAAATTAAAAACGGTCCCACAAAAACAAAAATAAAAATAACTATAAAAGGGATTAACCCTACGGCGGAAGTAAATCAAAATACACCAGAGTATTTTACCTCCCGATAAAAGCTCAACGTTTATATTTTGAATCACCCTTCAAAAAAACAGTTTTTATCGGTATATCCGGTGGCGGTGCGCCACTAAATCACAATTTGGGCGTTCACCGCCCCGGTATCCAATCCAGTTTAGTAGATAGACAGTAGTAGGTAGTAGGTAGAAAAAGGATATTTCACCGGACAGGTAGTAGATAATTTTAAGTTTTAAATTTTAAATTTTAAATGAAGGTCAAATGATTGAATTTTAAATTTTTAAACATTTATTATAAATCGCTTATCTAGTACAATAGCATTCATTTGCAGAGACAAAACATCAAAGAAAATGACACAACGACTGCTGAAAGGCTGTTTTTTTGTATAAAAAATCTCCTCGTGTGGCTGATATACCAGTCGCACACGAGGAGAAAGGTTAAGAAGTTAAATAATATCGCCTTCAGGTATATTTTAATTTTAAAATCCTTAGTCTTTCATGAAGCAGTAGTCATTATAACTTTTTAAGGCCACTGACAAAATTTCTCCATTTGCGGGCCCTTCGTCAATAAATATCTCTTTGGGAGAAATGTCAAGAGACTCCAATAACTTGCTTATTTGTGCCTCCAGGTCATTGGGCATATTTTCAAGAAGATTTAGTAGGTCAGTTCCCGAAGAGTCATCAAGCTCACCTAGGTCAGCTGGCGTATAAAAAGCTGTTTTATCTGGGCACATAGTAAAATCCTCCAATCGTGTGTTGTTGTTACAAGATTTAAATACAAGAATTAATAATCAATACATCCACCGTAAGCCTCTTTTGCAATTTTTTCAAAAGTAGCAGGTGGTAGCTCCGGATATTCTCCTTCTAAAAAGCGACAAAATTTTACTGCCGTACGATCATATAAATTATCCAAGGGACTTTCTACACAAGCAAATCCATTACCGCCAAGGGCAATATATTTGTTTAGTTTGGCAATAAAATTTGCCAAATTTGGGTTGGTTATTCCAATCTCTTCAATCATCACTGAATAGACATGCCCGACAGAAGGGTATGTACGGATAATATGTATGTCATTTTTCGACTGACTACTTTCCTTAATCATTAAATGATTTTTAAATGCAACCATTGTAAACCTCTCTTAGTTATTTTTTAATCTGAATAGTAATCTCCTTATCATCAACTTCTATATTTTTTTCCAAATCGAAATTTGGAATTGTTTTAGAAAGAACTTCATCTGCGAGTGTTTCTTTAGCGATTAGGTCACTAAATTGTTTAAACACTTCAGATAGTCTATCATAACTTATTTTTATCCGGTCGTCAAGTTGATAGTCGGCTTCTTTACGCATTTGTTGAATAGCTCGGATAATTTCTCGAGCTTGTCCTTCTAGCTTTAAATCCTTTGTCAATTTTATATCAAGCTCAAGTTGTATTCCATTTACCTCGCCCATATTTTTAGCCTGCTCATCAAACGTAAAATCATCAAATGAAACATTTTTAACATTCAATTCTTCTTTAATAATTTCCACAAATTCATTATTGACTTTAGACTTTAGACTTTGGACTTTCAGCTCCTGTAGTGGTTGCCTAACTTTCATCTGATTCCTAGCCCTTAGCTGTAAACCAACCTTAATTATTTCTCGAACTTCCGCCATGGATTTATTTATAGATTCATCAATCAATGTTTCATCGGCTACAGGATAATCTGCTAAATGCACAGATAGATCGGTTGGTAGATCGGCTTCGCCTCGTGAGATCGCTTCGCTTGTTGTATCGGCTGACGCCTCGTTGGATTGGCTGACGCCTCGTTCCATCGTTTCGCTCGTTCCATCGTTTCGCTCGTTACTGTGAACTGTGAACTGTGAGCTGTGAACCAAATTTCGGTAGATTTCATCAGCTAAAAACGGTGCAAAAGGAGCGATGGTTTTGGAAAGCTCAACCAAAACATAATGCAAGGTTGCGTAAGCTTCATTTTTGTCATCATCATCCTCACTCTTCCAAAATCGTTTGCGACTGCGACGGATATACCAATTGGATAAATTATCCACGAAAGGAACAAACAATCGAGTAGCCTGCATCAACTCATAACTCTCCATCCGCTCATTTATTTCTTTAATCAATTGATGTAATTCTGATAACAGCCATTTATCTAAAAAGTTGCTAACTTCTGGGACACCTTTGTAATTAGCCTTCCATCCGTCGACGTTGGCATACATCACAAAAAAGCTATAACTCTGCCACAACATTCGGAAAGTTCCTCGAGCAATTTCCGCTAAGTCTTTTTCGCTAAAATTCAAATCATTGGCGTTGACCACTGGTGATTGCGCCAGATAAAACCGCAAAGGGTCAGCGCCATATTTATTAACCATTTCCATTGGGTCGGGATAGTTTTGTAACTTCTTAGCCATCTTTTGCCCATCTTCTGCTAAAACAATTCCATTAACTATCACATTTTTAAAGGCCTTTTTATCAAAAATCCCACCAGCAATGACATGTAAGTAATAAAACCAAGCCCGAGTCTGATCAATTCCTTCGGCAATAAAATCTGCTGGGAAACTTTTCTCAAATGTTTCTTTATTGTCAAAAGGATAATGAGCCTGACCATAGGGCATAGAACCACTATCAAACCAAGTATCCAAAACATCCGGCACCCGCTTCATCGTCCCCTCACAACTTTCACATTTAAAAGTAACTTTATCCACAACATGCTTATGTAAATCATCAACTTCCACTCCGCTGGCTTTTTTAAGTTCCGCCACTGATCCAAAAACTTTTTTCTCTCCGCACTTATCACAAACCCAAATCGGCATTACACTCGCCCAAAATCGTTGTCGGGAAATTGACCAATCCCGGGCGCCTTCCAGCCAATTACCAAAACGACCTTCCTTGATATGTTTTGGTGTCCAGTTAATATCTTTGGCATTTTCCAAAAGTTGCTCCTTAATTTTAGTTACCGCCACAAACCAACTTCCGGTTGCATAATTAATCAACGGCGTATCACAACGCCAACAGTGTGGATAACTGTGTTCGTATTTTTCTTTATGAAATAACAATCCTTTACCAGCCAAGTATTTAATCACCTCTACATCAGTGGACTGAGGATTATCAATTGGCTTTACATTTAATCCACCAATAGCCTCCACTTTTTCATCCACCACTCCATTCATTGCCACATGCTGTACAAAAGGCAAATTTTTCTCTTTACCCAAATTCATATCATCTTCCCCAAATGCCGGAGCAATATGCACCACACCAGTTCCTTCTTCCGTCGTCACAAAATCAGCGTCATAAACTTGCCAGCCATTTTCCCGATTTTCCAGATTTTTATCATTAGCGTAAATATCCCACAGCGGTTTGTATTTTAAGCCAACCAAATCCTTACCTTTAAATTCGTCAATAATCTTATAATTAGCATAGCTTTGCAAATTACCAACAATATCAAAATCCGGAGAATTATTAACCTTCGGCTCAAAATAATGAGCTTTGTTTTTTTCTTTTACCATCTTGGCACTCAAATCTTTTCCAAGAGTTTTAAAATCTTCCTCAGGAATAAGTGAATCATTGGAATAAAGTATTATGGGAGCATGTGTTATTTGTCGTTTGATTTTTTCAGTATCGAGAACAATAGAAGAGTAACCGGCTTCTTTTTCCCAAGTTTTATCGGTAGAAACCAAAGTTTTTCCCGGATATGGAGGAGCTATCATCATCAGCGATAATAAACGAGTGTTGGTATTGGTAAGATGTGTTAAAATAGTGCTCGCTCCAAGGGAGTGAGTAATAACATGAGCATTTTCAAAATCATATTTTTTAAAAGCTTTTAAATTTTCTTCCAAATTGGGACTGCTGGGGTTTATATGATCAATAATTGTAACGGTATAACCGGCTTTTTCCAGCTCCTTTTCTAGTTGCGGAAAATATGTTCTGAAAGCAAAAGCGTGCTTACCAGAAATTAAAAATACTTTTTTGTGTCTCTCCGGACCAAAAATCTCTCTCAATTTATTTTTTGCCAAGATAAACCGAACCGATTTGCTAACCTCTTCATCTTTTTTCTCAATCTTTACATAATCAATATCCTTTCCCACCGCCAAAGCCACATTTCCCGGAAGAGTCCAAGGTGTCGTTGTCCATGCCAAGATGGACGTTTTAGGCTCGTTAATTAAATTAAACTCAGCAATTACTGACAAATCTTTCACATCCTTATATCCTTCACTCACTTCCGACTGGGAAAGGGTGGTTTCACAACGAGGACAGATATGCATGGAGCGGTAATTATAATAAATCAAGTCTTTATCCCACAATTGTTTAAAAGTCCACCAAACACTTTCCATAAAATTCTTATCCATTGTTCGATAAGAATCTTTCATATCCGCCCAACGACCCAAACGAGGAATAATTTTTTCCCATTCATCGGCATATTCTAATACTTTAGAGCGACACATTTCATTAAATTTATCTACGCCCAATTCCTCAATTTCCTTTTTAGTCTTACTACCCATTTCTTTTTCCACAATATTTTCAATAGGCAAGCCATGACAATCCCAGCCCCATTTACGTGGAATATATTTTCCCTTCATCGTCCAATAACGAGGAATAACATCTTTAATTACTGAAGCGACAATATGTCCATAATGTGGTAAGCCAGTAGCAAAAGGCGGACCATCATAAAAGCTATACAAATTACTGCCATCATCTGTTTTTCTATTTTCCAGTAATTTTTTAAAAATATCATTTTCTTCCCAGAATTTTAGAATTTCCTCCTCAACTTTTGGAAGTTTCTTGGAAGAATCAACGGATTTGAATGGTGTTATTTTTGACATAGGTGTATAATTTTAAATTTTAATTAAAAAAGGCCTTAAACAAAATTTGTTTAAGGACGATTAAAACCGTGGTACCACCTTATTTCAGCGTCTAAAATAAAACGCTCTTCATTATAATGTTTACGGACATCTCCCGGCGAGGTCTAATAAATCTTAGCACTAGGTAAGAAGCCCGGCGTCTTACCATTTCTAAAATTGTTCTTCCCGCATCCCATTGCTTAGCAATTCTGGCAGTGATAATCACCATCAAAGGATTTTCTAATTATATTTCTAGTGTACTTCACAAAATCAATTTTGTCCAGGCTAGTATATAAATTTACTATTTATGGTACAATAAAATAAATAGTAAATTTATAAAAATATCAATAAAAAAGTGAAGGAAAAAATTAATTACACAGGACAATTGGAAAGCACGGGCAAGAAAGACAAAAGCAAAAAAGAAAATATGTTTGGGATTTCCTATGATCCAAAAAGAAAAAGATATATAGTAAGGCTACTAATAGAAAAAGGTAAACCATTTATATATAAGGAATTTTCAGTAAACAAATATCAGAGTCAAACAACAGCCAAACAAGCGGCCATGGAATATAGAAATGAGCAAGTTGTTAATTGGCTAATTCCCTGCAAAAGAGTTAGAAAAAGTATTGATTTGAAAAATAACAAAACAGGAGTTACAGGTGTCAACAGAAGGATAAGAAATGGTGAGAGAATATATGTTGCCACCTGGTATGATGAAAATAATAAATCACATAAAATGCAATTCTCTGAGAACAAATGGAAAGATAAACAAGCCTTTTTTATGGCCTGGGCAACTAGAATTGAGAAAGATAAAATTTTTAAAAAAGATAAAATAACTGGTGAGTCTATTAAAGGCCCTGACCAATGTTTTGATATTGTTTATGATGAAGTTGGTAAAGAAAAGGCTGAGAAAATATGGAAAAATGAGAAAAGTAGGGCTGAAGAGCAGAAAAAAACAGAAGAAGATGTTTAATAATTAACAATATAAACAAAGGTATACAATAAAAGTAAATAAAATATATAAAACAAATAAAAATAATATTAATAAAAAAACAAAAACAATGACAAAGCAAATCAACAAATATTTTATTGTAACCATAGTTATAATAAATATATTATTTTTTACACACAACATAACTCAAGCTGCTGAAGTAGATGATTTTGTTATTACTGTCAAAACAGACAATACAGGATCCTCGTCTGATACCCAATTTACTATTCCTGCAAGTGGTGGTGGATACGACTACAATGTAGATTGTGATAATGATGGAACGGATGAGACCACGGGACAAACAGGTGACTACACTTGTGCGGCTCACTCCCATTTTAGGGTTATTTCCAAAAATAGGATATAATGAAATTATTAATAATTAATAATTTCAATTATGGAAATTTCACAAAAAGCCTTGGAGATATTTTTCCCAAAAGAAACATTTAAATGGTTTAAGCTAGCTTCAATAGA
>WGDO01000037.1 GCA_015493225.1 Patescibacteria group bacterium
AGTTGAGGATTTTTTGTTAAATATCTTCTGATGTTTTGCTTAGCATGAAAGTGACAGTACTGGAATGGAATACTGTGGAAAATACTGGGTAAACCAGGCAATCCATCTCCTGTGATAGACCTAAAAGTATAGCCTAAATTTTCTAAGTATAGCCTACCTTCGTAATAATATTTTAACTTTTCAGTGTCTACGAATTTCCACCAAAGACATTCTTTGTTTTTTTGGTCTCTAAAAACTACTACCGCAAAATCTCCAAAGAAGGTAGTGTCCACGGCTAGTGATAAATTCCTTGGTGTGTGTATTTTTACAGGCAAAATTATTTCATCAAAAAGATTTTGAATAGTATTTGTTTTTAGATGGTATTCTTGAGATAGTTCAGATAGAGTTTGTTTAGAAAAAGAATACAAACAAAAAAGCTCTTCCTTAGTAGGAAGAACTTTTTTATTTGCTTGAAATTTCTTTTTACAGTTCTTGTATTGCCATCTCTGATGACCATCTCTTTTACCTTTTTTAATACATTTGCTATTGTTGCAATAAGGACATTTTTTCTTATTCATACGTTTGAATGTTAAAAAACCTAGTTAAATACTAGGTTAGTTTAACATGTTAGGTCCCATTGAGCACTATATGCCGGATTTACCGCCGTCAGTTACTTCAATGACCGTTGCACCCAATAATTTCATACGAGTAACATTTTGTTTTTGTTTTTTTATATCAATAGAACCCATATGAATTTCACATTTTAATCCGACAATAGCGGCAGCCGTTGCCAGAGCAACGCCATGTTGTCCAGCCCCAGTTTCAGCCAGTAATTTTTTCTTTCCCATCCTCTTGGCAAGAAGAGCCTCACCCAAGCAATGGTTTATTTTGTGAGCGCCGGTGTGATTTAAGTCTTCTCGTTTGAGGTATATTTTAGCTCCGCCAAGTTTTTTGGTGAGATTCTTTGCGAAATAAAGAGGCGAAGGTCGGCCAACATAATTTTTAAGCAAATCTGTATATTCTTCTAAAAAAGAAGAATCATTTTTTGCATCATTATAGGCTTGCTCAATCTCCTCAAATGCTGGTATGAGTTCAGGTGGAATAAATTTACCACCGTATTCGCCAAAATAGCCAGCATTATTTGGTGAAATATTTAAGTCTTTATTTTTAGTTGTTGTAGTTTTCATAAAATTTATTATTAATAATTTAAGTTTAATTAATTCATATACAAAAATATGCGCCAGCGTTCAGAGGCACGATTTTTAAATATGAAATTTTTTTTAATATAGAAGTACATATAAAATTATTACAAATTGGAATTAATGTTTGATAAATAAAAAAATCGTTCAAATATTTGAACGACCAGTGTATTATCTAATATTATCTTAAAAGTTATATTTTACGGAAACACAAAACTCGTTCAAATGATTGAACGACCTGCCAAGTGCTAACATTTAAAATATTATATTTGCTCATATTCTTAATATATCATTAATTATCCCAAAAAGCAATAGACAATCGGACATTTTGTAAATCGCATTGACAAAATGTCCAGGTGGAGTAGGATGATATTAGACATGTCAAAGTAGTAGTTTTAAATTTTAAATTAAAAATTTGAGCGAAGCGATATATGATGTAATAGTTATTGGTGGTGGGCCGGCAGGAATGATAGCGGCGGGAAGGGCTGGGCAGTTGGGCCAGTCCGTTTTGTTATTGGAGAAAAATAAGGAATTGGGAATAAAATTATTAATGACTGGAAAAGACCGTTGTAATGTTACTCATTTTTCCGAAGATAAAAATGAGCTGATTGAGGCTTATGGAAAAGATGGAAAATTTTTGTATTCCGCCTTTGCTATATTTGGCAATAGAGAAGTAATGGATTTTTTTGAAAATAGAGGTGTAAAATTAAAAGTAGAAAGAGGCAATCGTGTTTTTCCGGTTAGTGATAAGTCCAGTGACATTAGATGGGCTTTATTAAATTTTTTAAAAAAACACGAAGTTAAAATTGAAACCAGAGCAACAGTTTCTGGAATTATCAGTGGTGACATTTTAGATGATAATAATTCAGAGTCATTTCAAAAAACAATAAAGGGAATCGTTCTAACAAGTGGTGAAAAAGTTGAAGCTAAAAAATACGTTATTACCACTGGCGGATTATCTTATCCAGCCACCGGCTCCACTGGTGATGGCTATGAATGGGCAAAAGAATTAGGACATAAAATCGTAAAGCCACGACCAGCCTTGTCGCCAATTATTTTAGCAGACTGGTTCAGAGAAGACTTAGAAGGATTGAGTCTTAAAAATATAGAGTTAAGTATTTTTCAAGATAAGAAAAAAAATGATTCAAAATTTGGCGAAATGTTATTTACTAAAAATGGTATTAGTGGCCCGGTAGTTTTGGATTTAAGTAAAAAAGTTGGTGAATTATTTGAGGGGATAAAAGAAGAACCTACAGAAAGTAGAATTGATCTAAGGTTAGATCTAAAACCGGCTTTAGATTTTGTAAAATTAGATAAACGAATACAGCGTGACTTTCAAGCGGGAAATAACAGACAATTCAAAAATATTTTAGATAAACTATTACCAAAGAAGCTTATCCCAGTTGTCATAAAATTGTCAAAGATAAATCCGGATAAACAAGTTAATTTAATTACCAGGGAAGAAAGAAAACGATTAGTACGAGCTCTAAAAGAATTTCCCCTACATCCTGAAAAACTCGTTGGTTTTGGTAAGGCAATTATAACCACCGGGGGAGTAGACTTAAAAGAAGTTAATTCCAAAACTATGCAATCACGCTTAGTAAATAATTTATATTTTGCCGGCGAAGTTCTTAATCTTGACGGACCTACTGGAGGCTACAATCTTCAAATCGCCTGGTCCACCGGCTATATTGCAGGGGGAGAGTAAATAAGAATTAAAAATTAAAAATTAAGAATTAAGAATTAAAAATGAAGAATGGAGAATTGATGGTTTTTTGTATGATTCTGTAACATTGGTTATTACGCCAATACTTTAGCGATACATATCACTGAAGTATTGGCGTAGAATTACAAAGAAATAATTTTTGGGAAGCTGGAAGGGTAGCTTGGATAAGTTTGGGAAACAGACAAGGTCGTTTTTAGGCAAATATAAACTGTAAATTAAAACAGTCACTTTTACTTAATATCCAAAGAATAAATATTGTTAACAAAAGTGTTGCGAATAGATATTGATGGAATTTTTTGGTGGACAAAGAACTTCTTGGAGGTCGTTTGTTATATAGTTTTGGCAACTGAACAAGAAAAATTGGTATAAATGCAATTTGAAGAAATGCTAGAGTACACCAAACTGAAGGAAAATTGGTGCAGATGTTTTCTTGTTGTTTGAGGTATGAATAGATTGAATAAAATAAAGAAATAAAAAAAGAAATCATCATTGTAACTAGAGGATACATTAGTGTTACAGATCCCTTTATATATCTTTTGATATTTTGTCTTCCAAATATGATACAAATATTCCAGTAAATTAATAAAAATAACCAAATTAAGGTCCAAACAAAAATAGAGTAGTGTGTTAAGTGAAAATCTAAGGTGTCAAAATGAGTATTTTTACTGAAAAGATAAATAATAGAAATTAGAAGCCCTATAAATCCAAGTCGTTTAAAATAAAAATTTTTATTATATAATATTTCCAATGATATTCCATAAATTATCATTCCAGATAACGAAATAAGTAATCCAACCTTGTAAATAATTTGACTTTGATAGTGCAAAGATAAAAATTCAAATACTTGATGTGTGCCGATTAGAGATCCGGCAAACATATAAATTTTTAAAAAATACTGTAAATCGTTTCTGCCTTTTTTAGTGTAGTATAGTTTGGCTAAATAATAGCCACTAGATGCTATGAATAATATAAGCAGGCCAGTGAACAATTGTATTTTTTCAGCATAAGGCATGGAGTTGCTATTTTAAAAATTACGCATAAATTATACCACAACAGTTGAACTTTGTGAAAAACAATGATAGTATGGGGAAGTAGAGAGACAGTCTAAAGTCAAAAGTCTAAAGTCGAAAGTCCCTAAAGCCTGTAAAATCTTTTATGGGAGAGTTAAAATTCTAAATTCACAAATTCTAAATTCGTAAAACGATGTTAGTCAGAAAAATAGGAATAGATTTAGGAACAGCAAATACCTTAGTTTTCATTGCCAATAAAGGAATTGTAGCCAACGAACCTTCGGTGGTTGCTTTGGCTACCGATAGTAATGAGGTGTTAGCGGTGGGAAAAGAGGCCAAAGAAATGATTGGGCGAACACCAGATATGATTACCGCCTATCGTCCCCTAAAAGATGGAGTGATTGCTGATTATCGTGTTACCGAAGCAATGTTACGATATTTTATTAATAAAGTTACCCCGAAAATCCGATTGATTAAACCGGATGTTTTAGTTTCCATTCCCGCCGGAGCAACTTCCACGGAAAAAAGGGCCGTATCAGAAGCAGTGATGAAAGCCGGTGCAAAAAATGCCTATATCGTTTCCGAACCAGTTTTAGCAGCTATTGGTGCCGGCATCGCCGTAAATAGCGCTAATGGAAATATGATTGTAGACATCGGTGGAGGAACAGCTGAGGTGGCGGTTATTTCTTTGGGCGGAGTTGTTTCCGTTCATAGTGCCAGAGTAGGGGGAGATAAACTTGATGCCGCTATTATGCATTACATCAAAAAAAGATATGGGTTGGCCATCGGAGAACGAACAGCCGAAGATATTAAAATTACCATTGGTAATGCCATGCCTCAAATTAAAGAAAAGTATATGGAAGTAAGAGGGCGAGATTTAATTGGTGGGTTACCTAGGACAGTTCGTGTTTCTGCTAATGAAATCAATGAGGCAATGAAAGAGGAATTGGTAGAAATCATTAATGCGGTGCGAAAAGTTTTACAGGAAACACCTCCAGAATTGGCTGCGGATATTATGGACAAGGGAATGGTTTTGTCAGGCGGAGGAGCTTTGATTAGAAATTTAGATAAATTTATAACCAAAACAATCGGCGTTCCTTGTTATGTGGCTGATGATGCTTTAAATTGCGTTGTCAAGGGAACCGGACTAGCTTTGGAAAACCTGGATTCTTATAAGAGGATTGTGATGGGAAAGTAAAAGTAGTTAAAAGTTTGTAAAGTCCATAAAGTCGAAAGTAAATTTTAATTTGTAATTTGTAATTTGCAAATTTTAATTCAAACATAATTGTTTAAATTTTAAATTTTCCAAACAAGCTATAAATTATCAAATGTCTTATATTTATCATTGTTTTAAACATTTAAAATTGAATATTTTAAAATTGAATTAAAATTTACAAATTACAAATTAAAATTATTTAAAAGAATCTTTTCTTGTAATGATAATTTAAGGCGTATTATAAATAAATCAGTTATAATTCCAAATTTAAATGATCGGCATCGACGCTTCCCGGGCGTTTGTGAAAAATCGCACCGGCATAGAAGAATATTCTTATCAAGTTATTAAACATCTGCGAGTGGGGCTAAAAGACCAGCAGGTGATTCTTTATTTACGTTGGGGCGATCGAAAAAATATTGATTTTGAGATACCGAGAAATTGGCAAGTAAAAGAACTACTGAAAAAATATTTTTGGACACAGTTTGGTTTAAGCGCTGAATTATTGGTTAATCCAGTGGATGTTTTATTTGTGCCAGCCCATACTATTCCTTTTATTCATCCCCGACGAAGTGTTGTGACTATTCACGGTTTGGAGTATGAATTTTCTCCGGAGAGTTATTCTTTGTATTCACGAATTTTTCATCGTTTTTTTATTAAGAAAAGTTGCCGCTGGGCAGATGAAATTATTGCCGTTTCTGATAAAACCAAACAGGATTTAATTAAGTTGTACAAAACACCAGCAGATAAAATTAAAATTATACCAAATGGATTTAATCCGATTGATTTAGAAAACATTAATAAAAATAAAATTATTAAAAAAAATAAACCCTATTTATTTTTTATTGGTCGTTTGGAGGAAAGAAAAAATGTAGTAAATATTATCAAGGCCTTTGAAATTCTAAAAAATAAATATCATTATTCCGGAACATTGCTATTGAGTGGTGGTAAAGGGCATGGCTATGATAAAATTAAAAAAGTTATCAAAGAGTCACCATACAAAATTGATATTCATGAATTAGGGTTTGTAAGCGAAGATGAAAAATGGCAATATTTTAAATACGCCGATGCTTTTTTATTTCCTTCTTTATTAGAGGGATTTGGAATACCGATTTTAGAAGCCCAGAGTGTAGGGACGCCAGTGATTACTTCTGATTTAAGTCCGATGAAAGAAGTAGTAGGAGACAAAAGAGTAATAGCAAATCCCAACGAACCGTCACAAATTGCCGAAATAGTTCATAAAATTTTACAAAACAAAGAATTGCGAGGAGATGTTATTAAACAAGGATTGAAAAATATCAAAAAATATAGTTGGCAAAAGACAGCCGGGGAAATTACCGGGATGTTGAGAGGTCAGTAATAGATGGAGGGTGTAAGGAGTTGATAAATGGGTGATAGAGATTTATGATTTATGATTTAAGATTTAAGAGATTTAGTTGCTAGTTATTGTAATTTGAGATGGGTTTGTCTTTTGGGATTTATATAGGATATTTCATATGTATTATTTGTTGCAATTTTGTAAGATGCACATTGTGAATCATGTAGTCATTGACTAATAGTGCTATGTAAGGTATATTTAAAATACTTAAATATTTTAAATATTTATTTTTAGATAAAAAGTTCTTTTTAAAAATATTCGTTGTAGTAAAGATCTTAGTTTGATACTGATCTCTTTACTGCAACGAAGTCGATTGGCGATTATCGTGCAGTAAATTATTAATACTCGAATATGGAGGCTTATTATGAGCAATACATTGAGTAGACAGGAGTTTGCATTAATGCAAAAAATAACAATAAATTTTCCTTTTGGGAAACATCCGGAAGATTTCTTGCAGTTTTTTGCTGAGATGAGCCATCAGGAACTTAAAAAAGCTTGGAGCCGATTTCTTGATTTAGGCATAGTGGGTAAAAAAAGGTCTTTTGTATTCAATGACAAGCAAAGACGTTTTCCGAGAAATATTGAATATAATGCAATGTTTGAGATGGAATTTGTCAGAATGTTGGACAAATTTCCATCAGTGTTTCCGCCTACAGAAGTCGATATGATACCAATAGCTTTTTGGAGCACGGTAGAAAAGAAAACATGGTTAAAGGAAATAATTGTAAGCCTTGGAGGGATTGAAAAAGCCGTTTCACCCATCTGGTTATTGGCCGATCTGTTGAATGATCAAAAGAATGGAGAAAGTGGTCGTTTACTCATTACTAACCCAGGAACTTTTTATGGGTCTTTGTTCTTTGTGCGAAATATTGATGGTGTGCCAAGGAAAATATTTTGTTATTGGGACAAAAAATGGCACATACAAGCCGAAAGGCTTGATAATAAAAAGCCAGAGTATTTACTAAGCAAGGGACATTTGGTTTTTTGTGGACAACCTTAAGCTCAAAGTTGTAGCCATATAATTTTATAAATTGCCTCAGGAAATATCCTGAGGCAATTTTTACTTTCTTTTTTAACTAATTTAATGTAGAATAAACAAAAAGATTTGTTTAGTTTATTTTTAAATAAATTAAGGATTTTATAGAGCTATGAATATCAAAGAACTAAAAATTAAAGGAAAAAAATATAAGTTACCGATATTTTTACCGGATGCTACTTTGGGTATTGTGCGTAGTTTGGATAACAGAGCTTTAAAAGAAGTTGGTACTCGGGGAGTGGTGGTGAATACTTATCATTTAAATGACACGCCCGGCACAGACATTTTAAAAAAGTTTGCTTCTGTAGAGACTCGGTCTCTGCAGCAGAGACCGAGTCTCTGCAGAAGTGGGATTAAAAATTTTATGAATTTTGATGGATTAGTTGTTTCGGACTCGGGTGGCTGGCAGGTTTTTTCTTTGATTAAAAGACACGGAGAGGGTGGAGAAATTACCGATGAAGGAGTAAAATTTAATATTGGCGGAGAAAAAAATAAACAATTGGGAATATTTACCCCGGAAGATTCCATCAGAATTCAATTTGAAATTGGAGCAGATATTTTGATTTGTTTAGACGACTTTACTGGAGCAAATGACAGCGAAGAAAAAATAAAAGAGAGCGTGAAGAGAACAATTTTATGGGCCAAACGAACCAGGGTGGAGTTCGATAAAATTATTAAAGAAAAAAAACTAACCGATAAAACTCGTCCTTTGTTATTTGCAGTTATTCAAGGAGGATGGAGCAGGAAATGGCGTAAGTATTGTGCTGAAGAATTATTAAAAATCGGTTTTGACGGTTACGGTTACGGAGGCTATATGGTTAATGAAAAGGGGGAGTTGGATGAAGAAATGTCCAAATATATCGCCGAATTAATTCCGGACGAATTTCCTAAGTTTGCTTTGGGCGTCGGCAAGCCCTGGGATATTGCTCGTTGTTACGAATTTGGTTGGGATATTTTTGACTGTGTTTTACCAACCCGCGACGGACGACATCAGAGGTTATATAATTTTAAAAATGATAACACTAACGAAGCTGAAGCGAACGAAGCCAGGCTTATCAAGCGTAGCGACAGCGGAGCGCTAAGCCTGGCTTCTAGTGAGTCCCACTTCGCCGAGGCTACGCGGGATAAACTCGAGGTTATACAGGGTAAATTTAATAATATAAAAAACCTAGACTTAAAAAATCCAGATAATTATGAATTTCTCTATATCAGTCGGGGAAAATTTGCCACCGATTCAAATCCAATTGGGCTTGACTGTGATTGTTTTACCTGTCAGAATTACTCTAGAGCTTATGTACATCATCTTTTTAAAATTAAAGATATGCTAGCTCATCGTCTAGCAGTAATTCATAACTTAAGAGTGTATAATCGGGCAATAGAAGAATTAAGTTTTGTTACTCCTCCCATGCTTGGAACAGTGGATGCAGAGTAAACTGTATTTTGATATTTATAGGTGTGAAAATTTTAAATTTTAAGTTTTAAATTTTAATTCAATATTGAATATTTAAATTTAAAATTTTAAAATAAGTATTTAAAATAAATTCAGATGAATAATAACAATAAAAAAATATCTAAAAAAGAAATGGATAAAAGACATAAAAAAGAGTGGAAGAGCTTATGAGTATTGTTGGATTTGCTTCTGGGCAATTTCGCAAAGACAAAAAAGCTGTTCAAAAGATCAAAGCTAAAAAAGGCACAGAAGAATTTATGGAATTTTCTGGAATGGCTAGTGGTTTATTTCCAAAAGAGGAAAAAGCCATTCAAAAGATTAAAAGTCAAATGGAATAACCCCTTGATATTTTATAGTTTAGATAAAAATTTAGTCATTTAAAATTCATTTAAAATTTAAAACTTAAAAATTAAAATTGCAGGCGAAATATTATGGTAATATATAATAAACAAAACAACCAAAACGGTAACAATAAAAATAATATTAAGACGCAATCGCCTGCTGTCGCTTTGGTGCATGATTTTTTGTTGTATTATGGTGGTGCGGAAAGAGTTTTGAAAGAACTGGGAGAAATTTATCCAGAAGCTCCAATATACACTTTAATGTCCACAAAAAAAGGGTTGGTGTCTGTGAGCAGTAAAGAAGTGAAAACATCTTTTCTTCAAAAATTTCCAAAGTTTTTGCGGAAGCGTCATCGATGGTTAGTGCCGTTTATGCCGACGGCGGTGGAAACTTTTGATTTACGTGATTATGATTTGGTAATTTCTTCTTCTTCTGCTTTTGCCAAAGGAGTAGTGGTGAAGTCTAGAATAAAACATATTTGCTACATGCATGCTCCGATGCGTTATGTTTGGGATTGGAACCGAGAATATTTGGAAGAAAAAAAATTAAAAGGAAAGACAAAATTTTTTACCAGATTGTTTTTGAATTATCTGAGAATGTGGGACCGAATTAGCGCGGAGCGTCTCGATTATTTGATTGCCAATTCAAAATATACGGCGGAGCGGATTAAAAAATATTATCGTCGGGAGGCAACGGTAATTTATCCACCGGTGGAAGTGAACAAATTTACCCCAACCAAAGAAAATGCCGGTTATTTTATAACAGTTAGTCGTCTAGTCCCTTACAAGAGAATTGATTTATTGATTCAAGTCTTTCAAAAATTAAATTTACCATTGGTCATTTTAGGTGATGGTCCAGAAAAAAAGAATTTACAAAAAATGATTGAGGGTGACAAGAATATTAAAATTTTAGGCTGGGTTTCCGATAAACAGAAAATAAAATTAATGGAGCGAGCCAGAGCATTTATCGTCGCCACGGAAGATGATTTTAATATTACAGCTGTGGAAGCGATGTCTGCTGGTAAACCAGTTATTGCTCTTAATAAAGGAGGAACGGCGGAAACTGTTTTGGAAGGAATCACGGGAGAATTTTTCAAAAACCCCACTATGGAATTAATAGCTGATGCCATTGGACGGTTTAAGGAAAATGAAAAAAATTACAATCCCCAAGAAATCAGACAAAGAGCAGAGGAATTTAGTACGGAGGTGTTTAAGGAAAGGTTGAAGAAGTTTGTGAAGAAAGTGAGGTAGATTGTAGATTCTTAATTTTTTAGTTTTTTAGTTTTTTTTCTTTGCAAAGGAGGGGTTGGGGGTAGATTTAGTTTTCTAATTTTAATTTGTAATTTGTAAATTTTAATTCAATTTTAAACTTGAAACGAATTTGGAATTATTAAATGACTTAAACTTAATAGTGAATGATGTTCAGTTTTAATTGGCGAATAAATTTTTCTGGTAGATTGTGAATGAAAAAAAAGAAAAAAATACCTCGCTGTCCAGTATTGCAGGCAGCGAGGCGTGGATTGAGGTGATTAAGACTTAGGAGTTAAGGTATATTCTCAAGAAATATCTTCCAGATTTTTCGTCTAAAGAAATATCCCAAAATGACCATACTCCTTCAGTTGCTTTGATCATAATAGAGGCGGCTTCTACGGAAAGGATTGACCATCTTAAGACAACCTTTGAACCATGAATTGAGGTGGTAAACATTTTTTATTTTCTCCTCTTTTTATTGCTGGGTGCATTTTATAGTCAGTAGGAATATTTTTTTTATCATTCCGATGGAAAATAATTTGTTTATTTGCTCTATTTATTAATAAACAAAAATTTAGATGTAATAAAAGTTGCATAGCCATGATGCAAAGACCATCTTCCGACATTATTATCGGACGACCATACAGTTTTAAATCAGTGACACATGGACAAGAACCAGCTTGAATTTTTGTGAGACATTTTTTAGTCGTTCCCTTTTCAATGCACTTAAAACTCATAACGCTCTCCTCAAAAATTTAACGAACATGATGACTTTTTGTTAAAAGTCACCCTAAAGAACAAAAAAACTGATTTCCGGGGAAATCAGTTTATTTTTGCTGGCGAATGGTTTAGCTTTAAATTTTTCGCAAACAAAAATAAACTGACTTAGAAATCAGCAATAGCCATAAAACGTAAATAAATTGTGAAATATTTTTTCTCATACCTCTAGTATACTAATTTTTTAAAAGTTGTCAAATATGTTTTAGAATGCTAAGCTAGATAATAGATAGTTCCCCTCCTTCGTAAAGGAGGGGTTAGGGGTGGATTTAGTCTTTTAATTTTAATTTATTTATACACGGTGAGCCGTTAGCAGTAAATATATGTTTGTAAATTAATACATAAATCACTAAAACAATAATGCAAAGACAATTACAACAATTTAAAAAGCAAATGGAAAATGGGCGATTGGCACAGTCTTTTTTAGTAGTTGGTCCGGAAGGGACGGGAAAATTTTCAACAGTAATCAAAATGGTTGGTTTGGTAAATAATCTTTCTAAGAATGAATTGAAAATATTAAGGCAAGGGGCATTGCCAGACACGATGTTAGTGGAGGCCGGAGGAAACTTAAAAACTAATCAAGAAAAAAATAAACAAATACAAAGTAAAGTCAGTAGTAAAACTAAACGCAATAAAAAAACTAAAGCAGTAATAAGTAAAAAGCAGCTCGATCAAGCTATCGGAAAAATTTATTTAAAGAATTTTCAATTTAAGAAAAAAGTTTTGATTATTCGGGACGCTGATAAGTTAACAAATACTGCCACCAATAGTTTGTTAAAATTAATTGAGGAACCATCAAGTAATTTGATTATATTTTTATTGGTCAATAATGAAGAAGATGTTTTGGCGACTATTAAATCCCGTTGTCAAAAAATAGTTTTTACATTTTTATCCGATGAGGAGATTAGTAAAAGACTTGATGAGGAGTTTGATTTAAATGAAGAGCAAAAACAAAATATAATTCAATTGGCCTATGGGCGCATTGAGCTAGCCAAACAATATGCCAACAATCCAAAACAGATTGATAAAGCGTTAAAAACTAGAGATGACTTCCGTCAATCTCTGCGAAAGGGAAAAATTCAGCAATTACAATTAGTAGAAAAAATAAGCTCCGGAGAAGATGATTTACTCTGGGTTCTTAATGAATGGATTTGGTATTTAAAAATATTTTTGGAGCAGAATATATCCCAGGGACAAAGTATGGCGGTTGTAACCAAAATATACAAGATTTTAAATAATCTATTGGAAATAAGAAGTGTAATTAAAACATCCAACGCTAATCCTAAGGTTCAGTTAGAAAACTTTTTTATTCAAATTTGACAAATCGCCTCAAATAGTGTATACTATAAATAGAAGTGGGTGATTGCGCCCGCTTTTTATTATTTATAAAGAAAATCATGACAAAAACAATCACAAAGAAGACTAGTCATATTTTATTTTTAATAGGATTATTAGCCATAATTGCCTATGGGGTTTTGACTGTTTATGACGTTTATTTAAGAGAAAGTCATTTACTCGTCACTGTCCAAACTAATAAGAAAATTGCTAAAGATAGCAATGTCATTATAAATTTTTCCACGGCGATTAATGGTAGATTTAATTTACAAAACATCGATATTCAACCGCCTCTAAAAGTTCAGCCCCATTTTTTAAACAATCGACAAATAGAATTAAAAATTGCTGGAGTGCCGGTTCCTAATCAAAAGTACATCGTTACTTTTCACAATCTGCCAACTTTTTGGCTAAATTTAAGAAGTAATCAGAAAGTTAGTTTGTTTTCAGTTTCTACTCCTCAAAAATTGAGTGTCTATCCCAGCGATGGGCAGACCGAAGTAGTCTACGATGATAAAATTAAAATCAATTTAGAAGAGCCATTGGATGAGCATATTATTTTAGAGGTTGATGTTAATCCAGATATGGAAATAATCACAACTATTAATGAGGCTCGTGATAGCGTTATTTTGACCCCTAAAACAGAATGGGCTAAATCTACAAAATACAGCATAATAATCACCGCTCGTTATCGAGATGATGAAAACTTTAAACAACAATTATATCAAGGGTCGTTTATTACTAAAATTCCTCCCCAAGTAATTTATAATTTTAATAAAAATGGCGAGGCAAATAAAACAGAAGATATTAGCTGGGTTATAGAGCCAAAAATTTCCACCGGAAAATATATTGATATAGATTTAACTCATCAGGTGATGTCTATTTTTGAAGAGGGGCTACGCAAGGGGTCATATAAAGTTTCTTCGGGAAAAAGAGGAATGAATACCCCAACTGGTACTTTTCATATTTTATCCAAAGGCCGAAGACCGTGGTCTGCTCACTATGGTTTGTATATGCCTTGGTATATGGGTTTTACAACTAAAGGACATGGCATTCATGAATTACCAGAGTGGCCCAGTGGTTACAAAGAGGGCGCCAATCATCTGGGAATTCCCGTATCCCATGGTTGTGTTCGTCTTGGTGTTGGTCCGGCTAAGTTGGTTTTTGACTTTGCCAGCAAGGGAACACCAGTAGTAGTACACTACTAGGTGGACTTCCTTAGTTCCCCCTCCTTTATAAAGGAGGGGTTAGGAGTGGATTTTAGAATATTGCAGAACAATAAAATATCAAAAAACGACCAAAGGTCGTTTTTTTAAAATCTTCTGGACTTTAGCGGGTTTTTTTGCTAGACTTGAGCATAGAGACCACCATTAAGGTAAATAATAAATTGTTTAATAAAAAAATATGAGCAGAGAACAAGAAATAAGAAATTTAAGAATTGATAAAATTACTCGATTAAAAGATGCTGGGATGGAAGCCTATGTTGATCCTGGGTCTGTAAGACAAGACTTAACTTTGAAAGAGGCGGAAGAACAATTTACTGATTTAGAAAAATCTGGCAAAGAAAAAACAATTGTCGGAAGAATAATGGTAAAGCGAGGCGCTGGCAATATATCATTCGCAAAATTATTTGATGGTACTGGTGAATTTCAAGTTGTTTTACGAACCAATGAACTAGGAAAAGATAGAATGAAAATTTTTGAAAAACTTTTTGATGCTGGAGATTTTGCAGAATTTTCAGGTACATTTTTTGTTACAGAAAGAGGGCAAGAATCTCTACTGGTAAATAATTTTAGAATGTTAACAAAATCATTGTTGCCACTTCCTGAAAAATGGCATGGGCTAGAAGACTTGGAAGAAAAATATAGAAAAAGATATTTAGATGTTTTAACAAACAAGGATTCTCGTAAGAGATTTCTTCTTCGGGCAAAAATAGTTTCTGAAATCAGAAACATGCTTGATGCTGAAGGATTTTTAGAAGTAGAAACTCCTGTTTTACAAAATCAAGCCTCTGGAGCCATGGCGGAGACATTCAACACTTACCATAATGATTACGACCTAGATATCGTTTTGAGAATTTCTTTGGAAGCCGAACATAAAATGATTATGGCTGGTGGTTACCCAGCCGTTTATGAGATAGGCAAAAATTTTAGAAATGAAGGTTCTGACCCAACTCATATGCAAGAATTTACGATGATTGAATGGTATAGAGCCTACAGAGGACTGGAATATAATATGGAATTAACTGAAAAAATGTTGAAAAATATTGCAAAAAAGATTATTGGTAAAACAAAATTTGAAATAGAGAATTTTTCTGGCAAAATTGTAGAGATTGATTTTGGGAAAGAATGGGAGAAAATTGAATTTAATGATTTAGTAAAAAAATACGCCGACATTGATCTTGAAACAGCAACCAGGGAAGAAATAGAGGCAAAGGCCATAGAACTAGGAGAGAAAAGCAAGGAAGCCAAGAAGATGTCAAAATGGAATTTAATGGATTCCATTTGGAAAAAGTCAGCTAGGAAAAAAATAGTAAATCCAACTTGGGTTACACGTTATCCAGGAAATCTTAAACCTCTAGCCATTCAAAATGAAAATGGAACAGCCGAGGTTGCTCAATTGGTTTTGGCCGGATTTGAATTGTCTAATCATTATGCAGAATTAGTTAATCCAATTGTGCAAAGAGAATTATTGGAAGAGCAGGTAAAGGCTAAGTCCGAAGGGGATGCTGAAGCTATGGAGATGAATAGTTCATTCATTGAAGCTATGGAATATGGAATGCCACCAATGACCGGAACAGGTGTTGGAATTGATAGACTAGTTGGAATCTTCACAGAACAAAATAATCTCAGGGATACAGTCTTCTTCCCACTAATGAAACCAAAAGGTAAAAGTAAAGAGGTTGAAAATAAATCAAAGCAAATTTAATGAAAAACAAAGACCTAACAATATTAAACAAGATTCAAGACCGGATTTATACGATTCGGGGTATTCATGTTATGCTGGATCGTGATTTAGCTGAACTTTATGGTGTGGAGACTAAAGTTTTAAATCAAGCGGTCAAAAGAAATATTGAAAGATTTCCTGATAGCTTTATGTTTCAAATGAGCAATGAGGAGTTGGAAAATTGGAAGTCACAATTTGTGACTTCCAATAAAGAAATTATGGGATTAAGAAAAAAACCGTGGGTGTTTACCGAGCAAGGTGTTGCTATGTTGGCAGGTGTTTTAAAAAGTAAAATTGCTGTGGGAATTAGTATCAGAATTATAAAAAGCTTTGTAAAAATGCGAAACTTTTTAAACGCCAATGCTCAAATTTTTTCTCGTTTAGACGCTGTTGAAACAAAACAATTGAAATATCAGCTAAAAACCGATGAAAACTTTGAAAAAATATTCAAAGGCTTAGAAGATAAAAGCTTAAAACCAAAGCAGGGGATATTTTATGATGGACAAATTTTCGACGCTTATGTTTTTGTTGCTGACTTGATAAAAAGTGCTAAGAAGTCTATAGTATTAGTAGACAATTATGTTGACGAGTCAGTCTTGCATCTTTTTAGAAAAAGAAAGAAAAAAGTTGCCGTGACGATTTATACTAAACAATTTTCTAAAATTCTGAAGCAAGATTTAGAAAAATATAATAAACAATATTCACCAATCGAAATCAAAACTTTTAAAAAAGCCCATGATAGATTTATGATTATTGATGAAAAAGAAATTTATCACATTGGAGCATCCCTAAAAGACCTCGGCAAAAAATGGTTCGCATTTTCAAAGTTTGATGAGGGGGCAGTTGGGGTTTTAAATAAATTAAAATAATAAACCATGTTACAAAACATTGATATAAAATTAGTTTTTTCGGTAGTAGCGTCGGTAATAGCGATAGTTTTTTATTACCCCTATATAAGAGATATTTTCCTAAAGAAGACTAAACCGCATATTTATACTTGGTTGATTTGGTCTATTACAATGGGCACTGCTACCATGGGGGTATTAAAAGGAGATGGAAATTTTGGCACTATTAGTATTGGTATTTTGACTTTGCTAGTTACTTTTGTTTTAGTGTTATCAATAAAGTATGGCACAAAAAATATAACCAAAAACGATACAGCCGTTTTGATTTTGGCATTGCTCAGTGTTATTGTTTGGTGGCAACTAGATAATCCAGTTTTAGCAATTATTATGGTCTCAATGATTGATGGATTGGGTTACATTCCTACATATCGAAAGTCATGGCAAAATCCGTACGAGGAAACTTTTTCTTTTTGGATTGCAATGATAATAGTATTTATGCTAACATTATTATCGACAGCAGAATATAATTTATTAACAGTCACATACGTAATAACAACAATTGTGGCAAATAGTATTTTGGTTAGTATTTTATTTTTTCGGCGGAAAGTTGTTACTAAAGAATGAATAGTTGGAAAAATAAGGAATTGAAAATTTATCGTATCGCAAAATGCGATACCAAGGAAGGTATAAACTTGAAGTCGCATATTGTTGTTTTTAGTGGAAAATTTTTGAGGTTACGAATAGAGATTTTAAAGAGTGGGCGTAAAACACAAGGTGACCAAGCTTTATTATTATTTGATGTATAATTTTTTAATAGATTTTTGCATGGGTGTTGAAGAATTTAAAAAACATGAAAAAGAAGTTATTTCTCATAATATGATATTAGATAGCGTCGGAAATGGTAATATGGCAGATAATTATCAAATTTTTCGGTCACTTAGTGGTCAAATGATATATGCGTCAACAGATGCTGGTATTGGTGAAAATCGAAATGATGATAGGGTTATAATAAAGTTATCGCTTGAAGAGTTTACAATTTTGGATGGTATGGATAGCTCAATACCTTCAAAAATTTTAGCCGAAGTTATTTTAAATGGACAAGATGAAATAGAACAATCTGTGAGAAATGGAGTGGAGTCTTTAAAGAGTGAAAATGTTCATAAGGGAGTTTGTTTGATTTCTGTTAAAAAGCACGACCAAACGTTAAAATTTAAACAAGCTGGTGATTGTGGGGCAATGGTGTTTACATCGGATGGAAAAATAAAGTTTGTTGCTGATGACAGTAGTCAAATTAATCAGAACATAACTATATTGCCAGTTGATTTAACTGACGTTGGAATAGAACGAGATAAACAATCACTGGTAGATACATTGCCGAATAATTTTATTTCAGCAGGAGGCGGAAATTTATATAAGCATGATGATGTTAGATGTGAAAAGGGGGACATTGTTATATTGTTTTCTGATTTTTTATGGAGTAATTTTTCAAAAAGAGAATTATCATTTATTGTGAAAGAGTACAAAACGCCAGAAGATATATTTAAAAAAATATCTCATGTAACATATTTAAAAATGAAATCTGAGATTGGAAGCGCTTTATCCTACAAAGGATTTGATTCTTTGGGTGAAAAAATGAAGGTGTATTATGGTGGAGATCATGTTCCGCAAATAGATAATCAGTCTTTGTTATTGTTTCAAATGTAGGGCACTAAAAATTTAAGAATGTGAATTAAAAAACGATGAAAGCGATAGATTGCTATGATAATAATTTAAAAATTAGTCAGGTTTGGAAAAAATTAACTCCTTTTTTTGAGGTGGATAATTTATTAGAAATTGGAGTTGGTTTTTCAGATTGTCCAAAGGAAATTGTTGATAGTTCAAAACATGTTGAAAGGATAACGATTGATAAAGATATTCTTGAGAAAGCTAAAGAACAGTTTCAACATTCCAATGTTAATTGTCAGCTGATGGGGGCAGAAAAGCTTGATTATGAAAACGAGTTTTTTGACTGTATTTTTGCTAAGGATGCTTATCATGAAATTGATGCTTCAATTCGGGAGCAGGCCTTGAATGAAATGTATAGAGTTTTAAAAACTGGTGGGACTATTATTTTTATTGACGCAAAAGAGTCAGCGGTCACCAATGAGTTATTTAAAGTATTTGACCCGCAAGAGGATCATGCAAAAAGAATAAAAAATTCTTTTGATTTATTGAAAAAATTTGTTAAAGATAAAAAGATGGATATTCTGATGCAAGGTAATTCTGCTGTGGTTACAAAGTTTAAATCGCTTGATGATTATAATGAAACAATGCTTGAGTGGTGGAGTGACGTGAAAATTCCAAAAGATGAGAAAGAAAAAAATGAAATGATTAAGGCAATTGATAATATTTTGACGAAAGCCGGCATGCTCGATGATCTAGAAATTGCGGAAGATGCAAGATTTATTGTGATGAAAAAATGAGATATTTAAATATAGATAATAAATAAAAAAGATGAACAACAAAAAACAATTAGACTTTTATCGTCAACAAGGGATTAGGACAAAAGTAGAAAAAGGAACGTTCGATTCTTTTCCAAAAAGAATTTCCAAGGTTTGTCGGATTATTCAAGGGTTGTTTATCCATCCTTTGGCAGTTGTTAATTTGTATAATTTGCGCTTGCCTGACAAAAAAGAAAAAGACAAGAAAATAAAAACTGTTCAAAAAATAGTAAATAGAATTAAAGACATTGATTCGTCTCCTTTAACAATTCCCAGAACCCCGGAAAAAAGAATGGTGGCAATTTGTCGGCAATATTCTATGTTGCTTTGTTCTATTCTTAGGGAGCGTGATGTACCGGCTAGGGTTCGGTGTGGATTTTCTACTTATTTTCAAGGGGGGTGGTTTGAGGATCATTGGATTTGTGAATATTGGCATGAAAAGAAGAAAAGATGGGTGCGAGTTGATCCACAAATTGATGATATTCAAATAATTGCCTATAATATTAATAGATTTAAAATTAATTTTTTAGATTTGCCAAAAGGTGTATTTTTTCCGGCGGGAGTTTTGTGGAAATTGTATAGGGATGGTTTTGTGGAAGGTAAAACACAGGGCTTTTCTGGTATGCCAAAGTATTTTGGAGAATGGTATATTCGAGGTAATCTTTTGAGAGATTTTTTTGCTTTAAATGAAATAGAGTATTTGTATTCTAAAGAAAATCTTTTGATGAAGCGAAATCGAAAATTGACAGAGAAAGAATTGAAATTGTTAGATAAGATTGCAGAGTACACTTCTAAGCCAGAGATTAATTTTGAAAAATTAAGGAAATTATATCAGGATAATAAAGATTTGTTGCCGAAGTAAAGGGAAAAGTAACCGGTACTGATTGTCAACGGCAGTTGACAATTGGTACTGGCACTTAATGGTGAGTTGGAAATGACAAGAGGCAAAAAGGCGGTATATTAAGGGGAAAAAGTTAAATAATAGTAATTGGCAAGTGAGGTTTTTGTAGCGACCAGGTCGCTAAGCCTAGCGACCTGGTCGCTACAAAAACAAACATAAAAAGATTAATAAATTTTAATTAGTTTGACGGTCTAAGGCTTTAATAATTAACAAAAAAACTATGGGAGTAATACTAAATCATAAAATTTGTGACAATGCGAAGGAATGTGGTGGGATTGAGGTCTGCCCAACTGGTGCTTTGTATTGGGACGAAGAGGCAGAAAAGGTGGCTATTGATAATTCTAAGTGTATGGATTGTGATTTGTGTGAAAACGCTTGTGGGGTTGGGGCTTTGCGAGTGTTTCACAACAAAGAAGAGGAAGAACAAATTAAAGAAGATATTGAAAATGACCCACGAAAGGTTAGTGATTTGTTTGTGGATAAATATGGAGCAATGCCAATGAAAAATTCGTCGGCTAATATTATGGCAGATGACTTTGAAGAAAAGGTTTTAAAAAGTGAAGGAGTAATTGCAGTTGAATTGTTTGAAGATGATTCTATTGAGTGCTTGCTTAAATCTGTTCCAGTTAAAGAATTGTTTGCTGACTATGATGTAAAATTTAGAAAGGTGGAAATAACAGACAAATTGAAGACAGATTACAATATCAAAGAGTTACCTTGTTTGTTGTTTTTCAACCAGGGAAAATTAATTGGAAAAATTGAAGGATTTTTTAGTGTTGAAGAGAAAGATGAATTTTTGGAAAAAATTAAGGATATAATCAAAAAATAAAAAATATTCTATCATGAAAAAAGAAATTAAAGTAAAAAATGTTTTGATTAAGGCATCTGGTGATATCATTAATGATAAACGTTTTAAGGATTTTGCAATTCGCTTAGCCAAGACATCTTTTGTGGTAGTGATAGTTGGTGGAGGAACTGAAATAAGTAAGCGACTAATAGAAGCGGGATATGAAATTCGTTTTGATGATATTCACGGCAGAATAACTGAAAGTTGGGAAGAGAGAAAAATAGCCAGAGAAGTATTAGAAGAAAATTCTAAAAAATTACAGGATACATTTATTGGCAAAGGAGTCTTTGTCGTACCCTCAATTATAGATGTGGCTGGTGTAACTTGTCATATCAATGGAGATAATTATATTAAATCGGCTTATTTGGGATTTGACGAATTATATGTATTCACTCTAAAAAATCGTCGTCAAGAAAAGGAAAAAATTTTTAAAAAATATTCTAAAGTTGAAATTGTGGCAATATAGTTTTTAGAAAAGTATGTAGCATTATTAAGTTTAAAATTTATGATTAAAAGAATTTGTATTTTCGGAGCTAGTATTGCTTTTGGTAGTGGTGATAAAAAATTTGGTGGTTGGCAAAACCATTTGAAGGTGTGGTTTGGCAATAGGGGGCAGTTTCAACATGTTTTTAATTTAGCAGTATCTGGCAGAACAACAAATGATATCATAGAAAGATTTGAGAGAGAATTGTTGAGTAGGAAGAGTTCTGATATTGACGATGAAGTTTTGGCAATAGTTGGTGTGCCAATAAATGATAGCCGTTTTGTTTTGGAGAAAAATCAAATTAAACAGGAAATTTCAAAAGAAGTTTTTCAAAGTAATTTACAAAAGATAAAAAATCTAGCCGGTGAATATGCCGATGAAGTAGTCTTTTTGGAGATGACAAAAGTGGTGGATGAAAAAACAAATCCTTGGGATAAAGTTGATAATGGACATTCGTGGAAAAATAGCATTATTAAAAAATACAATAAAATTTTAGAAGAGTTTTGTAAAAAAGAAAAAATGAATTTTATACCAATGTTTGATTTATTAGACGACCAAGATTTACCCGACGGTCTTCATCCCAACTCCGTCGGTCATCAAAAAATGTTTGAGAGAATTAAGGAGTTTTTGGAAAAGGAGGTATTGACAAGATAAAATTAATATTGTAAACTATAGGTAAGGATAAATAATACTTCTAGTTCATAAATATGCGAAAAAGTCCTATTTTACAATTATATAAAAGCAAAGATACGGTTTTTACGGCTCGAGAAATAGCTTTGATTTGGCGTGAAGATAATCTTAACCGCTTAAAAAATAAGATAAAATATTATTTAGATAAGGGTGATTTAATCAGGTTGCGTAAAGGTGTTTATGCTAAGTCCGGCTATGATGTCAAAGAAGCAAGTATTCAAATTTACAAACCATCGTATATCAGTTTTGAAACAGTTTTATCTTCAGTGGGAATAACCTTTCAATATTATGACACGATTTCTGTAGCCAGTTATCTTTCTAGAGAGATTATTTTGAAGGATGGTCAAAAAATTAGATATCGTAAATTAAAAAACGATGTTTTGTTGAATGATAAAGGAATTGTACAAAAAAATGGAGTTGCCATTGCATCAGCTGAAAGAGCATTTTTAGATATGGTTTATATTAATCCGGAATATTATTTTGATAATTTATCGGTGATTGACTGGGAGAAATGTTTGCAGTTGGTGGAAATTTATAAAAACAAATCATTAGAAAAGACAATAAATAATTATTACAAACAAAATGCTTAATTGGGAAAAACACAAGTTTAATATGGTACGAATATTGAAAGATATTTATGAACATCCGCAGTTGGGGAGCTATCTTGGTTTTAAGGGCGGAACGGCTTGCAATTTTTTCTATGGCTTACCGCGTTATTCGGTAGATTTAGATTTTGATTTATTAAATATAGAAAAAGAGGATTTTGTTTTTGAGGAAATCAAAATAATTTTAAGTAAATATTCAGAATTTGAGATAAGAGAGGCTCGCATAAAACATTATACGATTTTTTTTCTTTTGAGTTATGGAAAAGGAGAACATACTGTTAAAATAGAAATCTCTCGCCGTCCGGCAAAAAGTAAATTTGTTGTAGAGGAATATTTAGGAATTCCGATGTTAGTGACTACGAAAGAAGATGCTTTTGCTAATAAATTAGTAGCGTTGTTGGATAGAAAAAAAGTGGCAATGCGTGATCTTTTCGATGTGCATTTTTTTCTTTCGGATAGTTGGGAAATTAATGAAAAAATTATTAAAGAAAAAACTGGAAAAGAATTAAATGAATATTTGGATGATTGCGTTGAGTTTATCAATCAACTTTCTGTTAGAAGCATTTTGGATGGATTAGGTGAATTAATTAATCAAAGTCAAAAAGACTGGGTAAAGGACAAATTAAAAGATGATACAATTTTTTTGATAAAGGCTTATCAGGAAAGGTTTAAAAAATAGACAAAGCAATGCGGAAAATTATTTTTCAAGGAAAATATTTAACAATGTCCACGGAAAAAATTGACGGACATCTTTATGAGCGAGTAACTATGCGCGCCGGGGTGGCAGTTTTGCCTATTAAAAATAATAAAATTTTATTTATTAAGGAATATCGTCCGCACGAGAAGAAAAGTAGTTTAAAATTATTAGGTGGCTGGATGGATAAAAAAGAAATGCGCCCTTTACAAATTGCCCAAGAAGAATTGCGAGAAGAAATTTCAATGAAAGCCAATAAGTGGAAATTGTTTTATAAATATGACACAAAAAATTATACTGTTGAGGAAACTAAAACATATTTCATCGCCGAAGACTTACAAGAACTCCCACCTCAAAAAAATCCAGATAGTGATATTGTAGAAGAAATTATTTTTTTAGATGAGAAAGATTTAAAAGAAAAATTATTAAACAAAGAAATTCTCTGGGACAAGGACATAACTGTAGCCCTAATGTTTTTTGAGGAACTAAAAAATAAAAATAAATAATTATTAAATAAAAATAAAATGAAAAATTTTAGTGAATGGACAGTAAAAACAGATATTCTTAAAGAGGAGGAGATGATTAAGGTTGAGGCAAAGGGAGAAAAAAGGGAGGGCAGTCTACCGATGTTATATATACCTGGATGGGGTGAGACTAGTCGTTCCACGCAACCGTTGCTGGAAGTTTTAGCTCAGGACAATGATGTTATTTCTTTTGATCAGCCCAGGGAAATGAGGGTTGATAAAAATATTGCTAAAGAAAAATTCAAAGGAACTTTTTCAGCCTTGCAACTGCAAAAAGCCCTTGCTGCAATTGATACAATTGAGCAAGCAGGTTATACGCAGGTAGATGCCATTGGCTCATCAGAGGGAGGGATGATATTAACAATAGCTGCTTATTTAGCTCCAGAAAAATTTCGTAATATTACATTAGTATCGCCAGCAGGAATGATTGGCAAGGATTCTTTTTGGAAATTGATAAAAAGATTTGTGAAAGATAATGGTAGTCAAAATAAGAACAGACCTCTAGAACAACAAGAACAATTTGCAATTAGTACAAAAGATTTTGTTAAATTTGTAAAAGAAAATTTAACGCAGTCACTTAGAGAAATTAAAGAGATGTCAAAAGCTGATATAGTTGGTATGTTGGCTAGCTTACATAAAATAGGAATTAATATTGTTATAGTTAGCCACGTTGATGATAAGGTGTTTAATAGTGATTTAGTTCAGAGAGAGATTTCTAAAGGGTTAGTTGAGCGAAATGATAAAGGTAAAAATAATTTATTATTTGATGGTTTATATACAGTGATGTCTAAGGAAAAAGGGGAAAATGGAAAAATGCAGAGATATGAAGGTGGACATTCAGATATTAAATATGATAAAAATTTTCAAAAACAATTATTGGGAATAGTTCGTACTTTATCTGACAAAAGTATTAAAAAGAAAACAACTAAGGGAAAATAAACTATTAAATAATTAATTATTTTTAATAGTTTAGGCTGGCTGGGACTGACTGGATATATAATTATTTGTATATCCGGTTTTTTATTTTCCGAAGGTGTTTATTGTTAAAAATAGTCTTGTTAATACCCTTAAATAAGCGCATCCTGTGGTATTGACAGGAGTCGCAAAGTATGCTATAATGAGTTGTTATGGTGAGATGTTGGTTTATTTCCCCATAAAGTTCTTTTCCTGGAAACGCCTTATAAAAACTAGGTTTGGGAGGAATATTTTGTTGATCAAGAGGACCGCGGCATAAGACACTTTTGTTTTTTTGTGCGTCACAGCCCCGCCCGATAATCACTTAGTATTCTAACCCATGAAGCTTGATAGGTGAACACTGCACGGTTTTTCCGTAGCGCCGTTGTGCTGACAGGCAAATACCTAGGGCGTTTTCAGGAATTTCTTTTGCTGGACTGTAGTCATGCTATGGTCCAGCCAATTATTAAATATTTCAAGATTGATAATTTTTTGGAGTATTTATAGTTGTTTTTACAAATTCGTAGACAAGGAGGGGAGATTGCTTGCAATCTCATTATCAATATCTGGTCCCTATAAATTATTCTTAAAACTAAGATTGGTATGGACTGTTTCCAGGCTCCAATTTTTGCCAAAATATCCCAGTTTCGCTCAGTACTTGTCAAAAAAAGTTTGCAAATACACCATATTTACGCACTTTTTTTGACTTCGTTCTGAACGAAACTGGAAAATTTTCATCAAAAATGGAGCCTGGAAACGGTCCAAAGTTTCGGCTTAGCCATTTCTCGGAAAGTATTATTCTCCGGAGTAATACGCAATTATTTTTTATAGTGTCATTTATGACAAAGCTATGAACTTTGTCTGCGAATTTATGAACGCTACGCTTTAATTTTAAATTTTAAATTTTAAATTTTAAATTTTAATTCTCATCCCTAAACGGGAGATAAAAATTTTTAATATTTTAATTTTAAATTATTAAAACACTATACTGTATTTGTTAAATTGTATTTTATATAAAATAGTTTCCAAAAATTTGATTAGATTCAGACGAGAATAACTAAGAGTAAATGAAATCAAATCAAATTTCTGGGAATTAATCCAGAGTTCTTTAAAAGTTAAAAACTACTATTTACAAACTATCAACCTACTGTTTTTCAACTTACAGATTCCAATGTAGAATTTAATTTTTAGGCAATGTTGTCTATTAAATTAAATTTCACTAGGGGTCTGTAAAGCCCAAAACAGCCCCCCGTCCAAATATTGGGTTGGAGGAAAAAAGATGAAATTTTCTCAAATTTACAGGATGTGGCAGAAATTCAAGGCTTTGGAAAATGAGATTCTTGGTTTGTCACCTACAACCAATGGAGATTTTCTCTGTATGGATGAATTTACGTGGGGCGAATTAAGGAAGGCTGAGGAAAAATTTAAAATAATCAACAAGACAGTACACGATTATTTTAAAAGGTATGTTTTACAATACAATTTCAAGTATGGTGAAATCATAAAGACTTCAGTAAATTTTTACATAAAAAAAGACAATCTTTGGATAAAAGTTGTCTATTATGTAAATGATGAGGGCTATCGAATTGATAGCATGGAGGAAAACGATGGTGAGGATATTTATTATCCATTAGCACAATAGGGATTTTTTAGCAGTAGTTTTTAATTGATTGAGATTTTGTATCGATCAGGGGTAAGAAAATAATTTTTAGTGGTTTTTAACCGCAAGTAAGAAGTACCAGCCATGTGATATAATGTTTCATGATTGGGTGGTTTAGTAGTCCACATAAAAAAACTAGCTTGTACATTAAAATTGAGGCACAACGCCTCCGCGGGACTGGGCCGCGTGAGTAATCCCAAAAATGAGGATGGTTAGGTAGTTAATGACCATCGACATCATCCTCTCTTTTATTTCCCCACGAATTTTATTTCCCAAAAATAAAATTGGTGGTGAATAGAGGAGATAATTAATTTTAGGTGTTTCGAAATTGTTGGAATGTTTGAAATTGGGAAGTAACTTCTGGTATAGCCCAGTACGAAAATTTTTCGGCTGGCCTTTTTTTGTTATTTTTATCAAAAATAAAGAAGCCTTGCTTCTTCATTTTTTTGTTCATAATAACACGACCGTGAGATAATGATGAGGGGAGGGAGGGTTTTAATTGGGTATTTAATATTGCAACAAAGCTATCCAATTGCGAGCGTTGTTGCTAAATCTGATAATCTCAACATTATTATTTTGTATTTTGTAAAATAAAATATAATTGCTGTATTTTATCACTGTTAAATAGCGGATATTTTTTAAAGTAGGATGATCAACGACAACTCCTAGTTGAGGACTTCTACTTAACAGTTTGCAGGTTTCTGTAATTTTAACTCTCACTTTATGAGCGATATCCGTATTGTCCTTTGCAATGTACTCTAAAGTTTCCCGTAAATCAATTTTAGCCTGAGGCGTAAGTAAAAACATATTATTTTGCTTTATCAATAACATCAGTCATCCAATTATCCAAATCTTTAGCACTGAGTCTTTCTGATTTGCCAGAACGAAGCCCCTGTCTAATAAATAACTCAAACTGTTTTAGATCCTTTGTCCTTTTGATATCTTCTCGAATTAGGGTCTGCAAATAATCACTGGTAGACGAAAAATTGTGAATTGTCGCCTGTACTTGAGCTTGCTTTTTCAGCTTAACCGGAATAGATAAATTTAAAGTAGTGCCTTGTGGCATTGTGGTAAAGTTAATTTTTAAGTAATTTAATTATAACACTTGCGCAATAATTAAGCAAACTAATTAAGCAAACTGTTTAAGTAGACTTGTTTAGGTAGGCCGTCTGCAGTCTTTTGCTTATAACTTCTTTCTCTACCAAGTCAGCTTCCCCGTTACGTCTAACTCACGGCCGTGAGTTAGACGTAACGGGAATTGAACGGGAGGGGTAATAATTTTGGCCACTCAATTAATTATTACATTGAATGTGGTGAGTAATTCGTAAATTTGGATAATAATCAAAATTCAAAATTTATAATTTTTTTATCTCCCGTTTAGGGATGATATTTAAAACTTCTAGCCCAAGGCTAATCTACCCGTCTGTCCATCCGGAGCGTGAGGGCGGAAAAATTTAAAATTCTTAAAAACACCCCAAAGTTTTCGTTCCTCAAACTTTGACCCCCTTTACACAGGGGGTGGAAGATGTTGTAGGCGCCAAATCTTGATAAATACCACCGAACAGGGTATACTTAAGGAGTAAAAGTATTAAATTAAACCAAAATGTTAGACCCAAAGTTTATTAGAGAAAATTTAGAAGAAGTCAAAGAAGCTATTCGTAAAAAACGGGTAAAAGTTGATGTGGAAAAGTGGCTGGAATTAGATGAACAAAGAAAAGACTTGCAACAAAAGTTAGAAGAGAAAAAAGCGGAACAAAATAAGGCTTCCGCTCAAATTGCTCAGGCCAATGACGAGGAGAAGAAAAAAATAATTGCGGAAATGGGTTCTGTAAAAAAAGAGGCTCAGGTCATAGATAAAAAATTAGACAAAGTCAAAACCGAGTGGCAGAAATTGTTGATGAATATTCCCAATGTTTGTTCGCCAAATATGCCAGAAGGAAAGGATGATACGGAAAATGTAGTTATCAAACAAGTTGGAGAAAAACCAGGGTTTGATTTTGAGGCTAGAGACCACGTTGAGCTGGGAGCTGCCTTGGATATCATAGATATTAAAACAGCAGCGGAAGTTTCCGGTTCACGCTTTTTTTACTTAAAAAACGAAGCTGTTTTAATACAAATGGCCATTATTAATTTAGTATTTAGCACCCTGGGGGACAAAGAAATTATTGAAAAAATAATCAAAGAAAATAATTTAAATTTAAAGGCCACACCATTTCAGCCAATTTTGCCACCAGTGATGATTAGAAATGAGGTCCAAGAAAAAATTCATCGGGTTTTTGGAGATCAAACCTATAAAATACAAAATGAAGATTTAAATTTGGTGGCTTCAGCGGAACATACTTTAGCTCCCTATTATATGGATAAAACTTTGAAACAAGAAGATTTGCCCAAAAGGTATATTGGTTATTCCACCGCCTTTCGTCAGGAGGCTGGCACCTACGGCAAAGATATGGGTGGAATTTTACGAACTCATCAATTTGATAAACTGGAAATGGAAAGTTTTACTGATACTGAAACCGGACTAGAGGAGCAAAAATTAATCGTTGCCCTCCAGGAATACCTAGTACAACAATTAAACATTCCTTATCAATTGGTGCATGTCTGTACCGGTGATACCGGCAAGCCGGATTATGATCAGTATGATATTGAATGTTGGATGCCGGCCCAAAACAAATATCGGGAAACTCACACTTCCGATTATATGACTGACTATCAAACCAGAGGCATTAAATCTTATTATAAAACCAAAGAGGGGGAGCGAAAATTATTACACACCAACGACGCCACCGCCTTTGCCATTGGACGAATATTAATAGCTATTTTGGAAAATTACCAGCAGGAAGATGGTAGTGTTTTAATTCCGGAAGTATTACAAAAATATATGGGAGGGAAGGAAATCATTGGAGGGTAATTTTTTTAAGCACCCCCTGTGTAAAGGGGGTCAAATTTTCTCAGTACTTTTATTTGGCAACGCAGTTGGCAAATAAAAGTACTGAGAAAATTTTTTGGGGGGGTCTGTTTATTACTTAAAAACCCCCGAAGCCTGAACAAATTCTTTTTATTCCGCTCCGCTAACGCTACGCGGACTAAAAAGAATTTGTCCAGCCTTCCGCCTCCTTTAAAAAAGGGGGCAGGAATTTTATGGACTTTATAGACTTTTGACTTTATAGACTTTATAGACTCATACAAAAAAATGTTTAAAACAAAAAACAACAAAAGAAAATATCGGACAGAGAGGAGGGCACGGAAAATAAATTCCAAGAGAATTAGAAAAATAAAAAAGAAAAAGCCAAGCCCTCAGCGTCAAAAAATTAAAAAACCAATTAATTGGAAAAAAGTGGGAGTTGTATTTTTGGCAATCTGTTTTTTAGTATTAGTTGGCTGGGTATTATTCTTCTCACCAGCCTTACAAATCAATAACATAAAAGTCGATGGGTCTGACAATCAAAAACAAATAATCAATGAAGTGGATAAAATAAAACAGTCTTTTCTGTTTAATAAATTATCAAAAAATAATTTAATTTTATTTTCCAAGGCACAACTTATTAAGGATATTACCAAAGACAATATTAAAATTAAGAAAGTAGAAGTGGTCAAAGAATTCCCGGGTACTTTAATTATAAAAATTACCAAAAGAGAAAAATTGTTTCTTTGGCGATTTCCCAGTGGTTGTCAGCTCTATGATGAAGATGGAGTAAAAATCAAATCGACTGATTGTGCTGGTGGTGAGGACAATAAATTAACAGCCATTTGTCAAGATAATGATTTAACCAAGGGCTTAGAATGTTTGTCTATTAAGACCGATGATGACGTAAATAATTTTGATAAAAAAAATATTAAAGAAAAATCTCAGCTCGCCGGAAAGATTTTTAATTTTCTTAAACAAACAACTTATTTTAATTCCTCAATTTTAATAAGTATCCCCTCAGCCGTTACCGGGGAAATTAATGTAAAAAATTCCCAATATGGCAGTTTGTTATTTGATGTTAACAATAACATAGATAAACAACTTAAAACTCTCAAGGCATTTTTGGAGCAAAAAATTTCTCTCAATGAATTACAACAAATGGATTATATTGATTTACGAATAAAAAATAAATTGATTTATAAATTTAAAGAAAGTTCAGAACTTAACAAAGACAAGAAAGAAAAAATGACGGATTATACACAAAATCATTAATTTTAAGTTGCCCCCTTTTTAAAGGGGGCAGAAGGCTGGACAAGTTTTTTTATCTTGCGTAGCTTTAGCGAAGTGGGATAAAAAAACTTGTCCAGGCTTCGGGGGTTTTTCAGTTAATTGCTTAAAATTCTCAAAAACCCCCCAAATTTTTCTTCGAAAAATTTGACCCCCTTTACACAGGGGGTGGCCCAGAGATTTTGGATTTGATAGTTTTGAGTATAATTATAAATAATAATCTAAACAACAGACAACAAAACAACCATTAAAAAACATCAAAAAGACAAGAAAAATGAATAAAATTAAAAAATATTACAGTCAAATTTTTTTGGGAGTCACTATGCTCATAGCGCTTCTTCTCCGTTTTTCACCAATGTTTTGGCAACGAGATTTTTGGTACGATGAGGCCTTCACAGGTATTATTACTAGAATGTCCTGGTCGGAAATGTGGTGGATGATTTTTCATGATGTGCATCCTCCCTTGTATTATTATTTGCTTAAACCCTGGGCCAGTCTTTTTCATTATTCGGTTTTTGGTTTCCGGTCTTTTTCTGTTTTATTTGGAGTATTGAGTATTATATCCATTTATTGGATTGGCAAAAAATTATTCTCAGAACGAGTTGGTTTAATCTCAGCTTTTTTGATGACCATTTCTCCCTTTGCCATTCAATATTCTCAGGAAGCCAGAATGTATTCTTTATTTGGTTTTTTATCTCTTTGGTTAGTTTATTTTTTCATTCAAGCTCTTCAGAAGAACGATTGGAAAAATTGGTTAGCCTGGGGAATGATTGGGGTTTTGTTTTTCTATACTCATTATTTAGCACTCTTCACTTTTGTGATTTTTTACCTCACCGCTTTGGGTTATCAGCTATTTTTTCAGAATAAAAAATTGTTCCAACGTAAATTATTTTTCATAACTCAAATTAAGATATTTTTCCAAGGTATATTTATTGGTAAAAAATTTATCATCGCTGTCAGTCTAATTGGCTTATTTTTCATTCTTTGGCTACCCGCCCTCAAACAACATATGTCTCGCGAAGGATTGGGCTGGGTACCGGTAGTCTATTTGAGCGAAATTCCTCCTACTTTGCAATTTTTCTTTTATGGTCATCAACCCGGAAAAATTTTAGAACCAATTCCTAACGAGTTTAGAAATATTTATTTCAGTTTATCTCACGAACAAGCTGGAAATTTATTTGACGGAGCCAGCTTAGGTTTAGTAATTTTATTGATATTAATAATCGGAATTATAAAAATATGGAAACAAAACAAAAAATACCGTCCAACTTTATTTATCCTGACAAGCTTATCTTTTGGAGTTCTAATATTTCTTATTCTACTCTCTCAAATCGGTTTGCGATTTTATGTCGCGCGTTATTTCATGGCTACCGCCGTTTTAATCTATTTGTTGTTGGCGGTGGTAATTTCTCAATTTAAAATCAGCTGGCAGCGGGTTATTTTAGGTTTTTATGTTTTAACTTTATTGTGGCTAAAACCGATTCCCTACGATACTTCTTGGCACGATGTTAAACATGATACTGCGTTAGTTAATTCTCAAACCACCATCATTGCCGACAATGCTTTTGAATATGCCACTGCCCGCTTTCATTTTGGTGAAGGGAGAGTAAAATTGTACAATCGAGGTGAACCGACACAGAATTTTAATTTGTGGATTATTGTTAAGCCGACGGATCAAGTTACCAGCTTGGATAAATATTTGGATGATCCTAATGTCATTTATGTCGGTGCCGGTGATTGTCATTGGAACCAATATCAATTAAAAGAAGTGAAAAAAGTGGGAAGATTACAAATTTGTAAATAGACTCACTTAGAGTGAATCTCTACATTATGCTTTCTTGCAAGCTTTCCGGGTGTTATTTTCTACCTGATGTTTGACATCTCTTTATTCCTAAGGTGTCAAACATGCGTTCGAAAATAACACCCGGAAAGCTTGAAAGGTAAAGAAGTTTAAAAATTTATTTTAGATAACTTCAATAAAAATTTATAAAAAATATATGAAAATAATAACGTGGAATGTTAACGGTCTACGAGCCGTGGAACGAAAGGGCGAATTAAAAAAACTTCTCAGAAAAGAGAAGCCGAAAATGTTGCTTCTACAGGAAATTAAAGGAAAAAGAGAACAGTTTAGCGAATGGTTAACTGAAAATCAAGAATACCAACAATTTTATCACAGTGCTGAAAAGCCTGGTTATGCTGGAACGGGAGTTTGGGTAGAGAAAAAATTTTATGAAAGTTTAAAAAAAGTGGAATTCAAAACCACTGTTCCTAAAGCGCCAAATATGGATGAAGGGCGAGTGGCTCATTTAACCTTTAAATGGAAACGAACGATTTATGATGTTTTATCAATTTATTTTCCCAATGGTGGAAAAAGCGAGAAAGCCTGGGAGGAAAAATTAATTTTTTTTGATAAAGTTCTTGACTATATGAATAAATTAAGGAAACAAGAACACCGGGTGATTGTTGGTGGGGATATGAATGTTGCTCATACTGAACTTGATTTAAAACGCGCCAAAGAAAATGACGGGCATATTGGCTTTCATCCGGACGAAAGAGCTTGGGTAGACAGGGTCATCGCCAACAAGTGGCTTGATGTTTGGCGTCAAAAAAATCCAGGAGTAATAGATGTTTATTCTTGGTGGAATGTTTATACGCGCGCTCGGGACAGAAATGTCGGCTGGCGAATTGATTATTTTTTCACCGACCAAAAAACTTTTCAAAAAGTAAAGAAGATAAAATATCTCACCAAACAACTCGGCTCAGATCATTGTCCATTGATGATGGAGATTTAGATCGCTACGCTCAAGAGGATCGGCTTCGCCTTGTTGGACCGCTACGCTCGTTATATCGGCTGGCGCCTCGTTATATCGGCTTCGCCTCGTTGTCTCCCTAAACGGGGGGGGGGGTAAATATCGGTATTGGCACCTTGATGTTAGGTTGCTGTGAACCGTGAGCTGTGAACCGTAAACCATCTCTTATTTTAGCACCCAAACTTTTTTAGTTGGGGTGTTTTTGTTTAGGGGCATTTGTTGAAGAGTCAGGTTGCGACAATAGTTTTTAATTTTCTTTAGAGGAAGAAGGGGAGTATTAGGCTGGAGAATAAACTGAGAATTAGAACAATCAACCTTATTAAATAAATCGGTAAAATCTTCATCAGCACCATAGACAGAATAATTTTTAATTATTGGATAGCCGGCAAAAAGTAAACTTTTTTCCAGAATGTTATGACGATTGTTTTTATCCGGATGAATATTTTTATTAAGAACAAGATAATTTTGTTTTTTTAGGGGTTGTTCTTTAATAAATTGTCCCATAACATACCAATCATTTTGAAAGGCTTCCGCTGTTTTGGAATCCGGTCCCCATAGACCAAAATATAAATAAATCTGAGACAACCCGGCCAGAATAAAAGTAATCACTAAACCAATGAAAGCTAATTGCATAATTTTCCAACGCCACAATTTCAATTTATAAAAAGGGGAATTTTTTAAATGAAGATAAAGGCGACGAATATATTCAAAGGGCAGGGCGGTCAATAAAAAGACAGCTGGGGTAACGCCAATAATTCGTAAAAAATGAGGAATTCCTTCCAGGCTCAATATTCCCGGAATAAGCATTACCCAAAATGTAGTTTGTCCCAAAAGAGATGGCAAAAATAATTTTGTTGGTTCTTTTTTTCTAAATCGATTTACAAAAGTAAAAAGCACTTCCTTCAGGGAAATGAAAAACCCGATAATAAAGAATAGGCCCCAAACAGATGGTAGTAGAGGAAAACTATTGTAGTTATGACGCTGATTACCATCACCAACCAAAACTATGGATTGCAAGTGATAAGCTAAACTTTTCACAAAGGCTCGGCCGGTGGACATTTCCGGAGAATTAAAAATAGAAACAGCATCAGTTCTTCCCGAAAAAGCAGAGGGATTATTTTTAAAATAAAACAGCAGTGGACCAGCAGAAATTATTGCTCCCAACAAAAATAGTAAAATTCCCTTCCAATATTTTTTCCAGAAACCAGAATAAATAAATAAGAATACAACCAAAAAAATAACAAAAATTAAGGGAACAACTCGATAGGCAATATAAGTATGTAATCCTAGGCCGGTTAGCAGACCAGCTAAAAATAAATTAAATTCTTTGCTGGTAAGTATTGATTTAAAGGAAGTATTTTTAGTTTTTAATTTAATAGACGTATCGTTAGATTTTCTTCTCTTCTTTAAATCAGGGATAGCTTTAAAGAAGAAATAAAATGACCAAACCAACAAAAGCGGAACCATTATGGCTCGAAAAGCTATTCGGGAAAAATTAATATGATAAAAAGAAGTAGCTAGAGCAAAAACAGCCAGTAGAACAGTAGTATGGTATAATTTTAATTTTCTCAAGAGTAAATAAAAACCAACAACGGTTAAAATTCCCAGTAGCGCACTGGGAAAACGCAGGGCAAAATTATTGACACCAAAAAATTTAAAAGATAGAGCTAAAACATTTATATACAAACCTTCCCGACCATAATTTTCCGGATAAAATATTTTGTAATCATTATTTTCCGAAGCCTGCAAAGCGTCCAGGGCGTTATAAGCCTCATCATACCAAATTCCCGGAGGAGTTTCATTTAAATGCCAAAGACGTAAAAAAGATGCCAACACAACAAGAACAACAAATAAAAAAATAGTTGCTTTTCGCTTTGGTATTAAAATTTTTCTCTCTTTTATTTCTATTTTAGGCATAGTGATAAGTTATAGTCAAGTTTGACTAGACTGAGTATATTGTTAATATTTATCCACATCTCCATTATAGATTTTTTATTTGGAATTGTAAACAAGGTGTGTTATAATAAACTTGTTCAAGGATAAAAAATAAAATTAAAATAAAAAATGAATAAAAATCAGGGGGGCTCCGAACAGGGGCAAGATAATGGTTTTAAACCAACCGTTACTTGGCATAAAAATCCAGGATATTTTTATGAGAATAGTAAAGAACAGCAAGGGACAGAAGACGAATACGATGAAATGGGAGGAGTTACACCGAATGCTCTAGAAAGTACAGGGTTGCATCGTGGAGCAGAAGTTAGTCAAGTAGATTTACAAAATACAAAAGAAAAAATGACAACAATTGCAGAAGATACAAATGATGAAACAACGAAAGACACCGTTAGGAATGATGGTGTTGGTGTTGATGTATCACAAAGAGATGCTGTTAATAAAAGCAGCGCTATCAAGGATTGGAAATCAACATTAAGTGAAGAAGAAATTGCCAAGGCTTTTGATGGTGGGGCAGCTGATGATTATAATGGTTCAGGTATAGTACCTGTTAATCTTAGAAACGAGGGGAACTTACAAAGTCCTGTAGAAAATTTGGGTAATTTAAGAGAGGAGATAGATGTAGTAAGTAGCGGTGATAGAGGTGCTGAATTACCTGACGATGTAAAATTAAGTGGTGGTAGTACCAATGAGCAAATTCCTGAGTATGGTTCTACAAAAGGTCCAGAAAATGAGAGTGTAAAGTTAGGGCAAGATGAAAAAATTACTTTGCCAGAAAAAGGGGCAGAAGAAGTGGCTAAGCTTGAAAAAGAAAGGGATGAATTAAGAAATAAATTAAATGAAAAAAAAATAATTCTTGATAAACTTTTAGTTGATAAGCGGGAACTAGATGAACAAACAAAATTTTTGGGAATTGGCAGTGAAGCTGCGGATAGCTTAGTCAAAGAAATAAGAATTAAAGAGGATGAAGTAAATAAGATAGGGGAAGACATTGCAAAAATTGAGCAACAAATTACTGAGATAAATCAAACACCAGAGCAAGTAGAAACACAAACACAAGAAAAAACAGAGGTGGCAACACAAACACCGCTGGAGGATGTAGTTAAGACAAGGGAAAAAAACATTGTTAGGAAAGAAAATGATTTAATAAAGGGCAGTGATGATGGAATAACAGAAAAAAAACAGGTAAGTGAAGGATTAGATAGGGTAATGGAAATTAGTAATGTTGAAAGTGTAGAAAATGAAGAGGTGGTTTATAAAATAAAAAATGGACAAACACTCCTAGAAACAATAAAAGAAGGTATTTTAATGTTAGGTGTTGATAAAGATGAAACGGATGGTATGGGTCTTAAAGCTCTCGGAGAATTTAAAGTTGAACAATTGAAGAAAAATATAACTAAAAATATAGCTAAAGGTATGCCAAAAAATATGGCTGAAGAGCGGGCACTTTCCTCTTGGGGAGAAGCGCTAGATAAATTAAAATCAGGGGATAAAGTCATAGTTAGTTTATCTAGGCATGGAGTTGAGTTAGACATCCCAGTGATAAGTAATAGTAAATTAAATATGGGTAGAACAATGAATAGTAATAATGTAGCAGACGATTATAATTATGCCCAAGCTGCTTAGGAGAGATTGAAATTGTGATTAAATGTAATATTATTAATTTTTTTAAAATATTATTTGGATCATATGCAAAACTATTGATTTTAAGTTGCCTTCTTTTATTTCACTTCGCTAAAGCTATAAGGGACATGTGCCGGGAACGGTCTAGTCTTTTTATGAAAAGGCTGGACAGGGATTCTCAAGTGATAAACATAAAAACCCCCCAAATTTTCTCATCACTTTTATTTGTCAACTGCGTTGTCTAATAAAAGTACTGAGAAAATTTGACCCCCTTTACACAGGGGGTAGATATTTAAAAATAATTCCTAAATCTATTTAAAACAAAATGGCCGAAGAAAAAATAAAAGAAAATTTAGCAGAGATAAATGAAGCAGATTTAAATAACTCCGCCGAAAGTTTTAGTGCTGATATAAATAGTCCAGGTGCGGAAAATGACACTAAACAAGAACTATATAAAAAAGAGGAGCAGAAGGTTGAGCAAGCCATTGAAAGGACTGGGGAAAAACTAAAACAGGGAGTGCCAACAGCTCAAACAGATGACGACAAAGGAGAAGAAGTTCAAGTTCAAGCCAAGGAAATTGCTAAATTAGATGCCAATGACCAAGTTAGTCATTTGGTCCAAATTGCTGAAACAAAAAATCCCTATTTGGCTCTACGAATTGCCAAGCATTTAAATGATAACTATGTCCTAGACGAATTGCATAGTGACTTAACCGAAGATAAAATGAGAGAATTATTTATAAGCAAAGGACTTTTGTAATAAGAGAGATAGTTATTTTTTAGCTTCCCACCTTTAAAAAGGGGGGATTGAGGGGGGATTTTAAGTAATACTTCCCAATTTCACAAATTCCCAACCTCCTAAATTACTAATCTCCGAACCTTCTAACTTCTTAAACAATGGATGTAACAGCAATAATTTTTATTATCGTAATTATTAGTGGTATCATCGCTCTGATATCTGGTTTTTGGTTGGCCTATGATTATTTTTTGGCTGATAAAAAACGAATGAAAGAATCTCTAAACATCTCCCTAGATGTTATTAAAGTAGTTAAAGCTCATGACAAGGAAAGTAAACGAGAGGGTGTGGCCAAGGAGCAAATAGAAAAAGAAGATATTTCCAAGATGGAACAATTATTATCTTCCCTGGCCGGATTGATTGGTGGCAAAAAAACAATTTTCGGAGGCAGACGAAAAGTGGTAAATCTAATTTTTGAAATAGCTGTTCCCACCGACGAAGAACAAACATCTTTTTACATTGCTTTCCCACGTAATCTGCAAGAAGTGGTGGAAAAGCAAGTTCACAGTTATTTTCCATCCGCACACATTGAAAGAATGAAAGACTATAATATTTTCCAGCCCGATGGTAAAACCGTTGGTTCTTATTTAAAATTAAAAAAAGCAGACTTTTTTCCAATCAAGACCTACCAGCAGTTGGAAACCGATCCTTTACACAACATCACAAATGCCTTATCAAAAATTAATGGCGAAAATGAGGGAGCTTCTTTGCAGATAATTTTTCATAAATCAAATGTGCGCTGGAAATCAAAAGGAGAGAAGGTTGCCCAGGAAATGCAACAGGGTGTTCGCCTAAAAAAAGCTGTTAGAAAAAGTTCTTTTCATGGAAAAATGTTAAATAGTATGGGTAAAGAATTGAGCAAGGCCGTTGCTGGGAAAAAAGACAATGAAATGTCCGAACAATATGACGATGAACATATTTCCTTAACCCCAGAAGAACAGGAAGTTGTTAAGCAGTTAGAAATCAAATCAAATAAAACTAAATTTGCCGTGAATATCAGATTATTGGCTTCGGCTGATAGCGAGGAGAGGGCAGAAATAATTTTAAATTCTCTGGAAAATGCTTTTACACAATTTGATGCCGGACAATTAAATAAATTCAAAACAGTTAGAAGTAAAGAAAAAAATGCTCACGAACTGGCTAGCGATTTTATCCTGAGAGTTTTTCGTCAAAAGCAAAAAATAATTTTAAGTACCGAGGAATTGGCCAGTATTTTTCATTTTCCTATTTTTACCACAGAGACCCCAAAACTGAACTTGCTAAAATCGAAGGCCGCTCCACCTCCAGATAAACTTCCCGAGGACGGACTGCTTTTGGGCTATAATGATTTTCGAGGAACCAAGACAGAAATTCGTATTGGCAAAGAAGACCGACAGAGACATCTTTATATTATTGGACAGACCGGTACTGGTAAATCTACTTTCATTGAAGAAATGGCCAAACAGGATGCCAAAAATAAACAAGGGATGTGTATCATTGATCCCCATGGTGATTTAATAGATCATGTTATGGAATCAATTCCCAAAGAAAGGGCAGAGGATGTTATTTACTTTGACCCAGCCGACACAGAGAGACCTTTTGGATTAAATATGATGGAATACGATGAAAATTTCCCAGAGCAAAAAACTTTTGTTATTAATGAGATGATTTCCATTTTTGATAAATTGTATGACTTAAAGCAAACCGGTGGCCCGATGTTCGAACAGTATATGCGAAATGCGATGTTGTTAGTGATGGATAGTTCGGAAACTGGTTCGACTCTTTTGGAAATTCCACGAGTTTTTCGAGATGAAGTTTTCCGAAAAGATAAATTAAAACGATGTAAGGATATGACTGTTGTTGATTTTTGGCAAAAGGAAGCAGAGAAAGCCGGTGGAGACGCTTCCATGGAAAATATTGCTCCCTATATTACTTCCAAATTAGTTACCTTTGTCTCCAATGATATGATGCGTCCGATTATTTCCCAACAACACAGCACTATCGATTTTAGAAAAGTTATGGATGAGGGTAAAATTTTGTTGGTTAATTTGTCTAAGGGTAAGATTGGAGAGATAAATAGTAAATTATTAGGGCTGGTTATTGTTGGGAAACTTTTGATGTCAGCTTTATCCCGAGTGGATATTCCCGAAGATGAAAGGCGAGATTTTTATTTGTATATTGATGAGTTTCAGAATTTTACCACCGATTCTATTTCTCAAATTTTAGCCGAAGCTCGAAAATATAAATTATCTTTAACCCTAGCCCATCAATTTATTGGTCAGTTATCCGAGGATATTTCCAAGGCAGTTTTCGGTAATGTCGGTTCGATGTCTTCTTTTCGAGTTGGCTCGGAAGATGCTGAATTTTTGGAAAAACAATTTGCACCGGTTTTTGATGCCAATGATTTAATCAATATTGATAATTATCAGTGTTATTCTAAATTACTGGTAAACAACCAAGCTACTGAACCATTTAATATGAAAACTTATCCACCAAGTAAGGGTGACCCTAAGATTAAGGAAGCTTTAAAAGAATTATCTCGCTACAAATATGGTCGTTCTCGGGAAATTGTTGAAAACGAAATTGAAGAACGATTTAAATCAGCCACCGGCGATGGCAAGGAACCAGAAGAAAAAAGCGATAAAGGGCTTGAGGATTTTAAGAGTCTGCTTGGATAAGTTTCCCCTCCTTTATAAAGGAGGGGTTAGGGGTGGATTTAAGGACTGTATGATAATCTTTACACAAAGTAAAGAATTGTGAACTATAAATTGTAAATAATGCTTAAATTTTAAATTTAAAATCTGGCCCAGACCGGGCTTGACAAATTTTTTTTTGCATTAGAATAAAAACACTAGCAATTTGGCTAGTGTTTTTATATTTATTTCTATATTGGAGACGGTTTGATGAACAGTAAATCTGATACTTTCCCATGTTTTGTTGCTGAAGCAATTGCTGAAACAATTGCTGAAGGATTGCAATCAGTACTGCAAGATGAATCGGGGGATATAAGTGGGCATGACAGAGGGGCAAGCAAACTTCAGCGAAAAAATAAAAAACTTTTAAAGAAAAATAAAAAGCTTCAGAAAAATAATCGACGGCTTGACAGGGTTGTTCAGAAGCAGAAACAGGAAATTGCTATCTTGCAGAAAACGGTTGAAAATCTTAATGTGACCATTGGAAATTTCCTTGCTGATGATAAAGGCGACGATATTTCTTCTGCTGACAATGACACCGCCAACGAAATCGGTGCACCGTAATTTTTCTTCCATTGTACGTTTTCGAGCCGATGCACCCTCTGGTGTGTCGGCTCCCTTTTTATATTTTTTTGAAATACACACAAAACAATTAAACTTTAAAATTTCTTAACCCATCCCTTGCCATAAAAGGTGTGAAATATTTTCAATCTTTCCAAAGTTGCGACGACCGCACTAACCTTGGAACAAATCATCAAACACTTTTTGGTTCCAACTAATAACGACACCAACCTCAAAAAAACATATTTAAACACCCAAAGCTTTTCCCAAAGTTCAGACGACCGCACTAACTTTGGGACAAGCCATCAAACACTTTTAATTAAAAAGAATTCACCATTAGCCTGTTACGGGATAATTTATTTTTCCCAAAGTTCAGACGACCGCACTAACTTTGGGACAAAGTACTAAATTCTTTAAATATATCACTAAGCTCTTTTAACTTTCCCAGACTTGCAACAACTTATTCGCGAATATAGTGAGATTCAGCTCCACAAATATGGTGGGATTCGGCTTTGCGAATGCCGGGAACTGCACTAACTTTGTGTATTTTATTTAATCATTCAATTAAATAATTGAATATCAATACACTTTTTCATCATCTTAGCACGGTCGTGTTATTATGATGAAGTGACACTCGTTATTTTTCATCATCTTGCGACGGTCGTGTTATTATGATGAGATTTTAAAAAAACCGCCGGGCGAGGAGTCGCCCGGCAGTGGATATCTAGGAATATTTGGGGGTTATCTAAACTAAAAAAACTTCCCAGTATTTTTTATATGAGTGTAGTTTCAGAGCCAGCAAATCCTTCGGATTTGCCGGCGCTTACTTTTACGGTGATAAGAATTAAAGACTATTTGGTAATTCAAACGAATGAACCCAGTCTTTTAAACTATGGACAGTTCGAAGCAATGCTTCCCTGCCAGCTTCAGTAAGAAGCCCAATCGGTTGAGCCCCTTGAGGATCGGATGTGTCAGTTAGTAAACGATCAGCCATCAGCTCTCTCATTATTTTACGATCAATGGAAAGCGGAATAGCTATATTATTTACATTGCACCAGCCGATAACAAGAAGTGTGAAGTCTCTTTCCAGATTTTGTTTGTTTAATTCAGTTTTATTCATGGCAAATCCTTTTTTAAGATTTTGTATTTAGCCAACACGGAAAACAAAGGGCGATGTTGATAAAGCCCGAATTGTTTTCATTTCCATATTCAGTTAGTCCCGTTGCCAGGACTATTTTGTTTTGAATTTCCCGTAGAAAACCATAGCGGTCTTTTTGGAAAGCAAAGGTGTTTTTCCAAGAGATTCTGAAAGTATCTCTCTTCCAGAAAATCGCCTCGTCAAAAACTTCTACCACCAAAGGATTTAAATCGGAAATTCTTACAAGATAGAACCCTTCATGTAGAAAACCAACCCTCCAAACAATAAGAGGATTTCCAATTTGCATGGCCTCCTTTTTTCTAGAGAATAAACTCTTTTTCATAAAATCTCCTTCCGGCTCACTGTAAGATAATTAGAAAATTTTGGAAAGCGGTACAATCAGTGACGATTTGAATTGTATCTGTTGTAATAGTAATTATTGCATTAATACCGATTTCAAACGCCGCCCAATTTTTGACATTTTCATAGGAATGTCTAATTTCGATATAGGGCAAAGAATCGCAACCATCAGTATATGCTCGTGCTGTAAAGTGAGCGCTGTTCTCCTTGACATTAAACAAACCACTACTTTTTTGAATATAAGCAATGATAAATTTTTTATCTTTTAATAGGTTGTTCAGATAGTCCGTCCATTGTTCCATATCTTGCCCTTCTAAGCTTGCAATATACATTTCTTCCTCCTTGCTTTTTTGAGTTTAATCTAAAATATGATAACATTAGATATTTATAAAGAACGACTTCAATTTAAGGTTAGCATTCGCATCAAGATTTGTCCAGTTGTTTCGGGGGATTTTTAGTTTATTATTTTGTTTGTAATACAGATACTCATAATATCCAGCCACGGCAATCATCACCGCATTATCTCCAGTAAGAGAGATTGGAGGCATTTTAAATTCCAACCCCTGCCCAGTTGGCAGGCAGGCTTGTTTTTGGATGGCATTTTGCAGTTTACTTCTCAATCTAGCATTGGCAGAAACTCCGCCAGCTAGACTAACGGTTTTAGCAGGATATTTTTTTAAAGCACGAATAGTCTTAGTGACTAGGACATCCACAACCGCTTCTTGAAACTCAAACGCTGTCTGGAGCGTATTAATTTGGTGAATTTCTTTGTCGAAAGATTCGTTTTTTGACGACGTACTTTTGTACGTCTTACAAAAAGCCTCGCTCTCTCCTCGAACTTCACTCAAATTAATACACTCAGACAATCGTTTATCTTTTTTGCTTAAAAACTCCTCAAAGTTCTCGTCCCTCGAACTTTGACCCCCTTTACGTAGGGGGTGGTTCTGGCAATAATAGAGTACCGCTGTTTTTAGTCCCGAGAAAGAAAAATCAAATCCCGGTTTATTAATCATCGGGCGAGGAAAGAATTTTTTTACAGAAGTATCGTTCGGCTGAGCATCTAACTCATCTAAATTAATATTATTTTTCTGAACATACTCATCAGCGAGTTTTGAAATAATCGGTCCTCCCGGATAACCTAATTCCAAAATTTTTGCCACTTTATCAAAGGCTTCCCCAGCGGCATCATCCTGAGTTTCGCCAATAATTTTATAATCAAACGGTTTATCAGTGTAAATAAGTTGAGTATGCCCTCCGGAAACAGTCAAGGTTAATAAGGGAAATTGTTCTGGAGAAATTTGAAAATTAAATTTATCATCAGAAAAAGCCGATAAGATATGTCCGGCAACATGATGAACGCCAATTAAGGGTTTATTATAAAAATAAGCTAGAGTTTTGGCACTGTTTACTCCAAGAAGTAGGGCAGGAATTAATCCCGGTCCTTCGGTGACAGCAAATAAGTCAATTTCCGATAATTTAACATCTGCTTCTTTTGTCGCCTGGTCTAATGCTGGAACAATATTTTTCAAATGTTCCCGCGCCGCTAAATTAGGCACAACACCACCCCATTCAGCATGAAGTTTTACCTGCGAACTTACTACACTAGCCAGAGTTTTAATTTTATTACCTTCTGCTTGAATAATAGCCACAGCTGTTTCATCGCAGGAAGTTTCGATAGAAAGAATTACCATTGTATTGGGAAGTTAGGAATTTAAGAATTTGGGAATTTAGGGATTGAGGATTTAAGAATTTAGAAAGTTAGGGGATTAAGAATCTTAAGTCACTTAAGATTCTTAAGTTGCTTAATAAATAAGGCACCTCCAATTAACATCATTAAGATGCAAAGCATCTGCCCCATAGTCATCCAGCCCAGAGCAACAAATCCCAATTGGGAATCTGGCTGGCGAAAAAATTCAATCAAAAAACGAATAAAGCCATAGAATATTAAGAATAGAGGAAAAAGTTTATTTTGGCAAATTTTTTTGCGACTGCAATATTGTAAGATTAAAAATAATAGCAATCCTTCACCCAAAGCTTCATAAAGCTGAGAAGGGTGTCGTAATATCCCAAGCTGTTTGTCAGTTTGATTAAAGTGCATCCCAATTTTACTTTTAGTCACTCGTCCATACAGTTCACCATTCATAAAATTTCCTAATCTTCCCCAGAAATATCCCAGAGGAAAAGCAGGAATAATAAAATTTAAAACCTCGTAAAATTTTAATTTGTACTTACTAACTACTAGCCACCCAATTAACAAGGCGCCAACCAGTCCACCATGAAAAGACATTCCATAAAAACCACTAAAACTACCGTCATCGGCAAAGGGTAAAAGTGCTTGCCAAGGATGAATAATAAAATTAGACCAATCATAAAAAATAGCATAGCCAATTCGCCCACCCAAAAGTGCTCCCAGAAAAGCAAGGAGTAAAATATTTTCCAGTTTATCCAGAGTTAAGTTTTTAGGATAAGTTCTCTTTTTGAATCGTCGACGTAGAAATAAATAAATTATTGTCAAAGCCAGAATATATCCCAAAGAATACCATCGGAAAGAAAAATTTCCAATGGTAAAAATGATAGGATTAAGATGGAGTGGTAAATTTTGCCAAAGTTCTAACATAGGACTTATTAAAAAATTTTGAAATAATTAATAATTTATGCTACAATTATAGTATAAGATAATTAACTAAATAAAACAATGAAAAAAATATTTTTCACAATTTTAGCAGGGGCTATGCCGGTGGCTCAAACTGCCTTGGCAGAATGTACTCTTAATGGTGAAGTTATCCCCTGTGATCAGATGCCAAAATGGCCATTTGGAATTATGGCTGGTGTATTTTTGCTGGCAATGGCTAGTCTTGTGTTTTGGGTGATGATGCTTGTGGACGTGGCCAAAAACGAAAAAGATAATGATCTGATTATTTGGCTATTGGTATTATTTTTCTTCGGCGTAATTGGGGCCATTGTGTATTATTTCGCCAAAAAGTTACCTAGAAAAAAAGCTAAACATAATAAATAAAAAATATGAAAAAAATCTTAAAAGGAGGAATTTTTCTTAGTTTAATTGTGGTGACCGTTGCCTTGGCTGGTTGTGGCGAAAAAATAGACCAATTAAAAAGTGCGAAAGACAATATTGATGCTACAATTCAGGAAGGGAAACAAACATTTGATGATAGCAAGAAGATGATTAAAGATGGGAAAAATTTAATTAATAAAGTAGATGATGTTCAAAACGGCAAAGGGAGCCCTCTAGAAGTTGTGAAGGATGGAAAGCAATTTATAGAGGAACATAAAGATACCATAGAAAAAGGCAAGGATATGTTAGACAAAGGTAAGGACATTGTGAACCAAAATCAAGATGTTATAAATAAAGGAAAAGAGGTAATAGGGCAATAATAATTTTAAATTCCCGTTTAGGGATATAATAATTAATAAATAAATATTATGAAAACAATATTTAAAGGAGGAATTTTTATTAGTTTAATTGTGGCAACCATTGCTTTGGCTGGTTGTGGTGCTAAAACTAATCAATTAAAAAATGCCAAAGAGAATATTAATGCCAAGATAGAGAACGGAAAAGAATTAGTAGAAACTGGTAAAAAAATGGCTGACGAAAAACAAGGCTTGATGGGAGGATTAAAAGACGCTATGAAACGAGGGGTAACAATGAAATGCGTAGCTGATAGTGCTGATGGTCATTGGGTAACTTATACTAATGGAAAAAATACCAGAACAGATGGTACAACTGTCGATGGACATGAAATGGCAATGTTGGCCAAGGATAAAACAATGTATACCTGGGATAAAAAAACAAAAAAGGGGCAAAAGATTGATAAAAAGTGTATGGAAGATTTCCAAAAAAGTATGGGAATAGACACTTCAGCTGCGATGAAAGAAGAGGAGAATTTTGATGATTTTACACCAGAAAAAATGGAAGTAAAAGAAAAAGAGGGTAAGTTAAAATGTACACCTTCAACCAAGGCTAATTTCTCCGTACCAGGAGATGTAGAATTTACTGATCAATGTGCATTATTAAAAAATCAAATGTCTGGCTTAAAAGATCAAATGGAAAAAATGAAAAATATGCAAAAATAAATTTAAAAATACTAAGAGCAAGTTTATAATCAAAAACCGTTTTTATCAAAACGGTTTTTGTTTTTCTAAAAAAGTAGTATAATGAAAAAGTAAATAAATAATAAAAATAAAATGACAAATTTTTTAATCAATATTGGAGTGCCAAAGCTTTACACCGGAGATGTATCATTATTTTTGACAATGATATTAGCCGGGATTGTTTTAATGTTTTTGGTCAAGAAAACAAAATTAGGAGCATTTACTTACGCTGTCTATGATTCTTATTTTATTACTAAAGTATTATATTTTGATTTTATGGATAAATTTTCCACCAAAATATTAGTATTCCTGGGTTTGGCTTTTGGTTTGCATTATTTATTGTTCAAACCAACAGTTGTAGTAAAACTTGGCGGACGAGGAATAATGAAATGGGTACGCAGGATCTTTATTGCTTTTCTTATCGTTGGTTTGATGGCTACCATTATTTTATCTTGGATGCCGAAAAAAGAAGTGCTTGATTTACTTTCGCCTTTCAGCCTAAAAATTTTTACCACAAAATCTGCTCACCTACTTTGGGCAATAATTCCATTGCTAAGTTTATTTGCTATTAGAAGAAAAGACTAGAAATTTCTTGGTCACCCCCTGCATAAAGGGGGTCAAATTTTCTCAGTGCTTTTATTTGGCAACGCAGTTGGCAAATAAAAGCACTGAGAATTTTTTTTTGGGTTTTTCTATTTGTTGCTTAAAAACCCCCGAAGCCTGAACAAATTTTTTTTATTCCGCTTCGCTAACGCTACGCGGACTAAAAAGAATTTGTTCAGCCTTCCGCCCCCTACTATAAAGACATGTGATATAATAATAAAGAAATCTACGAGCGGTGAGCACAAACCCCCCTTATTGCTTTAAGCATCTAATAAAGACTAGCTCACCGCTTGTAAACAAACCCATATGATCAATAACTTGTTATCCCCTAGAGGATCGATAAATAAGTAGGCTATCAATAGAGGTTTGTTTAGATTTTAACATTATTAAT
>WGDO01000038.1 GCA_015493225.1 Patescibacteria group bacterium
AGTTGAGGATTTTTTGTTAAATATCTTCTGATGTTTTGCTTAGCATGAAAGTGACAGTACTGGAATGGAATACTGTGGAAAATACTGGGTAAACCAGGCAATCCATCTCCTGTGATAGACCTAAAAGTATAGCCTAAATTTTCTAAGTATAACCTACCTTCGTAATAATATTTTAACTTTTCAGTGTCTACGAATTTCCACCAAAGACATTCTTTGTTTTTTTAGTCTCTAAAAACTACTACCGCAAAATCATCAAAAAATGTTGTGTCTACAGCCAAAGAAAGTGTTCTAGGGTTGTGTGTTTTATTTGGTAGTATTATTTCATCGAAAAGCTTCTGAATAGTATTTGTTTTTAGATGGTATTCTTGAGATAATTCACTTAGTGTTTGTTTTGAAAATGTGTACAAACAAAAAAGCTCTTCCTTGGTAGGAAGAGCTTTTTTGTTTGCTTGAAATTTCTTTTTACAGTTTTTACATTGCCATCTCTGATGACCATCTCTTTTACCTTTTTTAATACATTTGCTATTGTTGCAATAAGGACATTTTTTCTTATTCATACGTTTGAATGTTAAAAAACCTAGTTAAATACTAGGTTAGTTTAACATGTTAGGTCCCATTGGGCACTAACTATATGCCATTTTTACCAAAAAACCACTCGACCTAATCCGAGTGGTTTTTTGATATTTCTACTTGCACAATCTACCATCTACTCTCTACCCTCTATCTACTAGTTCACCATAAATCTCCACATAATTATCCCCCAATTGTTTCACACTCTCAGACCTCTCCACTAAATTTTTCATATCATCGTAAATCCCATTTACATCTATTTCTTGTATCCTTTTAGTTATCAAATTATAAACATCCTTATAACTATCAATTTTTTTAGACTGTTCTGCTTTTATGATTTGCTTAATTCTTTTTAAGTCGGGCTTAATGCCTTTTTGTAAAAACCAAATCAAGTCATAAAAATCTCTTCCTTTAAAATCATACTTATTTTGAAATATTTTATTTTTTCTACCAAGAATTGCCCCTATTTTATTAGCAAATAAACTTTCCAGGCTATAGTGCTTCACCACCATAAACAAATTATCTCTTGAAATTGGAGTCTTTACTATATTATAAGCAGAATATTTATTTTTTTCTATTTCTATCTTTAAAAACAATAAATCACTTTCTGATTTAATATTTTGTATCAAATCAAGCTCTTTTAATATCGGAAATTTCAATGTTATAATTTTATTTTCCTGTTTTATAGAAGATGTAATATTCTTTATTCCAAGCTGTTTAAAATAATTTAACAAGTCCTCTAAAAAATTCTTAGAATCAAATTCTCCTTCCAAATAATCCATATCCAAATCTTCTGACAATCGAGCTGTCTTACCAATTATTTTCAAGGCTGTTCCTCCTCCAAAGACTAATTTATTCCATTTTGGTGAATTATAAATAAAATCCAAAGCATAATAAATTAACTCTTCTTTCAGTTCCGTTTTAATATAGTCATCGGATAAATTTTTATCACGACTATCCTGAACTATTTTTTTTAAATTTTCAATCAACATTTTTTTTATTAATTAATAATTTTTAACTCTCATTTAGGGATGTAAGAATATCATCACTCATTAGTTCATAAATTTTTTCCATTTTTTTAGAGGCATTTTCTAAATATTCTTTGTACTCTTGCCAATCTTCTTCTGTCATAACTTCCAAATTTAATCGCAATCCCTCCAATTCACCTTTCGACATATTTTGAAACTTATTTTGATTAAAATAAATATAATCAAACAACGCCTTAGCTTTACTGGCAACATACCATTTCATTTTACCGTATGATTTTTCCCTAAACCCTTTAAATAAATCACTCTTAATTGATTGATAATTAAATGTCCCAAAGTCATTTTTTATGCTATATGTTTTTTTAATTGTCACCACCGAATAGCCATATACAACATCTGTTAACATCTGATAGTCCTGCAACACAGTTTCCATACTCAAATAACTAGGCTCAATCATTTTAGTAGCCAAAAAACGAGAATAATATCTAGAATTATCTCCTTGATTTAAAAAATTAGCAAATACATAAAATCCTCTTTTTAATTGTTTTAACTTTCCAATTTTTTTCCAATAGGCTATAGAATTTCTTAATGTATTGTAATTTTTATCTAAATAATTAGACAAGGCCGTCTTTGAAATATATGGCATTCTTATAATTTCTAAATTTTTACCTCCACAATTCATTTCCATAATTACTATATTTTTTAGTACTTATAGAAACATTATACCACAACAACCCAAATTGTCAAGACCTACCATTTTTCTTCATTTATGTTATAATAAAAATCCACAACAAATAATATAATTTATAATTCACAACCAATTTTAAACATTCTATTTTATCCGAGATATTTTTTACAAACAAAACAAGACAAAAAAACGATTTAAATTATTAATTTTTAATTTTTAATTCTTAATTAATTACCTATGTCAAAAATCAAAAGAAATAAAATATTCAATCCAAGGGGAGTTGATGATATTGCCAAGAGAACAATTATTCATGGTGACACCACTGGATTATTCCAACTCAATGATGCCAAATATTCCTGGGCTACTTCACTTTACCCAGTAATGATTGGAAACTTTTGGATTCCAGAAAAAGTATCCGGGCTTAAAGACGATGCTCGAATGTTTCACGCCGACCTTTCTCCTGATGAACAACGTGCCTATAAGGGAATTTTATCTTTCCTGATTTTTCTTGATTCCATTCAAACAGTTAATGTTCCAAACTTTTCTGATTATGTTACTTCCCCTGAGGTAAATCTAATCCTTTCCATCCAAGCCTATCAAGAGGCTATTCATTCTCAATCCTATGCCACAATTCTAGAGACAGTAGTGGACAGTAAAGAACGAGAAGAAATTTATTATTTCTGGCGAGATGATAAAGTTCTACTAGAACGAAATGAATACATCGGAAAAATTTATCAAAATTTTATTGATAATCCCACTGATGAAACTTTCTTTAAGGGTATTATTGGAAATTATCTTCTAGAATCTTTATATTTTTATAACGGCTTTGCTTTTTTTGACACTCTAGTTGATAAAATGAAAATGCTTGCCACCGGCCGAATGATTTCCTACATTCGTCGAGACGAATTAACCCACGTTACTCTTTTTGCTAATCTTATCCGAGAAATTAAAAATGAATTTCCTAAAATTTTTAATGAAAAATTAATCAAAGAAATGTTTAAAACAGCCGTTGACCAAGACATTGAATGGAGTTTACATATTCTCGGCAACAAAATTCCTGGCATCACTAAAGAAACTATCACTAATTATACTAAATGGCTCGCCAATCAACGTCTAGAACTTATAAATATTTCCCCACTTTATCCTGACATTATTGAAAATCCCTACAAACACCTGGAACGATTACAAGACACCAATAGTGATAAAAGTAATTTTCTGGAAACCACTGTCATCAACTACACCCAATCCTCCAACCTCAACGGCTCCTGGGACTTTTAGAAATTCTCCTTAAACTTCCCCCTTTTTTAAAGGGGGACTGGAGGGGGATTTTATTTTTTCACTCTTATTTAAAAAGATGAACTTCCTTGCCTCCTCTCCTTTCCCAAAAAAGGAACTAGAGGTGAATTTTTTACACCCCCGGCGCCTGTCCCGCGAAACTACAAGTCTATCCCGCAAAACTAAAAGCAAAGTAAGAAATTGAGATAAAGAGGAATTAAAGGAGAATTTCACAAAACGACCCAACAACAGAAGGCAAATCCCACCATTGTAAAAATTGTCAACAAAAAACCTTTAATTATTAAGTATTAATTATTAATTATTAATTATTTATCCCTTCTCCATCCCCAAATACATTGCCCCCTCCTTCTCAAGAATATTAGTAATTTTAAATTCCTTCTCATTGACCAACTCTCTAATATATTCACTACTCTGTACACTATCTTTACTCAATTTCACCACAAATTTAGTAACTCCCTGCAATTGACTAGCTTCATTATTTTGCTCTTTGTATTCCTTAACCAAATCTTTCCCTTCATAAAAATTATTTCTCTCTCTATCTTTTATTCTTCTCATCACAAAAGACCACTTACCACTTGGATCAAATTCATTGGTAATTTTTTCCACCTGAAATTTTCCTCGCTTCATATACATTAAACTTACCGGCGAAAAAGCATCTGTTGCCAATTCCAAATCATACCCCTCTTTTTCATTATCCAAACTTTCCCCGAACATTGCTCCACCAACCGATAAAGCTTGCACCGAAGGCATTACATTACAAGACCCCATTATTTTTTTATCCTCACCTGCTACATCATATCGATTAAAAGCAACAATTTTTCCGTGTTGTTTTACAAAATACAGATGGGTGTTTGTTTTGTTTTCCGTTAAAACTTTTACAAAGCCATCCAGTAAGATTTCCAAAAATTTTTCTCGGTTTTTGTAATTTTTACGATATAACTCAAACATTTCATAAATCTCTTTTAACCTTTCTCTTCTATCTTCGTCTTCAATTTTTTCTATATCTTCCAAAGTATAGTTTCCATTTCTAATAGCAATAATTTCTTTTTCTAAGTCCCGGTATCTTTCCACCGACACTCTTTCAAATTCCGTATCTTTCAAATCCTCTAATTTAAGTTTTCCCTTTAAATTTTTAAATGTCCCAAAAGTAAATAGCAAATCCTCGTTAAAGTTTTTTAATTCTGCCAATATCTCTTTACTGTCCAATTCATCTCCTCGCTCTAAACGATTAGCAAAATTCACCAATAGCTCTCCCGCTTTTAATAAAATGCTTTCTGCAATATTTTTTAAAACCTGTTCGTCAATTTCTTCCACATCTATTTCCTGTCTTTTTAATATTTTTTCCAACTCCTCCTTAACATTCTCCGTCATATCCACAATCTTCGCATACTGACCAAAAATCAAATCCGCCTCCTCAACCCCCAACCTCTCCCCAATCAACAAAATCCTCTCGCCCATCTCCTCTCCCCCTTGTTCAAGGGAGAGAAACGTTCTAAGTCTGTTGTTTTTTCCCAACCGACTTTTATTAAAAAATTTTATAATTTTTTCAACATCAACATCTTTTAAATCTTTTAAAAAATTAAAAAATTGTTTTTGCACAAACACATCCACCTCGCCCAAATTAATATTAAATCTTTTTTCTATAAATGCCCTTGTATTTAAATTGGAAAAAATGAAAAATAAATAATTTTCTTCAAATATTTCAATCGCTTTTTCCGGAGATTCTTTTTTATTGCGCAGCTTAGTTCTTTCTAAGAAATATTCAACGAGTTGTTCGTTTGTATCTATTGTTATTATTTTTTTATTATTAAACACTTTAACACTTAATAAATCTCCAAGCTTTGAATATTTACCAATAGTCCCTTTCGCTACCGGAACATTATTTAAATCATCCAACCAATCAGCTCTTTCATTTTCTTCATCATCATATAAATATCTCCACGTATCATCAATTTCTTGATCCGTTAATTGTGGAGGATATTTTCTCATTACCTGATAATATTCTATGCGTTTTTGCATATCAAAAGTACCCCAATCCTTATAAAGTTGATATGTAATGTCCTCCCCATTTTCATTTTCAAACCTTTCTCTAAAAACAAGCTCATCGTTATCAAAATTAACTATATCTAACCACATTTGGTTTTCAACTGCAGAAATTGCCGAATCTAAAAAATTAACCATCATATCCGCATACATACGCACAAAATATTTATCACTCTCTCTTTGTTTATTTATATAATCATATAAAAATTCCATATTTTTAAGATGATATCCTTCTTCTAAGTTTTCAATAATCAAATTATATACATATTTCATAAATCTTATGTTCAGCCCCATCTCATCTTGCAATTCATTGGCATTCTCCTTAATAAACTCCCTTAAATTGCACTGACCGGATAATATATGCTCTATTTTATCAAAATCATCTTTATGCCAAACATCTAACCGAGTGCTAATATATCTTACAGAGTTAATGTCAACAAGAAGCCTTATTTTTGATATCATTTTTATATCACTGGATTTATTTTCCAGTGCTCTTATTGTTGAATCTGTAAGTAACATCGACTGACCGCCATCAAGACAAGTGGCAATATAATATTTTAACACCTCACCAAAATGATTACTTTTAAGTCTAGTATCAATTTCAACAACGCCTAATAATAAATTATTTAAAATATTTTGAAAAAATTCCCACTCTAAATATTCTTTATCATTTTTATGCTCAAACATAGATATCTCCTCTCTTTCAATAGCATAACTCACAATCTTTAATACTATTACATCAATATTTTTTTGAGATGATAGATTTTGAAAAAACTGCTCACTATCACTACTTTTTATATCATTTCTCAATAAAAAATCTGCCCCAACACTCGCAAGAAAAGATTTCATATCCTGTCTTTTAGAAATACCATCATCAACAGCAAGGGCTATATTATTTTCCCCTTCTTGTATTCTGTATATATCTCTATTTTCTTTTTGTTCCAATCCTTTTTCCATTTTTATTTTTGACTATAAATATTTTACCCTACCATTATACCACAAATATTCTCAAACAAAATTAAAAGAAGGGGCAACGACAATATCGTCAACCCCGAGGAAGTTTACTTGGATGGTTCGCCCAAACAGACTCCCGTCCCGGCATCATTACAAGGACGATATTCCTCTACCGGGAGAGGAATATCATTGGTGATTTTCGGCTCGCTCACTGGCGGGCCTAAATCAACACCTCCTTCCAGGAATATCACCCCTGGGTTAAGTTCATTATAAAACCCCACATCGGGGTCATAATTGTCTGGATTGTCCGAATGAATGACAACCCCGTCCACCTCATAATACCCAGAGATAAGGTGGCCGTCTTTGACTATGCAATTAATGCATAGTCCTCCTCCCATACCTACTACCGGAAAGAAAACAGCGCCAAAAAAAAAGATAGTTACTGCTGTAATGGTTTTCACGTCTTGTACCTCACGGATTGTCGGTTGTCATAACCTCACCGCAAAATTTAAAAAAGAACTCCCTACTCAGCTTTACCAATTTATTCTAAATTAGTAAAGCAGTTGTAGGGCGGAAAGAAGTTAGACTCAACTTCCTCCGCCACAGTGTTTATAGCTCGCCATCAATTTCTTTGAGCTTTTTTATCGTACTTTCAATTGACGGAAAACACTCTCTCTGATTTTGGCTCGATCCATACAAGTTGTATGAAATTGACGACGCCAGTTTTTCCCTCTTATAATTTATCAGTGGAAATCTTTGCTGTTTTGCTACGTCAATTATATTAAGCCAATAATCGCTGACAAATTGCCATTTTTGTTCACAACTCATTTCCGTTGATAAAACAACTCGTCGAAGTTCTCTTTTGGCGTGCTCTTTTGCCTCAACATATTCAATGATACGTTGACAGCATGTACATGACGATGTTTTATCATTAGCCCCTGCGTAACTACCAACAAAAAACATGGCACATACGACACTAATAATGATTGTTTTCATTTTTTCCTCCTGGGAAAATTATTTTAAGGAACATTATCACAGTCTACACTTTTGATATTTTCTACTCAGCTTTACCAATTCAATTCAAATCAGTAAAGCAGTTGTAGGGCGGAGGGAAGTTAAATTCAACCTCCTCCGCCATGACACACTTATATCAAGCTACTTAACGCAGCCCAGTGTGTCTGGGTGACACACTCTTTCCAGCAAGAGCGTGCCACGTTATTATTTGAGTCCATTGCCGACTCGTAAGAGTCGGCAAAATCTAACACTTTCTCAATATTGAGAAAGCGACTTCTTCTTCCAGTCCCGGTTTTCCATTTTAGGAAAACAACGGGTTCATTGCCATCGTTGTTAAAGATCACTTCAATGAAGCGACCCTTTGTAAAAGTCCCCTCCCAAATAAGGGAGATGGACGTTTTACTGAAGACAACTACCCTCGCTTTCGGGCGAGGTACCCAATCCGGTTCTCCCTTAAATGCGGCCTCAAAGACCGCCTCCACCCAAAAAGCAAGAACCTGAGGGGATAGTTTTCCCGACAAGGGGACATCATCGCCCTTTTGATTAGCAAAACCCTGCCAATACATCAAGGCCTTTCTCACTTTTTTCTCTTCGCGAAAAATTGCCGTTCCTGCTACCAATAATACTTCATCATACCTTTTTTTCATCGTCTCTCTCTTACGGATTATTAACTATTATAAGCCTCACCGCAAAAAAATTTAAAGAACTCCCTACTCAGCCCCACCGATTCAATTTAAATCAGTAAAGCAGTTGTAGGGCGGAGAGAAGTTAGGTTCAACTTCCTCCGCCACAGTATTTTATTCATCAAGGGGAATAACTCTTCTCCCCTTGGTGCCCAAGTCCCCCAACCAAACACGTTGGGGATACCTCCCTGGGTTCTCAACCAGGGTTTTCACAAAGTTAGCAACCTCCTTAAAGGAGGCTAACTTCATCACGTCTTTTGGGCCACCTCCTTTTTCAAATACTTTAGTGGCCTCCTTCATTAACTTCAAAAGAAGTTTTGACCCGAGATCTTTGTTTTTTGAAATAAGGACCTGAAACTTTTTAGCCAGCACAAGTAAATCCTTTTGCTGGTCTTTAATTCCAAACTCCAGGCACTGCAACGGTATACCAATAAACAGATTAGTAGCATACCCAATTTGCCCATTAGCACTTTCTACAAGCGCCACTGTAGACTGTTTGAAGACTTCACCTTTTGCCCTCTTTATTCTCCCCTCCATGGCTTCCGCCATTTTAAGGTAGAGGGATTGGGCTGTTTCCACTGTCCACTTAGAGACAGTTAAAAAGCGCCCCCTATCCTGAAATTCCTTCAGAAGAACTGTGTCGCCGACTTCCGGAAGTTTTTTCTTTTCTCCTTGAAAAAAAACAACTTTCCCAACAACATTATGGCCAGCAAAAACCCTACCGATGACTTTACCCTTGTTTTTTCTGTCTTTCGTTACTGATGCTTTTATTGTTTTCATTTTTTCTCCCTAGAAAAAGTTTAAGGTTTTAACTACTTTTTACTTCACAATTTAAAAAACTAATTTTTAAACTTTATTTAACTTAATTTCCTAAATTGTGAAGTAAAAAAGTATTCACAAAGCAATAATAAAATTAAAATTTACCATACACTTTTTCAAAAAACTTTTTTCCCACAGATTATCGGCCTACAGCCTCACCGCAAAATAATATGGATAATTTTTAAAAGAACTTACAATAAAAAAATCTTTTATTTCTTTATCGTAATATCACATTATAACAGATTTAAATAATTTGTCAAGTCTTTTTTATACAAGATTTTAAAAATGTAAGTTATTTTATTGACAGTACTATATTTTTACCATATTTTAAACGATATTTTTTGTCTAATTTAAATTTGACAAAATATATTTTATACCATATAATAAAGGTGACTTATTTAAAATCATATTTCTAACTATTTATTAATTAAACTTAAATTCCTATGTACAAACAAATTATTTTAAAAGCAAATCTAACCCCCTCCCAGGCGGAAATAATGGAATTTCTTTACTTACACAAAAACACCCGCGCCTCCGTAATCGCCAAAAAAATAAACCGCTCCCGAGCTATTGTGTATAAAGAATTGGAAGTTCTGGAAAAATTAAACCTGGTGGAAAAATATGATACCAAAAACAAAGTAAGTATTTTTAATGCCACTCACCCCGATAATTTACAAGAATTATTTAAACAAAGAGAAAAAGAATTGCAAAGAGATCAGGTATTATTTAATAAAACTCTCCCCCAACTAATTTCCGACTTTAAATTAAAACATAGCCAACCCGGAATAAAATTTTTTGAAGGAGTAAAAGGAATAGAACAGGTTTTAAACGACACCCTTAAAACTAAAACCACTATTTTAAGTTACGCCGACCTGGAAGCCATTAATAAATACCTGCCGGAAATAAATAAAAAATACGCCAAAAAAAGAGAAAAATATGGAATCAAAAAAAGAGGTATCGTAATTGACACCCCGTTTGTTCATAAATTTTTAAAAAATTATTTTTCCGAAATAACCGAAACTCATCTTATTTCTGAAAAACTTTTTCCCTTTGGGTCTGTAATGCAAATCTATGACAATAAAATTTCCTACATTTCCCTTTCCGATGAAAATTTAATCGGAATAATTATTGAAGATCAAAACATCGCCACCATGCATCGTTCCCTTTTTGAATTAACCTGGCAAAATACCAAAAAATTTAAAGTTACCAATTTCAATTAACCTTAATTTAAACCAACCCGTTTTCTAATTACAACATTATCAAAAGCACCCCCGTTTGTATCGCTTTTTTTATGTAATTCATCTTCACTCCCTTGCCAAAGAACATTATCTATTATGTTATAATTTTCATCCTCCTTTCGAGCATATTCCATTGAAATTTTAATTGTTTTTTGTGGAATTTTTTGACTAACTTTTGCGCCATCCACTATTCTATATCTTAGTTTGTTTACAAAACCAACCTCTAAAACAAGTGCTACCCCACTCTTAAACGGTCTGCACTGCATTTTTGTTAATTTTCCGGTAGATAATTGTGTTAATCTTGTTTTATTAGCTCTTAAAATTCCTCTACCATTAAGAATATTTTTATCACTCACAAACCTAAAATTAAATAATAATTTATTAAGAGATTGTAATGCATTATCTACAGAGTCGGCTGTATCATATCTAATTTCCACCATAAGTTCATTTTTAATTTCATTGATTCGTTTTTTAAAATTATCATCTTTTAATAATGTACTTATTTGATATTTAAAAGCCGTTGCTTTTTGTTTTAAAGATTCATTAATCCTAATTTTATTCCCTCTTTTTTGTTTATTTTCTCTTCGTCTATCCATTTTTTATCTTAAAATTAACTTATTAACTCCTAACCCTTACTATAGCATACATTTGGAAATTTTTAGCAGTCCAAATTTACCATTAAATTTCGTTTAAATTATAAACTTATCTTCAAAGAAAAACAAGCTAAAACGCTTGTTTTTCTTTGAAGATAAATTTTTGTTTTTTTATTCTTCTTTCTTTTTGTCCATTTTATCCAATCCCAATTTCTTGAAAATATAGTAAACCACAAAAGCGACCACTATAAAATCAATAAGCACTGAGATAAAATTACCGAGCATTATGTCTGCGCCGGCAATTGAAAAAGACATTTCTCTTAAACCGTCGGCATTTCCCAAAAACAAACCAAGGATTGGATCAATAATATCTCCAACCAAAGATTTCATTACATCGGAAATGGCCCCTCCAAGAATAAAAGCAACCGCTAAACCAACCACTCCCTGTTCTCTAACAAAATCCATAAAACCTTTCATATTCCCACCCCCTCTCTGTTTTTGTTCATATTTTTTTTATTAAAAATATTCTTATTAAAATATTAACACAAATAAATAATTTTTACAATAAAATCACAGCTAAAATATAAATTAAAACCACTCCTAACAATTTATAAAGCAAAATATTGCGAGAGTTTTTTGGATTATTAATGATCCAATAACTCAATCCTCCACAAATAATTGCTCCATAAAAAATATTATAAAAACCAAAAACAAAAACTAATAAAATATACAAAACAAAAACAACCAAGCCAAAATATATTCTCACTCTTCTTTCACCCAATAATCCAGCTATTGTTATTACTCCATTTTGTTTATCACTTTTTAAATCTTTTAAATCTTTAATTGGTAAAACCAGAGCGTAGGCACTAAATAAAAATAAAACAAATTTCCAAGGAAATAAATCCAGTGATTGTTGGCTGGAAATTAAAATATAGCCAACTAGAAATATTAATAACGATGCCAAGGATGAAATTATTCCCGATATCAAGGGAATTCTTTTTAATTTGAATGGATATTTTGAATAAATAACAGTAATTAAATTATATAAAACAACTAAAATAAAAATTTTTCCACTAATGGTAATAGAAAATAATAAACTCAAAAACAAAAAAATAAAACCATAATTAATATAATTTTCCCCACTAATTAAACCAGTAACCAAAGGGCGTTGTTTATTTGATATTTTATCAATTTTTACATCCTCAATATCATTTATCACCACTGAAAATAACCAAGAAAATAAAACCGTCAAAAATAAATTTACCAACACTAACACTGACCAAAAATCAAAAATAAAATTATCCGACCAATAATATCCTCCAATTAAAATCCCCGCCAATAACAATCCCCAATTAAAAATCATTTGAGGAAGACGAATATTTTTCAATAAACCAAATAATATTTTTTTATTCCACAAAAATTGCAACCAACCTAACAATATCACAAAAATCAAATTATAAATCAAAGAAATTTTATAAAAAAATGTAACTGCAAAACCCCTTTCCATAACTCCAAAATATTGTAACGGGGTATTAAAAAATTTAACAATATCTAATTTTGTTATTTCTAAAACATTATTACTTCTAAAAAATTCTATAATAAAAACTAAAATGCTCGGTAACGCAACGCTAATAAAAAAGATGACGTAGATACCAACTCCGGCCAAGAGAGCTCTTAAAACACTCTTTCTTTTATAATAAACATACACTCCGACAAATAACACAATAAAAATTGTTTCCAGTCTTGTACCATATAAAATTCCTACTGAATTTATTGGCCCAAAAAAAGTAATTAAACTGTGTAATACACCACCTGGACTATCATAAATATAAAAACTGAGATGAAATTTATTTCCAAAAATAATTTTATCAATAATCGGCCAAAAAATAATACTCCAAAATCCCCACAAAACAAAACTTAGTATTTTTTTTATTTTTTCCCCAGTAATAAAATACAAAAATATTACTACTGTCAAATAAAGAATAAAATAATAAGGCTGAATTATTTCTCCAATTAAATATTCCGCCGATACATTTTTAAATCCATAGGTAATTGCTTGAAAAAATAAATTTAATCCCAATAAAGTAAAAAAAGAAAGCACCCACCCACTAAAGGTTAATGGCTGACTTTCAAAAAAATTTACAACTCTTGAAATTATTTTAGACAATTTTTTATAATAAATATATATCTTCTAAATTTATAATTTATAATTCACAATTTTTTAATTCCAATTTAGGGATGTAAAATTTAAGACTATCTACTAATAACAATTCTCTTGATTTTTTTTGTTCTTAATTTCTTTTGTAGTTTAGAAATTAATAATCCTCTATTTAAATTAACTTCCGTCTTCCAAATTGATTTAAATATTTTTAAGCTTATACTTCCAGTTTCATTTTTATAAAAACTAACTTGAATATTTTTTTTACCAACATTTCCAAAAATATCTTCTATAACATCTTCCATTGCCTTCTTTACTGTATGAAAATCCAACTCAATTTTACCTTGATTTCCTTTCCTTACTCTTTTTTTTAAAATATCCGCAAAAGATTTCATTAAATAATATTATTTTTTATCTTCCATAAGTTCATCCATTTCTTTTTCAGCAAAAATAGAAAAAATAACTCTGATTGCAATAATAAGTACCAGTGAAGCTAAATCTATCCACAAAGCACTATTAGATTTCAAAATAACAGTTTCAATTATATCCCTGGCTATTAAAAAATCCAATCCTAATAAAATATGTTTAACCAAAACCATTCTTATTTTCCAAAAAGTTTTTCTTGTTATATAAAAATAAAAACCAACCAATACACCAATAACAATTACTATTACTCCTATTAATCCAATAATAAAAGCAGTATTATTTAAGATACTAAAAATAATTTCCTTCATAAATTTTATATTAATATATTATATATTTTTATTAATTAAATAATATATTTATTATTTAATTTTTATTATTTAGTGTTCATCATCTATTATCTATTATTTAATTTTTGATTATTGGCATAATCATATACAAAAAACTATCTACAATTTCACCTTTATAAATATTTTTAAATATTACTGGTGACTTTTCTTGTTTGAATTCAATAGAAATTTTTTCAGAATTAAATAAACTATTAGTTAAACCTTCTAATATATATCTATGATTAAAATATATTTCAAATTCACTATTATTATCATCAATATTAACAGATGAAATATTTTCACCCAAATCAACAGATTGGGCTATGATAGTAATAAAAGAATCTTCTTTTTTCTTAATAATTTTTATTTCACCATTTTGGCTGTTTGTAACCAATGAAGCAATCTTAACCGCGTCCAATAATTCACTCTTATTAATTTTCAATTTAATATCACAATCAGTTGGAATAATCTGTTTGTAATCAGGATAATGTCCATTGATTAACTGTGAAGTAATTTGAATATTTCCATTATTTATAAATATTTGATTTTCATTAACATAAAAATCAACCTCTCCCTCCGGTGATAATTGTTGAATTTCCGCAATAATATTATTTGGTAAAATTATATTATTCTCTTTTTCAATATAATTTATATATTCTTCATTTACAGATTCCTTTATTAAAGGAATTTTAATTTCTGTTAATCTAAAGCTATCCGTTGATGCTAAAATTAATTTATCTTTATTAAATTGCATAAAAACACCATTTAATTCCTGTCTAGTATCTTTATGTGCAACAGAAATATTTACTCCAGACATTGCCTTAATTATATTTTCTGTTTTAATCCTAAAGTAATATAATTCTGGAGCATCTGGTATAATTGGAAAATCTTTAGCACTTAATGTTTTAATTTGAATACTATGATTTTCGGATTTAATATAAAATTTATTATCAATTAATTCCACATTTACAACTTCATCATTTATATTATTTAAAAATCCACTTAATATTCTTGGTGGAACAGTAACTGAACCCTCTCCTTCAATTTTAGCACTAATAGTAATTTTAATAGCAATTTCCAAATTAGTAGCCATTAAAACTAATTGTCCTTTATCAGTTTTAATTAAAATATTTCCTAAAACTGGTAGTGTTGTTTGTTTAGAAACAATCTTTTCTATTTTAGAAACAGCTAATTTTAATTTATCTTTTTTACAAGTAAATTTCATAATATTATTGTTTTAATAGTTTATATTCCAATTTCTAAATTATTAAATTCCCAACTTCCCAATTTCTTAAATTCTTAAATATCCAACTTCTCAACCTCTTAATAAGTATATTA
>WGDO01000039.1 GCA_015493225.1 Patescibacteria group bacterium
AAACAGACACTGTTGGTAATGAAAGTGGACAATCACCAGTAGTAGCAATAACTGTTGATACCACCGCTCCTTCAGCTTCCGTTATCACTTCGCCGATAGACGGATCGGAAATTAGCGATACCACCCCGACATTTTCCGGTACCGGAGAGGCTGGTTCTTTAGTGGAGGTTAAAGATGAAAATGGTAACACCGTTTGTTCGGCCACCGTTGATGCCGGCGGAAATTGGGCCTGTGAAGCAATCAATCCGATTGCGGAGGGTAGTCATACTTTTAGCACCGAAACAACAGACGCGGCCGGTAACGGACCGATAAGCGGAGCGACAATTAGCATAAATCTATCTCCGGGAGATGGTGATAATATAGATGATGAAATAGAGGACCAAGCTCCTGATGGAGACGGAAATGGCGATGGAATACCGGATAAGGAGCAAGCCAATGTTGCCACTCAACACAATCAACAGAGTGATAGCTATACAACTATCGTTGTAACCGGAGACTGTGGCACAATTACTGGTTATAACATTTTGCAAGAAAGCGAATTTGCAACACAAGACGATCAGCATTTTTATCCATTAGGATTAAATGATTTCACTATTAATTGTAACACCCCCGGTGCGACTGCCAGAGTGGTAATTTACTACGATAAAAAATACAAGAGTAAAAATTGGAAGTACAAAAAATACCATATTGGTAACCAAACATATTCCAATATTACTAGTCAAGTTGATTTTGCTACCGCCAAAATTCACGGCAAAACGGTCACTACCATTAGTTATTCTATTGTTGATGGAGGACCGCTGGATGCTGACGGAGTAGCAAATGGCATTATTCACGACCCGGCCGGACCGGCAATTAGAATTGATCGAGGTGATTCGTCCATCGGCAACACCATCTGGTTGGATAAAAATGCCAACGGCAAACAAGATGAAGGAGAACCGGGCTTGGAAAATATCAGAGTGAAGTTAATTTGGTATGGACCAAATGGAAAATATGACCACGGCAAAAAAGATGATAAAGTTTGGCGAACCGATACCAATCACAATGGGCATTATAAGTTTGAAAATCTTCCTAAAGGAAAATATAAAGTAATAGTTAAAGCGGAAGATGTGGCCAAATATATTCAAACCTATGATCCAGATAGTAAGATAGATGGCAAAGATACTGTTCATTTAAGAAACAAACAAAACTATACCAAAGCAGACTTTGGTTATACCACCGAAGAATGGAGATTGGCTAAGACAGGGGATAATAGTTTGCTATGGTTAATTGGGCTATTGCCAATATTAGGAATTAGAATAAAGTTAAAGCAGAAAAATATTAGCATATAATAAAGTTGTCACTTAATAAAAAAACAATACCCTGCCTATCAACGGGCGGGGTATTAGTTCTAATATAAATCATTCGTGAAGATACATTTAGCCGACATTAAAAATTATATTTATAAACACAAAAAACCGATTGCCATTGGCATTTTTGCCATTGGGTATATTCTCTTTTGGTTTTGGTTTTTTGGGGAGCGTGATATTACCGTTAAGGACAGTTCTTCTCAAGTGAAACAAGAAAAAGTTGTCACAAAAAATAAGAGTAAAAATGGTAATAAAAAAGAATTTTCCCGGAAAGATTTAGGGAATTTTTGGCTAGAAATCAACACTGACAAAGTAAAGACGAAAGCACCAATCTTAGCTGGTACGGAACCAGGGATATTAGATAAGGGATTGGGAAGACATAAAACAACAGTTTTGCCAGGACAAAATGGTAACATGGTTATTTCTGGGCATCGTTGGAAATTTGGCAATAAGCCATCCTATAAAATATTTGAAGACCTGGATAAGTTAAAAAATGGAGATAAAATACAAGTGCATTATGGCAACAAAGTTTTTGAATATCAAGTTTATGAAAAAGGAGTGGTATCTCCCAATGAAAAAGGAGGGCGAGAAATTCTTAAAAAAACCACCGAACCAATTTTAACTTTATATACTTGCACCCCAAAACATACCGCCCTACGTAGGTTGTATTATCGGGCGAAGTTAGTTAAATAATTCTTATAAATAACAAATCACCTTTTTGGAAAATTAAGAAGCCTTTGATTTTTTGCTGGATTTTTTCTTGGCAGCCTTACGTGCCGCAGCAGCATCTGCCTTAGCTTTAGCATCTAATTTGGCCTGAGCATCTGCCTTAGCTTTAGCATCTGCCTGGGCCTGAGCTGCCAAGCGAGCCTCTTCCTCTTTCTGAGCTTTTTGTCGAGCAAAACGATCTTCTTCATCCAGCTTCTCTTGCAATTTTTTCTCAGAATCCTTTTGCTGGGCCATCCTAATAGTCAAATCATTTTCCAATTGCTGGATACGAGACTTCTTTTCTTGAAGCGTAACTTCTTTGTTTTTGTTTTCCTGGGTAAGCGTTTCTTTGATTTTAGGGATAATAACTGTGCGATAAATTATATTTGTACCCAACATAAGAACAAATCCGACGCCAAAAAAACTAGATAATATTGTAAGTATATTTTTTTTCATAATAATGTATTATAATTAAGTAAGTTGTTTAAAATAAACCCTTAAACCTATTAATATAACAATCTCCCTTAGACGAGTTTAAAGTATCTTAATTATAAAGCATATGACAAAAGAATACAACTATCATGCAAAAATAATGGGTTGCGATTTTGATATGACTTTTATTGCCGATAATGTTTCTCAAGCAGATAAATATTTTTTACAAGCCAGTAATATTGCCAAATTTTACGAAAGAAAATTTTCACGTTTTATTAACAATAGCGAATTAACGATACTGAATAATAAAAAACAAATTATAGCTTCCAAAGAATTTCTGGAGGTGTATTCAGTTTCACAATTCCTTCATAAAATAACCAAGGGAAAATTTAATTCACTTATGCAGGTTGCAGAAATTGGCTATGATAAGTCATTCGAAAAATTACATAAAAATAAAAGCATCCAATCTAGAAAAACAGACTATGATATTAATGTAGAGCAAATAGTTTTTAAAGATAATAAAATAATTTTAGGAAAAACACAGAAACTAGATTTTAATGGGTTTTTAAAAGGCTATGTTGTCCAGAAAATTTCTCAAAGTATAAAAAGTGATAATGGATTTATCATAAATATCGGAGGAGATATGTATATAAAAGGAGTTGACCAAAATCAAAAAAAATTTATTGTAGAAATTGTTCATCCCCTAGATCAATCAAAAAACATTTCATTTTCAATTAAAGATAGAGCTCTATGCACCAGTGGTACCTACAAAAGAAAATGGAAAACCACCGCCGGTAAAAAACATCACATATTAAATGCCACTACTAGGGACAGTGCTAAAACAAATTTATTGTCAGCAAGTATAATACATTCAAATGGCGCTAAGGCTGATGCTTTGGCCACTCTAGCAATATCTCTGGGAAATAAAAGGGCGGAGGAATTTTTAAAGAATCAAGAAAATTTGGAATATGTGCTAATTAACACAAAAGGTGATATAATTACATCAAAAGGAATTAAGTTGTATAAAAAGTCTTTATAAATATGAAAATTATAAATATCATTCAAAACTTTTTTTTAGCCAGTGCTTTAACTATTTTAGCTCTTCTTCCCCTATGGAGTGCCTTTGGTAATATAAGTCCTGCCATGCAGGGTGTCTGGTATTTTGTTTCTTTTTTAGCAGTAACATTGGTTATGCTAGTAAGGCCGTTGGCGGATATTTTTATAAATCAAAAATGGCTACGAAAATTGGTTATATTAAGAAAAGGAGTAGGGCTTTTGTCAGCTTCAATTGTCATTGCGTTTGTCATTGGAAAACTTATTATTCCTGACTCCAGTTATTTATCATCAGTATTTACAAAACAATATTGGTCTTTTCGTAATTATACTATTTTTGCTCACCTTGGTGATATTACTGGATTTATACTTCTAGTAACATCAAATAATTTATCAATGGTTCTTATGAAAAAGAACTGGAAGCGTATTCAGAAATTAGCCTATGTCTATTTTTATGCTGGCGGAATATATGAGGCCAGAGCATTGGACAGTAAATTCGCCATTATTTCTATGGTTGCGGTAACAATTACTGTGCTCATCGCTTTTTTGCTTAATAGGCACCGACAGGACGGTCAACAACAAACTGCAAAATACATAACAATTAACAATCTAAATGCAGGCAATAACTAATAATTGTATTATTAGTTAATTTAAAAACAATTGTTTAAATTTTAAATTCAATCACATCACCATCCTGGACAATGTAGTCTTTTCCTTCCACGCGTATCAAGCCTTTCTCTTTAGCTTTAGCACGGGAACCGGAAGTTATTAAATCATCGTAGGTGACAACATCAGCGCAAATAAATTTTTCTTCAAAATCACCATGAATGGCTCGACCGGCCTGAGGAGCGGTTGAGTCTTTTTTTATTGACCAGGAGCGAGTCTCATCTTCACCAGTTGTTAGAAAAACAATCAAATTTAATAGAGCATAACTCTTGGAAATAAGACTAGACAATTCGGATTTTAGTCCCAGTTCCTTTTTGTCAGAGTCATCTAATTCCAAAAGTTCTTCTTCGGTTTTAATATCCAAAGCAAGATATTTATTTTTATCCAGTTTAACATTGAATTTTTGTAAATCTTCTTTAATACTTTCTGGAGAAGTTGTATTAAAAACATAGAGAATTGGTTTAAAAGATAGAAGATGTAAATCCTGTATTAAAATAAAATCTTTTTCTCCTAGAGACTTAATAAAATTTTGTACCTTTGTTAAATCATTTGCGTCAAGGATAGTTTTTAATTCTTCAACTAATTCTTTTTTTCTCAGGAGTTCTTTATCAGTTGTATTTTTTGTTTCTTTTTCTAATTTGCTCAATCTTTTGGAAATAGTTTCTAAATCAGCCAAAATAAGTTCTGTGTTTATAATTTCCATATCTCGTTTGGGGTCGATTGTCTCGTGGACGTGAGTAATATTTGTATTCTCAAAAATTCTGACAACTTGAACCAAAGCGTCAACTTCCCGAACATTGTGTAAAAATTTATTTCCCAAACCTTCTCCCTGGGAGGCTCCTTTAACTAATCCGGCAATGTCGACAAATTCTATGGTAGCGTAAAGTTTTTTCTTAGAGTTAAATATTTTAGCCAAATTATCCACTCGTTCATCGGGAACTTCAACAACCCCCACGTTTGGTTCGATAGTACAGAAAGGGTAATTGTTAATATCCACTTGAATATTAGTGATGGCCTTAAATAAGGTTGATTTACCCACGTTTGGTAGGCCAATAATTCCGATTTGCATAAAATTAGTGTAATTAAAATGAGTTACTAAACAAAAACAACCTGGTAACGGGTTGTTTCTAAGCTTCTGGGCGGGTAACAGGAATCCTTCTCGCTCCGACTCGAAGCCTGGGCGCTACACACAGAAACCTCACTATTCATTCGGTTTCTACTCACGCCCTTCGATTCCCGCTATCCTAAGATAAAATAACAAGACTATATTTTTCAATATAACCTTTTATTTCATATTCTGAGCGGGTAACGGGAATCGAACCCGTGTCCTCAGCTTGGAAGGCTGATGTAATAAGCCACTATACAATACCCGCATATTTAATTTCCTAACTTTTTTAAGTATATATTAAATTCAAAACATCGTCAAGTTTTAGACTTGTCCAATACAAGATGTCCAAAAATCACCTCTTTCTAATGCAAAATGTCCCTTTTGAGGACATTTGCAGAACGAAAAGAATTCTACAATAATGATGGTATGGTAAATATCATTATGAATACTAATCGCATTGTTAGTATAGAGGATATTGAAGAATTTTTAAAGGGAACAAGTAAAATAAAGTTTCAAATTAATTCTCGAAAAGAGAAATACCAATTAATTAGTGACACATTGGTAAAAATACACTACAGACAATTAGGAAAGAAAAAGAAAAGGCTAGTTAGAAAATATTTAAGTAAAGTAACCAAATACTCTGAGAGACATTTAAAAAGATTAGTTAGCTTATGGAAAGGTGGCAAACTCTTAGCTAGTTTAAAAATCAATAATCGAACTAAATTTCCCTGCAAATATGGTCCTACAGAAATAGCTTTGTTAATTGAGGCAGATAAAGTTTTGAACTTTCCTAATGGAAATGCTTTAAAAAGAAACTTGGTTAGAGAATATTCTGTTTTTAAGAATGAAAAATATTCTGTAATTTCTCAAATATCTGTTTCTCATGTTTACAACATTCGAAACAACAATCTTCAATATAAATCAGCGACAATGCATTACACAAAAACTAATCCTGTGATTAGTAATATCGGTGAAAGAACTAAACCTTGTCCTAATGGCACACCAGGCTTTTTAAGGGTAGATTCAGTGCATCAGGGCGATTTAAACGGTGTTAAAGGGGTTTATCATATCAACATAGTAGATGAAGTAACTCAATGGGAAATGATTGGTTGTGTACCACAGATTACAGAAAAGTTTATGAAACCTTTGTTGGAAGACTTAATCAAACAAACTCCTTTTAAAATAATTAACTTTCATTCTGATAATGGATCAGAATATATCAATTATGATATTTCAGAAATGCTTAATTCTTTGATGATCAAACAAACTAAGTCTAGGAGTAGAAAAACTAATGACCAAGCATTAGTAGAGGGCAAGAATGCTTCTACGGTTAGAAAATTTATGGGAAGAAATTATATTCCTAAAAAGTATGCTCCTGATATTCATTCTTTCTATTTGGAATATTTTAATGTCTTTCTTTGTTATCATCGTCCTTGTGGATTTGCTACTGACTATATGGATAAAAGAGGAAAGATTAGGAAAAAGTATGAGACATATTTAACTCCTTATGAAAAATTTAAAAGCTTAGATAATTCTGAGCAATATTTAAAAGAAGGAATTACATTTGATAAGTTAGATGAAATAGCTTATGCTAAAAGTGATATTGAGTTCGGAGAAGAAATGATGGAGG
>WGDO01000040.1 GCA_015493225.1 Patescibacteria group bacterium
CCTTCTGGTTTGTGCTGAAATCAAAATTTAATTTTTTTATGTATTTATTCATTTCGTATCCTTATTTTATCTGAATACAAAAGTATACCTTTCTTTGAATATATCCAAACATTATCTAAATATTATCTGATTATAATGCCGCATAACGGTTCAGGCTATGGTGCGTGCCGCAATTTCAATGTTATATTTTCCTATTTCCCGGTAACTTCATTTAATGCTTAATTGTCATGTTTACAAGTAATTGCGGTATGCACTATGAGCCATTGTTAGCACACGTAAATTTATACATTCTTTAAAAACTCACTACAATTTAAATCCCTTTCGATATTTGAGTAGGTAATCATTCTTGTTTGCTGTTATGCAGATTTAATAGTATGGATTAATATATTAGAAAGTAACAGATATAAAATAAAGAACAGGTAAAGATTTTCCGATTATTAAATATCAATCCAGTCAATCACTGTACCGTCACACTTTGGAGCATTAGGACAACAGATATACTCTGCCCCTAACTCATCTGCAAAAACTTTATAATTCCCAACTACTATATTAGAACCACAATGTAAGCATTTTTTCCTGTCCGCTAAATCTGGAATTTCCGAAAAGGGATAATTTTCAACTAAATATTTTTGTTTATCCTCAATAAGTATTTCTTTCATAATATTTTGTGTTATAAATAATTTCTGTCTAAAAAATATACTGCATAAACTTCCAACTATATGATCTTTTTTTCATTCTGTTCATTTCAATGCACTCCAAAATAGGTTACCAGTTTTTGAATCCTCTGTCAATTGCCATGTTATTCCAGTATTTACGTTTATTAAGAATGTATATCTTATACCTAATCCAGATATGAAAAGCTGATAGTTAACATGGTTTGGAATTTTTTTATCATAATCTTGATTTTCCGACTCAATAATTTGCCATGTTAATCCCGACTTACTTTTGACTAATTGAAAAACACTACCCGTATATTTATCAATGTTAAATGTATAACGTACTCCCATTTCCGATTGTACTATTTGAAAACGCGAGGTCGCTGGTGTGTTTGAGAATTGGTTGTGATAGGTCTCTTGCGACCATCCTTCAATTGTTAAAAAAAATAGTACCAAAATGAATAATATCCTTTTCATAAGTTCTATAGTTTAATTTTGTTTAACATGTTACTTTCTCATTTATTTTATGTGTGCTAACGGTTCAGTATATGAGGCGTTGGGCGTTTTGAAACATCAATTTTTCAAGTAACTATACCGTTTATTTATATTCATAATCTTTCAATTAACTACCACTCGCCCAATGACTTATATACATTGTTGGGCTTAGTTTTTTAATTTATTTTTCAAAAATTCTAATCTGGACAAATCGCAATTACTAGCCAAATACAATTTTAGAGATTGTTTAGGAAATAAAGATTTACCCTTACCGATACAATATTTAATCCTATGTTGAAGCAAATGAATTAAATAATCTTTACCTGAAACTATTCTTAGTAATGTGTTGTTTTCAATAGGCCATAACTTTATTAATTTTTGAAACTGTTTATCATATTCTTCCTCAGGATTTTCATATCCTTTTTCTTTTAATAATTCAATAATTTCATTTTTAACTTCAAGTGAATATTTTACTATTTCTTCTTTGTTTAAAATCGTTTGTTTCTTTACTTCAATTAAGAACATTGACGCACTTTTTATTCTAGGTCCGCCTCCAAACATTCTTAATATTCCAAAATTAATGAACAATTTAATTAATACCTCTTTGTTATAATTCAACCATTTATCAAAATTCAACTTTTTAGAAATAGTTTTTTTATCAGTTTTTCCATTCGAAAAATATATCAACTCTGTTGCAGCATCCTCATCTATAAGGTAATTTTCAATACAATAAGAATCTAAAACAACTAAGTTTTTTTCACTCTTACGGTTTGTATTTATTATTAAATCTAAATCTCCATCAATAATAAATATTTTTTTGCGCTTTGAATTAATATCTTGCTCATCAAATGCTCTAAGAACATTAGATTTACTTCCTAATGGAGTAATGTCATTTATTTTGACCTTATTTGATACAAGGCGTCCTAAAAGAACTTTATAAAATTCTTTATCACTTATTTTATCTTCTGTATATATATCAATTTCATTTCTAAAAGCAAAAAATTTAGGTAATGCTTTTAGACTGTTAAAGTTAAATCCTCGTCTTACCATTTAATTCAATTTTGCTAAATCTTGAAATAATTCTTCTGGAGCATCACCTGTAATTGCAGGGGAATGAGTCGCTAATATAAATTGAGTATTTGGACTTGATTCCATTATTGATTTTACAAATATCTCTTGCCAAGCTAAATGTAAAGAAACCTCAGGTTCATCAATAATAAAAATGCCTTCTTTTTGTTTAAATTTTTCTTCAAAAAATATTAAATGGCCGAGCATCGTTATGATTTGTTTTTCACCTGACGATAGTTCAAATAATTGGGCTTCTTTTCCATTTTTGAATTTTATAGTTAAACGACCTTGAGAATCGATTAAAATTTTCTTCTTACTCTCACTAAAGAATTGATTTATAATAGTCTTTAACTTTTCTAATGGTTCGTAAAGTTTTTCAATTTCACTTTGATATGCTTGATTAAACTCTATTAATTTATCAATTCTTTGAAGCTGTGGCTGATTATTGAACCATTTTTGAAAAAACTCAATACTTTCACGACTTATTTCTTCATTATCACCTTTCTGCCTTTTTTTAATCTCTCTTAAAACTTTTTCAAGTTGTGTAAAAAATGTATCTACTTGTTCAGTAAAACCACTTATTCTTAGATTATCAAAAGCAGCTAATGCTTCTTCCTTTTTCTTTCTTAATTCTTTAAAATCTTTTAAAATATTAATATCTTGACTTTCTAAAAACTCAAACGATTGAATTAAAATCTTATTTTTAAAATCCTGGTTTATTTGTGGTTGTTTTGAAGCAATTATTCTAACATAATCAAAGACTATTTCTTGAATATACATTAAACTTATGTTTAGAGGATCATTTTGTGGAAATTCTCTATACCTTCTTCTAAACAAAAAGCTTTCACGCATTCTGTCAATTTCTTGTCCTTCATAAACTCTTCTATCAAGTCCTAAAAAAAGAGGGGTGGTTAATTTTTTTATTTCTTCAACAACTTCTTCTTCATCAAAACGTTCAATTAGATATTGTAATTTATTACTTCTTTCTTCACTATTTAACCTATTATATAAACCCATTGGTATTTTTTCAAATTCACCAATAACAGGATCAGAGTCCCCAATTTGTAAACTAAGCTGTATTGTTTCATTAGTATGTGGCTTTGCTGAAATCACATAATCACCCAAATCAGGGTCAAAACAACTTAATGATATTTTATCATATTCGATATTATTTAGATAATTAAAAGAGGGTGATATTAAACCTAAAATTAATTTAAGAACACTCGTTTTACCTGTTCCATTTATACCTATTAAAAAAGTTATTTTCTCATTAAAATTTATGTCATAATTTAAATATCCGTGGACATTCGTTGCTTTAAAATTTTTTATTTTCATTTTTTATTCTCTTTTATTTTAAACACATATATGGTTTTTGTCTTGTTTGTTATTATCATTTTAATTAAGCCCAACGTATGGCGGGTATGCGCAGTATGCCCGATAGGCGAAGCCGGGCATATTGCGTATAACCGCTGTTGTAGTTAGTTTTAATCATAATTTTTCATTCTTTCCTTTTTTTTAAAACGTAGTTTCGAAATTGAAGCCCTATCTTTCAAAA
>WGDO01000041.1 GCA_015493225.1 Patescibacteria group bacterium
AGATGTTTTTGTCGTTAAAAACTTATCTAATATACTGAATGCCAGATTATTAAATGACAAAAACAGATAAAAGTTATTACCAAGTTATCAACATAATAACTTAAATATCAATTGATTATAGTGGTAAAACGGAAAATTGTCATGTACTAAGGGGTTTGATATAAAATATATTTCCTTTCCTAACTTTGGACAAAACTTCTTTTCAATATATGAACGCATATTACTTATAATAGTAGTTAAAGCATCAAAGATATTATTCTCTTGATTATATGCTCTTGTAGCCAATGTTGTTATTATAATTGATATTGGTTTATCTTCATCTCCATTAAACATTATATCTCTATGCCTTTTTAGAATCTGAATTGATCGTTGAAGAGGAAGTTTCTCTTTTTGATATTTTGGAACAGGGTTTACTGCTTCATTTAATGAAAATAACTTTCTTGTTTTAATAATAGCATTATTATAAAACCACCTAGCATAACCAAATGGGTTACTTTTTAACCAGTTTTTAATATTTGTATCGGTATCATAATTATTAGCCTCACTATCAGTTATTCTTAGAGCCAACTTTTCAAAATCTTCATAAGTTGTTGATGAAAAAGCTTTTTCTAGTATCTGTGAATATTTATCATTAGTTATAGAAGGTAATATATCCATATGGTATTTTCCAGTGTTAGAATTATCTCTATACTTTAATGTCCAACATCTTCTCCCTTCATCATCCAGCATTTTATTGTATGTTTCATTTTGCTTTATTCTAAATCCAACCTTTTGTTTTAAATCTTTTTGCGTCCAATATTCTTCTTTATATTTTAGTTGACAAACAAGGTCAATGTCAATATCATCATCTTCATTTATTGGTTTTATAACTGTTCCTAACATAAATGAACCTTGGGGCAGGATTTCAGGTTTATATTTGAATAGAATAGAATCTTCTTTTGACAGCCAGTTACCGACAGCATTATAACTTTTAACAGCTAATTCGTATTCTGTTTCAGAAATATCCAAATTTTTAGTGAGTTCTTCAAATATTTCATTGAGTTCATTTTTTTGTTCTAATGTTATCATATCTCAATAGTTTTAATGAATCCATTTAATTTTTTGTTTTGATCATAAATTACTAATGGCATATCGGCTTTTGGCATCCAAACTCTGCCAAATTCAATTGCTAATGCTGCTGGGATAGCAGGGAAAATATGAAGTTTTGTTTTTTCATCATATTTTGATTTTATTTTATCAAGTAACTTTCTCAATATATTTGCAAACTCAAATACTTGGTATTTGCTTTTCAAAAAATCATTAAAGGGTTCGTTTATAGTTATTTTATAAACAGTTGTATCTTTTCCTAATGTATTAAAAATTCTTTCGTTATTAATTGTTGCACTTAAAGAAAGATTTAATGCAACTTTATTATATTTATTATCAGGATTGATAACTTTGAAATTGGTTTTAATAATGTCATTTGATAAATTCCATGTTTTTGGATTTCTTCTTGGTTGATGCACCTCAATATTTTGGATGTCATTTATTAATGCCCCTAATTTTATTAACAATGGCATAGGGGCGAGTGCAAATAGAGAAATGTGATTTATCCGTTTTGTTCTTAAAAAATCTCGTAATTTTTCATCGAAATTCTTTTGAAGTATTTGAGTCTCTGTTTCCCAAAAAGCAACATCATTATCTTGAATTGGACTGTTTGTAGTTGCTAACTCTATTAAGCTTGATATAGCTGGATAAAAATCAGGAAGTAAATAATTAGCTGCTTGTTCAAATGTTATGTTTGGGGTATTCTTTCCAATATTTACAAGGTATGTAACAATATAACTTTGTCTTTCTGGTTGAATTTCTGTTAGCATTTCAATTCTATCTTCATGCTCTTTTTTCATTTTAATTAGCAAAGTTTCAGGATGTCCATCAACATCTTCTTTGTCAATCAAACGATGATGTTTATCACAAAGTAACATTAGATTTGATATGTCTTTCTTTAATTTTGGCGATCTAATTTTATCTCCCCTTGGTCCCTTCTCGGAATCAGCTACAATATGAGCTATATACGAAAAATTAAACCGATTTTTTGTAATTAAATCTTTGTATAATTGTTCATTACATCCACGATATTCACATCTCCCACCGGAATTGATTAGCAATTGTCTAACTACATTCTCTGGAATTTTTGTTTTACTCATATAGTTTTTCTTTAAATGGCATAGAACGTACGGCGGGTATGCGCAGTATGCCCGATAGGCGAAGCCGGGCATATTGCGTATAACCGCTGTTGTAGTTAGTTTTAATCATAATTTTTCATTCTTTCCTTTTTTTTAAAACGTAGTTTCGAAATTGAAGCCCTATCTTTCAAAATTC
>WGDO01000042.1 GCA_015493225.1 Patescibacteria group bacterium
AGAAGCTTTACAAAACTTTTCAGATAATCTAACTCTAATTCAAGAAGACCCAGAAAATCCACAACCAGTTTTCTCTCTTTCCGGAGACTTAATTGTCGAAAGATTAAAAGCGAAGAAGATTGAGGCGGAGGAGATTGAGGTGGCAGGGGTTAGAATTAAGGAGGGGGAAGAGGGTGGTATAAGAAACTCAGGTACAGCGATTATTACGTCTGGCAATAAAGAGGTTATAGTTAGCAAAGAAAACATAGAAAACAACAGTCAAATAATTGTTACGCCAGTAAGTAATTTGGAACAAGCAAATTATTATATTGAAAAAGATATAACAAATAAACAGTTTAAAATAATACTTTCCAACTCCTTAACCCACGAGGTACAATTTGACTGGCTGATGATTCAAAATTCCTCAGAGTCATGGAATACGACTAGTACCAATTGATAATTTGATAATTTTTAAAACAATATAAACTACTTTTTTGCGTACTTGCAAAATGTGCAGACTTTGTGCTATTATAGGTATTGAAAGGAACATTAATATTATTGAAAATAAATGAAAAATACTACGAAAAGAAGATTGCAACTTTCAGCAATTATTTTATTGATTGGTTTTGCCAGTCTTTTGGCTTATCCAAAACCAACTAAGGTGGGCTGGTTAGACAAATATCTAAATAAAATGACAATTCGTCAGGGACTTGATTTGCAAGGTGGGGTGCATTTGGTTTATGAGGCCGATGTTAAAAATATTGAAAAAGGAAAAGAAATGGAAGCCTTAAAAGGAGTACAGGATGTTATTGAAAGGAGGGTCAATGCCTTTGGCGTTGCCGAGCCAATTATTAGGCCATCAAAAGTGGGAAATAGCTATAGGTTAATAGTGGAATTAGCTGGAATTAAAGATGTGGCCAAGGCTAAAGCAATGATTAAAGAAACACCATTGCTTGAATTTAAAGAGGAGGGTGAACAAAAAACAGAACTGTCAGAAGAGGAAAAAAAAATGGTTGATCAATTAGCCGAACAATACTTTCAGAATAGTCAAAAGCAACCCAAAAAAGATGGTCAAGAACAACCAACTCTGGAGGATATTAAAAAATCTTTAACTAATCAATTTTTGCAACCCCAGTGGAAGCCCACAAAGCTTTCAGGAAAACAACTAGAAAGAGCTCAGGTTACTTTTCAGCAACAAACTGGACAACCAGCCGTGTCTCTGAGTTTTAATAAAGAAGGAAAAGAATTATTTAAAGAAATAACTGAAAGGAGCAAGGGCAAAAGAGTAGCCATATTTTTAGACGGTCAGGTTATTAGTGCTCCGGTAGTACAGGCAGTTATTCGAGATGGCCGAGCAGAAATTAGTGGTGGATTTAAATTGCCAGAAGCAAAGGAATTAGCTCAAAGGCTAAATGCTGGAGCTTTGCCAGTGCCAATTAAGCTTGTTCAAGAACAAAGTATTGAAGCTTCCCTGGGAGCAGAGTCGTTACAAAAAAGTTTAAGAGCTGCTTTTTGGGGCTTAGTAGCTGTAGGTATCTTTATGATTGTTTATTATCGACTGGCTGGAGTGGTGGCAGTCATTGCTTTAACAAGTTATGCTTTAATAATGGTAGCCATAATTAAATTATCATCTTTAACGCCATTTGGTATTACCCTAACACTACCAGGAATCGCTGGGTTTATTCTGTCAGTTGGTATGGCTGTGGATGCTAATATTTTGATTTTTGAACGTATTCGGGAAGAAATTAAACGAGGACGGGAATTGTCAGCCTCGGTGAAAGAGGGATTTAGAAGAGCCTGGACATCAATTCGAGACGGAAATTATTCTACGATTTTAACTTCTTTGATTTTAATTATTTTCGGTACTGGTTTTATTCAGGGCTTTGCTTTAATTTTGATTTTAGGAGTTTTACTATCAATGTTTACAGCCATTGTTATTACTAGAATATTTTTAAGATTACTGGAAACCAAATGGTTTAATAAGCACAAACGATGGGTAGTTTAGTTAAGAATTTAGGAATTTGGAATTTTCGTTATAGGAATGTAAGAATTTATAATTTATAACTAATAATTAAAGAGGAGGGAGGTGTATTATGTTTCATAAAACTTTAGCAGACGGATTTTTTATTTTTGCTTCCATCGCAGTGTTGGCAGCCGCTTTTGGTTGGGCAGTTGGGGATATGTGGTTAGCTTCAACTCAATGGCTAGAAGTAGGAATTGTATTTTTTCTCATAGCAATTTATACTCGATTGAGTGAGGAGGATGATTTAAAAATTCTAAAAGAAAAATATAAAAACAAAAAAAGGAAAACAAGACGTAAAAAATAATTTATAAGGTATGCATGCTTTTTTTGAATTTTTTATAGAAAGATTTGTCTGGCTTTGGAAGCCAATATTTTCTTTGTATAAGTTAATTCTTAATTTTATAGAAGAGAAAGAGAAATAGCGTTGTTTAATTTCTGGGGTATTTATTTGTTTTTAGAATTTATTTGGTTGGTATATGTACTTAATTTTAATTTGTCAGCCCCAGGCTGATCAGTCTAGGAGTTGATAAATTTTAAATTTTAATTCAATATCTAGTTTTGAATTTTAAAATTTGGTTACTTTTTGTTTTGAAATTTAATAGACCTCTCCGGAAACTAGCTTCGTCACGAAATTTGCTAGTTTTGAGTAAAATTTATTGAACAACTTTTGAAAATTTAGCCTTAGCTAAGTTGAAAAAGTTTGAAATAAATTTTATCAAAAGTGGAAAATTGCAGTAGGAGATAGTTTCCGGAGAGGTCTAATGTGACTGACTAATTTAGAATTAGAGTGGGGGGGGGGAGGATGTAATTCTAAAAAGGTATAGAGATATTTATCAACCTTGTCCCAAAGTTAGTGCGGTCGTCGTAACTTTGGTAAAAATCAACAATATTTAATAGTTTGTCCCAAAGTTAGTGCGGTCGTCATAACTTTGGGAAAAATCAACAATATTTTATTGAAGTTACGTGAAGTAGACACAAGGATAATTCAGAGCTAATTCAATGAAAAAAATATTTTCTAAAATTAATTTCTTTTTGCAGTTTGTGGTTCCCGTTATTTTTATGGCGGGAATTATTTTTTATCTATCTGCTCAGCCTGGACTAAGAAGCACCTTCTCAAACCCAATAGAGTTGCTATTAAGAAAATCAGCTCATTTTACTGAGTATGGATTATTGGCTTTTTTTATTTGGCGTTTTTTGAGAATTGGTTTACAAAAATCAATCAGCATTTCTTCTTGGGAAAGTGTTCTGTTAAGTAGTCTTTATGCGGTATCAGATGAAATCCATCAGTTATTTGTTTTTGGTCGTTCTGGTAGAATGAGCGATATTTTTATTGATTCCCTAGGAATTTTGTTTGTTATTTATTTATTAATAGCTAAATATTACAAAAGAAATTCCCAAAAAAAATGGACAAAATTTATTTGGCGTAGTGGAGTATTTCTTTTAATTTTCTTAATAATCATTGGAACAAGAGCCTGGCTAGCTAGGCAAAACACTACAATTAAACAACAAGAATTAAAACAGCAAGAATTAAAAATAAATAATAAAAGAGATTCAGAGAAAAAAGAAATAAAAAAAGAAGAAAAAGATAGGGTTGGAGAAGATACCATTAGCAGAAAAAACCAAAAAGTACAAATATCCCAAAAATGGGCAGATAAAAAAGATAATGTAGAAAAGCCGACAGAACCTTTACCAGCCAAAATTAATTTGCAAGTACCTTTTACCACTCAGTCCCCTTTTTCCAAATGGGATGAATTGCACGAAGAATCCTGTGAAGAGGCTAGTTTGATTATGTTAAAATATTACAATGATGAAAGAGGTAAATACCCAGCATCCGCGGGTCGAGAGCCCGGCGTCTTATCTTCAGATAAAAAAGTTGAGAGGCCCGGCCTCTCAAAAATACCAAAGGCAGAAGCGGAAGAGGAGATTCAAAAACTCGTAAAATATCAAATAAAAAAATACGGAGATTATTTTGACACCGATGTAAAAACCACCAAAGAAATTGGTGAGGATTTTTACAGGCTAAAAAATTTAAAAATTATTGAAAATTTTACCATCCAAGATTTAAAAAGAGAGTTGGCCCAGGGAAATATTATTTTAGTGCCAACGGCCGGGCGAGAATTAGGCAATCCCAACTTTACTCCACCAGGACCGCTTTATCATAATTTGGTTATTATTGGCTATGATGATAAGCAAACTGTGGATAGCACCGGGCATAAAGCCCAGGGAGTTTTCATTACCAATGATCCCGGAACTCGCCGTGGGCAAAATTACAAATACAATCAACAAACTCTATACCAAGCCATCCACGACTTCCCCGGCGATGTTAATAAAATTCTTGAAGGACAAAAAAAGGCAATTGTTTTAGTTAGTAAACAGTGAGCTAAAACGGCCCCTACGAAATTACAAATTTACTACAAATATTACAAACCCTATGAACAAAATGTGGTGGATAATTTGTGGATTCGTAGTGGATTTGTCATTCCTAAACGGGAGATAAATATTTTCGTAGGGGCTGTAATGATAATTTAAAAAATTTGGCAGTCTATTTTGTAATGTAGGAGGTATGAGTAGTTGTGGTTGTGTTGAATGTTTATTGTAAAATCCCTTATTTGTTGTATAATAATAAAGTCGAAAGTCTTTTGTCCTGTGGACTTTATAGACTTTTTACTTTATAAACTTTTGACTAACTTATTATGCTTTTAACTAAAATAGAAATAAACGGATTTAAATCATTTGCGCAGAAAACTTTTTTAGATTTTTCTGAAATCCCAGTTGGCACTCATTTAGAAAAAAGGGAAACAAAGAGAAATTCCTCAAAAACCCCCAAAGATTCTCGTAAACTCGAATCTTTGACCCCCTTTACACAGGGGGTGGGAAAAGGGATTACGGCAATTGTTGGTCCCAATGGAAGTGGAAAATCAAATGTGGCTGATGCTTTGAAATGGGTCATCGGGGAGCAGTCGATGAAGAGTTTGCGAAGTAAAAAATCCAGTGATATTATTTTTGCCGGTAGTGATAGTAAAGCTCGCTTGGGTAGTGCTCAAGTGTCAATTTATCTAGATAACAGTGATAAAAGTTTGCCCATTGATTATGAAGAGGCGGTGATTTCTCGAAAAATTTATCAAAGTGGTGAAAGTGAATATCTAATCAACGGAACTAAAGTTAGACTCTCTGACATTGTAGAACTTTTAGCTAAAGGTGGAGTTGGTCAGCAAAGCTATGCCATTGTTAATCAGGGAATGGCGGATAAATTATTAAATGCTACTCCCATTGAACGAAGAATTATGATTGAGGAAGCGGCTGGAGTGAAAGAGTATCAACTAAAAAAACATAAAAGCCAGCGGAAGTTAAAATCAACAGTCAAAAATTTACAAAGAGCAAAAGAATTGTTAGCAGAAATTGAGCCTCATCTTCGCCTACTGAAGCGACAATATAATAAAGCGCAAAAAGGAGAAGTTCATATTGAAGAACTAAAAGAAAAACAGGATGGATTGTATAAATTTTTATGGAATGAATTGACAACTGCTAAGCAAGATTTTCTAAAAAAACAAGAAAAAGTTGAAAAAGAAGTGGATGGATTTCAACAGGAGATTTATGCTTTGTCAGATAAAATTAAACAAGAATCTGAAAATGCCATTTCTCATCAAGATGAAATTAATAAATTAGAACGGGAGCGACGACAATTTTCTCAGGAACTAAATGATTTGGAAAGGTCTTTGGTGATGGAAGAGGGAAGAGTAGAATTGGAAAAAGAAAAATTAAAGAGAATTCAGGAAGTAGAGTCGGTTCCGGTTAATACAGAAATGATTAAAAAGCAATTGGCAGATATTAAGAGAAAACAAGAGAAATTTATTAAAAAAATCAAAGACGTAAAGAATATTAAAGAAGTAGAATCTTTAAGAAAATATGCCGAAGAAATAGTTAAGGAATTACAAGAGCTCTATGAGGCGGTTATTAAAGGACGAGTAGAAAAAAGAAAACCATCCAAGGAAATTATGGCGCAGAAAAAAAAGAATGATGAGACAATTGCTAAACTCAATGAATTTATCAGAACAAAACAGATTAAACGAGATAAAATTTCTAGTAAAATCGAAAAGATAAGCCAAGAAGTTGAATCTTTAATAAAAAAGGACAACGATGAGAGACGAGCTTCCATCGAAATGGAAGACCAACTCAGAAAAAAGAGATTTGAAATTGATAAATTGAAAAATGAGCTTAATACTTATCAAATTGAATTGGCTAAATTGGAAGTGAAAGAAGAAGACCTGCAACAACAAATTAGAACGGAATTAAAAATTGATCCAGAAAAATTAAACTTAAAAGATGCTGTGGAAAATTTAAATATTGCCGAAACGACCAGTCGAATTTATTGGCTTAAAATGCAATTGGAACAGATTGGAGGAATTGATGAGGAAGTTATTGAAGAGTATAAAGAAACACAAAAGAGGTATGATTTTTTAGTAAAAGAATCTGAAGACCTAAAAGACGCAATGAAAAAGTTGGAACAAGTTGTGGTGGAAATGGACGAACAAATTAAAGGTAAATTTGCCAAGGCCTATAAATTCATTAATAAAGAATTTCAACATTATTTTAAAATTATTTTTAATGGTGGGACGGCTAAGTTGCAGCAAATAGAAGTGGAGACTCGGGGAAATAAAGTCAAAGAAGATGACGATAGTGAAATCGAAGATGAAAATGAGGAAGAGAAAGAAGCACAAATTGGGGTAGAGGTAGTAGTCAATCCTCCTGGTAAAAAAATCTCTAACCTAGGAATGCTTTCTGGAGGAGAAAGAACCTTAACATCTCTAGCTTTGCTTTTCGCCATAATTTCTCATAATCCACCACCTTTCGCTTTGCTGGATGAGGTGGAAGCCGCTTTGGATGAGGCCAATTCTCGTCGTTTCGGAAAAATTCTTAGCGAGCTTTCCGACCGTACACAATTTATCTTGATTACACACAATCGACAAATAATGAAAGAAGCCTCAACTCTTTACGGGGTAACCATGCGGGGTGATGGAATTTCTGAATTGCTATCAATCAAATTAGAAGGAGCGGAAAAATATGCAGAGTGAGGGAGGTGATAATTAATAATAGGTAATAGGCAGTGTTAATTTTAAATGGTTAAATTCTTAATCATGAAAATAATTAGTAGCGCTTTTGAGGAGGGTGGGATGATACCAGCAAAATACACTTGCAATGGAGAGAATATAAATCCGCCGTTGGAGTTTGTGGGTGTTCCGGAGGAGGCGGTATCTTTGGTTTTGATAATGGACGATCCGGATGTTCCAGTACAAGTACGAGAAGATAAAATGTGGGACCATTGGGTTAAATTTAATATTCCACCGACGACTCAAAAGGTGACGGAAAATTCAGAACCAGCTGGTGTGGCGGGAATAGGCACGAGTGGAAATCTAAAATATTACGGTCCTTGTCCGCCGGATACCAAACATCGATATTTTTTCAAACTGTATGCCTTGAATACTAAACTTAATTTACCAGAAGGAGCAACTAAAAAAGAAGTAGAACAAGTGATGACTAATCACATCATCGCCCAAACCCAACTCATCGGACTTTATGAACAAATTTAAAACTTAGAATTAGATATTCATTTAAAATTTAAAACTTAAAATTTAAAATTTACCTATGTTATACATCATCGCAACCCCAATTGGAAATTTAGAAGACATCACTTATCGAGCGGTGCGGATTTTGAGTGAGGTCGATGAAATTATTTGCGAAGACACTAGGGTAACTACCAAATTATTACAACACTATGAAATTAAAAAACCGTTAATCTCTTATCATCAAAGAAGTAGGGACAGCAAAACAGAACAAATTATAGAAAAATTAAAAGAAGGAAAAGATTTAGCGTTAGTGACTGACGCCGGTACACCAGGCATTTCCGATCCAGGTAATGAGTTGGTAGCAGAAATTAGAGTTGCCCTAGGTGATGAGGTGGAAATTATACCGATTCCCGGAGCAAGTGCGGTAGCTGCATTGGCTTCAGTGGCAGGAATAAATTTACAAAAATTTGTCTTTTTAGGATTTCCACCAAATAAAAAAGGGCGGCAAACTTTTTTTCAGGAAGTTGTCAGAAATATTCAAGAAAATAGTTATCCAGTTTTTTACTACGATTCTCCCTATCGAGTAATTAAAAATTTAAAAATGCTAAAAGAGATGGCACCAGAAGCCAAAATAATAATTGGCAGAGAACTTACTAAGAAATTTGAGGAAATTAAAACTGGAACCGTAGCAGAGATTTTAGAATACTATGGTGAAGATGGGAAAGGGTTGGTGAAAGGAGAGTTTGTGGTGTTGGTTTACAGTTTGTAAAGTCAAATTTAAATTTTCAATTTAAAATTTAAATTCAATTTTCAATGATAAAATTTTGAAACTTTATTTCAATTTTTAAATATTTTATAACTTAATCAAGATTGATTATAGCGTAATTTATAAGCAGGGGTTTTTGAATTGAAATATTTTAAATTGAATTTAAATTGAAAATTTTAAATTTTAAATTGGTAAGGATTATTTTTTCAGCGAGTGGGTGCATAACTTGTAAAATAAAAATTAGGTATTTACTAAGAGTTGTGACTCTTCGAACTGAAAAACCCCCCAAAGTTTTCGTCCCTCAAACTTTGACCCCCTTTACACAGAGGGTAGTAAAAAGTTGACTAAAGAACACAAGAGAGGTAAAATTGGAATAGTAACAAAGATAAATTTTAAATTCAAATAAAGTGCGTATTATACAACAAAGAAATAAATTTTTTATTTTGTCAGGAATTTTAGTGGTGGCTAGTCTGGTGATGTTAGCCATTTGGGGATTAAAACCTGGTATTGATTTTCGAGGCGGAGTTTTAACGGAAATAAAATTCACCGAGCAAATGCCAAATAAAGACGATTTTCGTAAGCAGTTGCAGGAACTAAATTTAAGTGACCTAACTATTCAAACTTCCGGGAATAATAAAATGCTAGTTCGGTTTATTTCCGATGACGATGATATTAATACCAAAGTTCAATCTAAAATTAAAACCACCTACCCAAAGGCGATAGTGGAGAGAACTTCTTTTATTAGTTCAGCCATTTCTCAGGAATTGAAAAGTAAAGCCATTCAAGCAACTATTGTAGCTATTATTGGAATCATGTTTTATATTATGTGGGCCTTTCGTAAAGTTTCCTACCCAGTAGAAAGTTGGAAGTATGGTTTTGGAGCAATTATTGCTTTGGCTCATGATATTATAATTACTTTAGGAGCTTTTGCTTTTCTTGGCCATCAATATGGAGTGGAAGTAAATATTCCATTTATTGCTGCTTTGCTAACAATCCTTGGATATAGTGTGAATGATACTATCGTTATCTTCGATCGAATTAGGGAAAATCTTAATAAGGCGGAAGCTAAAAAACATTTTGAAGATACTGTTAATCGTTCCATTAATGAATCAATGTCTCGTTCCTTAAATACTTCTTTAACAGTGGTAGTTGTTTTATTAGCCATTATTTTCTTTGGAGGGGAAAGTATCAAATATTTTTCCATTGCTTTGTTAATTGGTATTGTGGCTGGAACCTATTCTTCTATTTTTGTAGCTTCAGCCATCTTGGTTGAATTCTGGCGGAAAAAATTATCCAAAAAATAGTAATTAGGATAACTAGTTTTTTTGGTTTGATTTCTGAAAGGTATAAATTAGGCATTTAAAGATAATATTCCAAATAAATTAAGATTCAGTTATATTTTCGGTAATTTTTCATAGTCTTTGTTTGAGAGTCGTATTCAGCACTAGCTCGCAAAATTGGTTTTTTTAGGATCTGTTTTCTCAGCTTTTCTTAGTTTCTTAATAAGTCTCTTCGTTCCTTCACCTAGAGAATTTATTTCTTTTTCAAGAGCAAGTCGGGATGCATTTTCTTTTTCCCATCGCGTAATATTTTCATTAATAATCTTTTTCTTCTCTAGCGAAATGGACTTTTTATTGACAACTGGCTTTTTAACCGAGTTGGTAACTGGCAAAATATTTTCTTTATTCATAATAATTTAAAACATTGTTATTTTCATTAAGCTATTCTATACTTAGAGTATAACTTAATTTTAAACTTTAAATAATAAAAGTCAATGAAAATAGCTTTCGTGCATGATTATTTAGTACAGTACGGTGGAGCCGAAAGAGTTCTCCAGGCTTTTACGGAAATTTGGCCCCAGGCACCAATCTACACTCTAATCCACGATGCGGAAGCGGTACATCATCAATTTGATAATAAAGAAATAAGAACTTCTTTTTTGCAAAAAGTTCCTTTTGCCAAAAGACATCATCGAATTTTTCCACCTTTAATGATGTTGGCCATCGAGCAATTTAATTTAGATTATTATGATATAGTATTATCAGACTCATCTAGTTTTGCTAAAAATATTATTACCAAAGCGGATACTCTGCATATTTCCTATTGTCATACCCCGATGCGTTATGGTTGGGATGATTGCCAATATTATACTCAGGAGTATAATTTTCCAAGTGTAGTTAAAATGATTAGTCCAATTTTGATGAACTATATCAGAATGTGGGATTGGCAAGCAACAAATGGGGTGGATAAATTTATTGCCAACTCCAAATTTGTTCAAGGACGAATTAAAAAATACTACAATCGAAAATCTGTAGTTATCAATCCTCCAGTAGATGTAGATAGATTTTATATTTCCAAAGAGAAAGAGCTAGGTGATTATTTTTTGCTAGTGGGAAGAATGATGAAATATAAAAAGATGGACTTGGTTATTGAAGCTTTTAATAAATTAAAATTACCATTGAAGGTGGTGGGAAGGGGAGTGGAGTTTAAAAACCTACAAAAAATTGCCGGTCCGACCATAGAATTCCTAGGAAGGATTTCTGACGAAGAGTTAAAAAGGATTTACTCTCGGGCTCAGGCTTTTATTTTTCCCCAAGAGGAAGATTTTGGGATTGTAGCCATTGAAGCCCTGGCTTCCGGACGACCGGTTATTGCCTATCGCGCCGGAGATGTGGAGGAGCATATTGAAAATGAAAAATCAGGAATATTTTTTGATAATCAAACTGAAGAGGATTTAATCCAAGCTATTAAAAAATTCCAAAAAACAAATTTTGACCCCCATTACATCCGCCAACAGGCCCTAAAATTTGACAAAGAAAGGTTTAAAACAGAAATTAAAAAATTGGTGGAGGAGAGAGTTGGAAATTTATAAAATTCACAGTGTTTTCTTGTTATCTTCTTCAAAAAGAGAAGTTTGTTTTCTAGCTTCCTCTCTTTGAAGGGAGGGGGCAGAAGGGAGATTTTTTAGTATAAATATACAAATCTAATTTAAAATAAAAAAACAATCCCACCAGCTAGATGTAGCCGACGGGAAAGTTTGCAAGGAGGGTTTTAGAATTCCAAAGGGCGTGCAGGTAACCCTTTAAGAAGGTGGACTAACACGGTAATCAAACCTCCAATTATTGCAAGCACGGTCAGTTCGTAAATTGCTCCACCTGTCTCTAGGGTGAGATGAACATACATCATTACCCACAAAAAGACTCCAAGTCCGCCTGCTATCCATCGTCCTAATACAATGGACAAAAAAGTGAGCAATGACAACAAGATGATATCACCTGTAATATTGAGTAGCATCCCTAGAATAGCAAAGATAAACATAATAATTATAGTTATGCTTTCTTTTATTGTTTCTCCCTCTTCTTTAATCTGTCTCATAATCTACTCCTTCTGATTTAATAAGGTACAGTTGTTTTTTCATTGAAAATACAATATACTTAAAATAGTAAAGCAATCAATATAAAAAGTCAATCTAAAAATTAAAACTAATGAATGAACAACTAAAAGTAAGTATAAATACTTATAAAAAAAACTCCCTGGAAGATCTTAAACAAATTTTTGGTAAAAAATTGCAGAAAATTATTTTTGCAAGATTAACCCCTGAAAATATTTTAAATTTTGCTCAAAATGCTCTAGACGAATTAATCATTTTGCTGGATGAGGTGCATCGGGCTATGCTTCAGATTGAGAATGATAACTTATCAGATATGACAGAAAAAGAAAAAGAGGATTATTTTTTAAATAAGTTAGATCTGGGAAATGTAGAAAATATTATAAATTTGATTATTGAAAAGCAAGAACAAATTGAAAATATAAAACATAACTTAGGCAAAAGTATTCAGGATGTTAATTTTGTAATTACCCCTTCAGATGAAAAAGAAAACAGATTGTTGCCCGGGGGAAAAACAGAACAAGACAAAAGACTTATTCCCAGACTTCTAACATTAATGTATATTTTAGAAGAAGATTATGGAATTGATACTACTGATATTCGGGAGGTGGTAAAGACAAGAGGTATTGTGTCACCAGATATGGTTAGAAGGATTCCCTATGTTCGTACTTCTATACGGTCATTAAATAAAATTGTGTACACTTGTGACGAAGAGGGAAATGCTAGTTATATTTTTGATTTAGGTGAGGTCAAAAGATGTGGATATCAGGTAGAGGAAATTGATTTTATGACTAAATCCAAAAAAAATAAGTTAATAGAAGAAAATCCCGGTATTGGCAAAAGAATTATACAAACTCCTAATTGGCGAGATAATGTTAGTATATTATTAGCAAGAATTCCAGTAGATAATAAAGGAATAGATGTGGTGGAGATTGTAAAAAAAGAGAGGCGATCGGAATTTCTAACATTTCCTTTTTTTGTAAAAGATGTAAGAAGGATCTTTAACGAGCAAAATAGAATTAGAAAAAAACAGGGAAAGACACAGATTACAAATATTGCAAGGTGGTACAAAGGTGAACGAAAAAAACACAAATCAACATGGCCGGCAAAGCCAGATCTAACCTATCAAAAACATTGGAATGGTTGGCCGGATTTAGTAGGACGAGAATCTAAAAAATTTTTATCATGGGATAATCTTCAAAAAGAAGTAAGAAAGGTCTTTAACGAGCAAAATAGAATTAGAAGAGAACAGGGAAAGATGTTAATTGGGGATATTCAAGAAT
>WGDO01000043.1 GCA_015493225.1 Patescibacteria group bacterium
TCAAAAACATTGGAATGGTTGGCCAGATTTAGTAGGACGAGAATCTAAAAAATTTTTATCATGGGATAATCTTCAAAAAGAAGTAAGAAAGGTCTTTAACGAGCAAAATAGAATTAGAAGAGAACAGGGAAAGATGTTAATTGGGGATATTCAAGAATGGTACAAAGACGAACAAAAAAAACACACATCAACATGGCCGGTAAGCCCTCATAAAAATAAAATCTATCGAAAACATTGGAACAGTTGGCCGGATTTAGTAGGACGAGAATCTAAAAAATTTTTATCATGGAATGATTTTCAGCAAGAAGTAAGAAGGGCCTTTAACGAACAAAATAGAATCAGAAAAGAGCAGGGAAGGACACAGATTACAAATATTATAAAGTGGTACGAAGATGAACAAAAAAAACACAAATTAACATGGCCGGTAAGCCCTTATAAAAATAAAACCTATCAAAAACATTGGAACAGTTGGTTGGATTTAGTAGGAAAAAATAAAAATAAAAAAACATGAAAAGTATTAAAGACATAAATTTACGAAATAGAAAAATAATTTTACGAGCGGGATGGAATGTTCCGTTGGATGAAAAGACCGGAGAAGTTTTGGACGACAGTCGTTTAGTGGCCAGTGCTAAAACCATTGAGTATATTTTCAAGAAAAAACCAAAAATGCTTTTGGTAATTTCTCACCTGGGACGACCAGGTGGGAAAATTGTACCGGAATTGTCGCTAGAGCATTTAATCAATCCTTTGGAAAAAATACTAAAGCGTCGGATTATTTTAATTGATAAATTAGAAAGATTACAGGCAATTATGCAGGCAGGAATTTTTGACAAGGAGGCAGTTTATGTTTTAGAAAATATTCGTTTTTGGTCTGGAGAAAAAGAGAACAGTGAGGAACTGGCAAAAATAATTACCAATGGTTTTGGGGTTTATGTTAATGATGCTTTTTCAGTTAGTCATCGAGCCCATTGCTCAATTGCTCAAATGCCCAAGTTTGTAACTGACGCTGTCATGGGATTGTTATTTGAGGAAGAATTTGAACACTTATCTATGGTTAGAGATAAGCCGAAACAACCAGCGGTGGCCATTATTGGCGGAAGTAAAATAGCTACTAAATTACCAGTCATCGAAAATTTGGCTAAAAAATATGAAAAAGTGCTAGTGGGCGGAAAAGTTGCCAACGAAGCTCTTGATGAAAAACTAAAACTTCCTAAAAATGTTATTTTACCAGTTGATTTTTCTCCAGCTGAGAAAGAGAATGAAAGACTGGACATTGGGCCTTTAACGGTGGTGTCTTTTCGAGAAGCTCTCCAGGGCGCAAAAACTATTGTTTGGAATGGGCCACTGGGAAAGTTTGAAGACCCCGAAGCTTCTAATGGCACAAGGAGTATAGTAAAAATTATTGAGGAGAGTTCCGCTTTCAAGTTGATTGGTGGCGGAGAGACTTTGGAAGCAATTAAAAAATTTGGACATCCTAACCGTTACAACTATATTTCTAAATCTGGTGGAGCAATGCTAGAATTTATGTCTGGTAAAAAATTACCAGGAATTGAAGCGCTTGATAATTAATAATTTGAAAATTTGGATATTTAGAATTTAAGATTTTTTAATTCTTGTTTAGAAATATAAAAGTTAAATAACAAAAAGAATATGGAACAGCAATTTTCTGAAGCCATCACAGAAAACTCGCCTAAATATATTACGGAGTATTCTCCTGAATATGTGGCTGAAGTAAAAAGCCATCGCACTAAAAATAGTATGTCGTTTGGAGAAAATGAGTTAGCTCATTTAGATTACGATTTGAAAGAGAAGGATAGAGATAAAATATATCGAGAGAACAATAAATTATCTGGAAAAGAAAAACATACAATTTTGAACACAGGAGAAGTTGATAATCCTATGTATAGATTAAAATATTATATTGCACAAAAAATTAAGAATCTTTCTGAGTACGACCGTGTTAAAAGCGATGACTACGGTAAAATAGGAGAATTTTTAAGATACGCTTTAGAATCGCATGATATTAGATGGGCGGTTGCAGTAATGTTAAATAGAATTCGTAAAGATAAAAGTTTAGAACCGCTAGACGAACAAAAAATTACTATTCATGATTTAGCTGATTTATTTATTGATATAGACTTAATTCCGAATGGATTTATTAAAAAAATGGCAGAAGTGCATAAAAACAAGTTTGATAAAAAGGCAGAGATTATGGAGGTAAAATTTTTAGAAATAAAAAATGACTTTAAAATACAAGCTTTTAGGATGATTGATGAGGGAAAACTCCCAATGTCAAAAAGTCTAGTAGAGAAACGAATCAACGAATACAATGTTATTGTGCATGATCCAATTAACAAAGATTCTTTTGGGGTAGGTGATGCGTTATCAAAAACTATTAGTGTTAGAATTGATTTGACGGATGACGAACTTAGACACACATTGTTTCATGAATATGTTCATGCTATCGCTGGGCTGACAATTGTTCGTAAAGTCAAGAAAAGTATTTCATTTATAGAATATGAAAGGGAGGGATTATCAACAGCTGGTTTTTTGGAATATGAAGGTAAAGTGACTGACTTTAAAAGAAGAAAGTATTTATGGCTGACTGAAGCTGTTACTGAGATTATCACTCTTGAATTATTACGGGAAGATGATGGGAACCATTATATGTTTGAAAGAGCGGAGGTGTTAATATTAATAAATGCAGGTGTTCCTAAAAAAATGTTTATAGATGCTTATTTTGAAAACTATAGTCTTAAAAATGGTACACCAAAATTTGATGCACTTTTTGCTAAAATTAAAGAAGTTATGGGGGAAGAATTTATTGAAAAAAAAGGACAGGGAATATTCTTAATGGTCATTTAAAAATATTAGAATAAATTAATAATAAATAACAGTGAGAAAAATAATATACATTATTCCTGGGTTTCATGGTTCAACTGATTTGGTGAGATATCAAAGAATCATTAAAGTTTTCCGAAAAAGAGGATTTGTCGTTAAGCCCATTGTAATTTCTTGGAATTATAAGGTTATGACAGATTATGTAGATCAATTTTTGGGGCAATTGATGCATAAAGAAAATGATGAAGTTTACGTGTTTGGATTTTCTTTTGGGGCGATGATTGTTTTTATTTCTGCTAAAGATATAAAACCAAAAAAGATAATTTTAGCTTCTTTGTCTCCATTTTTCAAAGAAGACTTGCCGTATCTAAAGAAGTCTTGGCGAAAATATGTTGGTAAGAAAAGACTTATAGATTTTAAAAATTTTTCGTTTGATAAAATAGCTCAAAATATTAAGTGTAATGTGCAGTTGCTTGTTGGGCAGAGAGAGGATAGTCTATTACATCGAAGAGCGAAGTTAGCATTAGAAAAAATACCAAAAAGTAATTTGTGTATGGTAAATGGAGCGAGACATAATATAGAACAACAGGAGTATTTTAAAGCAATAACAAAGGTTGATTTTTTTGATGATTATGGTAGGATGTAGGCAGGGAAATTATTGGCTTAAGGTTTGAATAGCAAACATTCGAAGATCGTCTAACGGTAGGACAACTGGTTCTGGTCCAGTCAATTGGGGTTCGAGTCCCTATCTTCGAACAAGGCTGAAAATGTGATAATATAAGAATTACAGATGATGTTATATAACGGAGAGAGAAAGCCAACTGCTTGGCTTTCGGATTGAGGGACTCGAAGGAAATTTTTTTGCTAAAAAATTTCCAGGCCCGAAGGGGAGTCCCTATCTCCGAACATAATAATTAATAATTAATAATTAATAATTAATAAATAATAATTAAACAAAAAACTATGAGTGTAACATTAATCATTTTAGCTGTTGTCGTTGCCTTAGCCGGTTGGCTAATTGCTATGTATAATGGGCTAATAAAATTAAAAAACAGAGTAAAAGAGGCTTGGTCAGACATTGATGTCCAACTGAAGAGGAGATATGATTTAATTCCAAATTTAGTAGAAACAGTAAAAGGCTATGCTAAACACGAAAGTGAAACATTGGAAAATGTAATTAAAGCCAGAAATGAGGCGATGGCGACTCAAAAAACAGGAGATGCCAAAGAACAAGCTCAAGCAGAAAATGCTCTATCATCAACCCTAAAGTCAATTTTTGCTTTAGCAGAAAGTTATCCCGATTTAAAAGCTAATCAAAATTTTCTAGAACTACAAAGAGAGTTAACTGATACTGAGGATAAAATTCAAGCTTCTCGAAGGTTTTACAACGGGAACGTTCGTGATTTCAACACTAAGATTGAAACTTTTCCTACAAATATTTTTGCTGGAATGTTGCATTTCAAAAAATTTGAGTTTTTTGAAATTGGAGATGAAAAACAGCGGGAGAATGTTAAAGTGAAGTTTTAATTAGTTTATAAGGTTTGTAAAGTCTGTAGACAATTTAAAATTTAAAATTTAAAATTTAAATTCAATTTTAAAATGGTTTAATTTAAAAACTACTAATGTTAGTTGTTTGTTTCTTGTAATTTGTATCTTGTATCTTGCGTTGGGTGTTTTGAAATCTGTTTGTTGGTAGTTTAATTTTTTTGTATAGTGAGTTTGAGAATTAATAATTAGTGTTATGGCTACTGCTTACAACCAAAAAGATAAAAATATAAGATTGACCTGGATTTATCTTACCGGTTTTTTGATATTTGTGATTGGCATTGGGTGGACTTTTGCTCAGGCCTACGGAAATTCCCTTATTTTGTATGGGGCAGTTGTTTTTGCGGTGATAATGAATTTTATCAGTTATTGGTGGAGCGATAAAATTGTTTTGAAGATGAGTGGGGCGCATCGATTAAAAGAGAATGATGGTCCAGAAGCTAGAGAAATTTATCGTCTAGTAGAAAATTTAGCCATCACTGCCGGAATTCCCACCCCAAAAATTTACTTAATCCAAGATTCGGCTTTAAACGCTTTTGCCACTGGACGTAATCCGGAGCATGCTGTGGTAGCAATGACCACTGGTATTGTGCAACGATTGGAAAAAAGAGAGCTGCAGGGAGTGCTTGCTCATGAGATGTCTCACATCGGTAATAGAGATATCCTCCTAGGAACAGTAGTAACCGTTTTAGTCGGCTTTATTTCCATTTTGGCGGATATGTTTAGACATTCAATGTTTTTTGGCAGTAGAGATAATGATAATAATAATGGAATTTTTGTGATAATTGGATTAGTTTTGTCAATTTTAGCACCAATTTCAGCTATGCTGATTCAATTGGCAATTTCTCGAAAGAGGGAATTTCTGGCAGATAGTTCAGGCGCTTTATTAACTCGTTATCCAGAGGGTTTGGCTAGTGCCCTGGAAAAGATTAGTGCTGATCCTCAGCCACTTAGGAGAGTTAGTCGGGCTACCGCTCATATGTTCATCGCTAATCCATTTAAAGGAAAAAAAATGATGCAATTAATGTCAACCCATCCCCCAATTCAAGAACGGATTAAACGATTGAGGGAAATGGGTATTTAAAAGTTATGGATAAATCAGAAAGTGAAATATTTATAATGCCTCAAGAAATTGATTATAGTGGATTTACAGAGAAGGACATAATAATCGATTTATTAAGCAAAAGTAATTTATCTCTTGATAGCTTTGCTTTTTTGATTACCAAAGATGAAAATATAAATTTAAAAATAATTAAACTATTTCAGACGGTTGCCAAAATGGATGATGTGGATCAAGATAGCTTATTACGCAATTTACAAAATAATTCATTCAGGCGAACTGCAATTAAAGAATTATTTAGTGATAGCACTATCGATGAGGATGAGATTATTTTGGTATCTGAAGTGTTGAAAAATATAATAAATAGCATACATAGTGATAAAGGGTGGGGTAAAAGGATTTTGCAAATAGATCTAAATAAATTAGCTAAGGAAGACAGGGAAAGACGAGAAAAAATAACACAAAATCAGACAAATAATCAAATAGAATTACCTAAGGGGCCAAAGAAATTAAAAGAGCAATCTAAAAACCTAAAAGATATTGTTTACAAAAAGCTCGGTGGTTGGGAAAATGTAAGAAATGCCGTGAGAAGAGAAATTAATAGAGAAGTTGACAGCTATGATAATAATGAAGAATATGTTTTTAGAAGCATTATTACGGATGACTTTATTGCTTTATTTGTTAAAAATTTTTTACGAGAGCATGACAATTTAACTAATAAGGAATGGGGGATGGCAAAGAAATTAATAGAATGGCATTTTAATGAAGTTAGAAAATTAAGAGGATATTAAATATTATAGAATATCTCTTGCATTATTAGTAAAAAATGCTACACTATAAATAGTTATATAAGAGAAGAAATTAATACATCTCTCATATCAAATTAAATAATTAAAATTAAAACAATGGAAGAAAATCAACAAATGGAGGAAACTCCAGAAGCAGAAGAAAAACAAGTAGAAGAAGCTCCTCAAATGGAACAAAAACAAGAAGAAGTTGTTGAGGCTGAGCCGGTAACTAATACAGACGGTCCAGCGACTGAAACTTCAACTTCAGATGACATAGAAAAAAATAAAGGAATGGCTATATTAGCTTACATCCTTTTCTTTATTCCAATGTTAACTGAGGCAAAAGATTCAAAATTTGCGATGTTTCATGCTAACCAGAGTTTGGTCTTGCTTATTGCTGGATTTGTTGGCGTATTCGTTAGTGGTATTATACCTTTTCTAGGGTGGTTTTTGTTAGGGCCAATTGTTTCAATTGCTTGGATAGTTTTCTTGATCTTAGGAATTCTTAATGCATCAAAGGGAGAGATGAAAGAATTACCACTAATTGGAGGAATTCATATTTTAGACAAGAAATAGTCTAGACAGTAGACGGTAGACGATAGATAGTAGAAAAACGAACGGCTTGAGTGGTCGTTCGTTTTGTTGTATACTGAAGATGGTTGGTGGAGAGTAGTATGGTTTGTAAATAGTTATTCGTTGGTCAAGGACTCGTAGAGTTTTCAGGATTTATGATTTACGATTTAAGAAATGTTTTTGATGGCGCCCATAGGGCATTACTCATAAATCCTAAATCATAAATCTCGTATCTTTAAACAGTAGTTAAAAATTCTTAAATTCTTAAATTCTTAAATTTGTACATTTGTACATTCGTATATTTGTAACAGATTTGTAATTTTGTAAGGGTATGAAAAAAACAAAAATAGTGGCCACCATTGGCCCAGCATCAATGTCAAAACAAAAATTAAAAAAAATGGCTGAGGCAGGAATGAATGTTTGTCGTCTTAATTTTTCCCACAGTGACCATTTTTGGCATAAAAAAGCCATTGCCAACATAAGAGCAGTGGAAAAAAGCATTGGACAAAAAATAGGTATCATGGCTGATTTGCAAGGGCCCCGTATTCGCATCGCTAACTCCAGTGATTTATCAATTAAGAAAAAATCAACAATTTTATTAACAGATAATTCCAATTCTAAAAAGAGTCGGCGGAAAAGCAAATTGATTTTCGATTGGGATGGTTTTTATGAATATCTTAAACCAGGGTCTAAAGTTTTTATTGAAGATGGTTTAATTCAATTGGTAGTTAAGGAAGTTCTATCCCAGGGATGTTTGGCGGAGGTTATTATTGGTGGAGTGGTAAAGCCACACAAGGCTGTAAATATTCCGTCTATTTCATCCCGGATGAATGTTCTAACTGAAAAAGATTTAGCTGACTTGGAATTTGCCATTAGACACAGAGTTGACATGATAGCTGTATCATTTGTTGGCAATAAAATTGATATTCATAAAATTAGAAAAATGGTAGAATATTTTATTGAATATAGACGACCATTTTACACTGCAGAAAATTTACTTACCAAGGAAAATTATCAACCCTGGATTATTTCTAAAATTGAAAGACGGCTAGCTATCAAAAATTTGGCGGATATAATTAAAGCTTCCGATGGGATTATGATTGCGCGAGGGGATTTAGCCGTGGAAATGCCTCAGAAAAAAGTTGCCTTGTTGGAATTGGAAATTCTTCGAAAAACTAGACGAGCCCGCAAGCCAGTTATTGTGGCTACTCAAATGCTAGCTTCCATGGAACATAGTAGTCGTCCTACCAGAGCAGAAATAGCCGATGTAACCAATGCGGTTATTAATCACAGCGATGCAGTAATGCTGAGCGGAGAAACAGCCATGGGAGAATACCCAGTTTTAACCGTAGAAACCATGGCTAATATTATTCAGTCTACTGAAAAATCAAAATATGACAATGTAAGAATGAGAAATAGCAGATGGGCAAAATTATTGCTTAGTTCAAAGAAAAATAAACGAAGAAGAGTTAAAACTGCCAAAAACCTAAATGAACTATTAAAACTAAGTTCTCTTCGACAAGAAAAAATTAAACTCCGCTTATCAAAAAGGCAATTGGCCGACTGGGGAAAAACGACTTTAGTTTGGGGAGTGGAGACGAAGACAAGATAGAAGGCCTATAAAGTTTACTTTGCCAAATTTTTAACAAGGGCAAAAGTCTATAAAATTAAAAAAGAAACAAGAGACAAATCACAAGAAACAAACAAATCCCAAATCCCAATAATCAATTTTTGAGATTTTAAATTTAAGGTTTAGAGTTCGTTTTTTTGTACTTTTTATTTTGGGGATTATCTGCTAGTAAGGTGTATATTTATTTAAGGAGTTTTTATTAGTAAAAATTTTGTGCTATTTAAACCAATTTAAGATAAGATAAAAGAGTATAAATTTTACAACCGATGCAAAATTTGAAAAATGCTTCTAGAGAAACTGCTACAGAAAACAAAATAAAAGTTATTTGATAGCCAATAAAACAATCAATAGATGATAAACTTAAAAGGATAATTACAAAAAGTAAACCCATTCGAGCGGCAAATCTTTTTGGAGCAGCTCCGATTGGTTTTGGTTTTATATTTAACAAATCTAATATTTTACGTGACAGACGAGCTAAAATGCTATAACGAGCATTAACAGAGCGAGCCAAAAAATCTAACAACAAAAACCACAAAATATAATTAGTAACAAAATAGCTAAGAGCTAATAAAATCAAAACAAATATACCAACCAGTTGAGAGGCATGCTCATCAATTGTTTTTTTACTCAGAGGACAAACTGTTTTCATGAAATTAAAATTATTTATTACATATATTAAGTATAGTTGATAATGCCTGGAAAAGCAATTTGCTGTTTTGGAAAAAATGCGTTAAAATAGGACTGTTTAAATATTAATATAATCACAATGCAAAAATTAGTTTTTTTAGATACGGAAACAACCGGCAATGACACTAAAGAAGATAGGCTTTGTCAAGTATGTTATAAATTTGAAGATGAGAAAGATGAGAAGGGCGAAGTTATCGAAAAAGGAAAGATTGTAACCAAAAATTTTAAACCACCAATACCAATTTCCGTTAAAGCCATGAGCGTAACACATATTACTAATAAAATGGTGGAAAACGAAGAATCATTTAAGGGGAGCAAGACTGCTAAAGAATTGCAAGATGTTTTAGATGAAAATATTTTAGTAGCCCACAATGCTAAATTTGATATTGCTATGTTGGAAGCGGAGGGATTGAAAGTTCCAAGAAATATTTGCACCCTAAGATTGGCAAGATATTTAGATGTTGATTGTGAAGTGCCAGAATACTCTTTGCAGTTTTTACGATATTATTATGAAATGGAGCTAGATGTTATGGCCCATAGTGCCGAAGGAGATGTGCTTGTGCTGGAGGCTTTATTTAATCATCTATATAAACAAGCTGAAGAAAAAGCTAATTTTTCAAAGAATGATACTGAAGAAGAAAAAAGAGAAATAATTATTCAAAGAATGTTGGATATTTCCGCCAAGCCTTCTATTATTAGAAAATTTGTTTTTGGAAAATATAATGGTAGAAAATTAGCAGAAATTGCCCTGGAAGATAAAGGCTACTTAGAATGGCTTCTCCGCACCAAACGGGAGGAGGAAGATGAAGATTGGATTTATACTCTAGAACATTTTTTGGGAAAATAGAAAAAGTGCACTAAACAAAAATATACAAATCTTGTATTTTTTTGGCAGTATGTTAAAATAGAAATATAAAATAGTAATCTAAAATTATGGCATCAAATACATTTCATGTTTCAATTCCTAGTTATATGCAACCGTTTGTTGAGGAAAGAATTAAAGAGCGATTTCATAAATCACCGGGAGCTTACGTGCAGGAATTAATTAGACAAGATCAACTTCGAGCCGAAAAAATAAAATTAACAAATATGTTGTTGGTTGGTTTGGCGTCTAAAAAAGTAAAAATGACAAAGCAACGATGGGAAAAGTTAAAGAAAAAAACCATACAAGAAATTAAGGAGGGCAAATAATATGAAAATAGTTTTTTTAAGTGAGGCGGAAACAGACGTTGCTAACACAATAAAATATTTCGTGAAGCAAGATGTTGATCTTGCCGATGTAATCTTTGATAAGATTTGGTATACCTGTGAGTTATTAGCTGGTATGCCGAGAATGGGCACTTCTGTGAATAATTTTATTGACAATGGTTATTTAAAGGAGTGCGAGTTAGGGAATGGGTTAACGGGAGAAGATTTTTTTGAGGATGTACGAAAATTTCCAGTAGTGGATTTTAAAAAGTTTCTTATTTTCTATAAGGTAGTCGATGACAATCTAGAAATCATCAGAATAATACACAGCAGTCGCGACATCCCAACAATTTTCGCAGAGGGAGAATAGTGGTATTTTTATTTTTTAAAAAAATAAAAAAGGTCGCATACCAGTTAAGGTGAGCGACCTGTTGTTTTCAATGGGGTGATATGAATATTATCAATTTTCCCATTGCGTTATTCTTTATCCCTCCAGGTAAAAGTGGAGGGGTTAAATTTCAAATTAAGAGTGGTAGGAGGACCATACTTGAATATTCTGATTTCAGCATCTTCCCATTCTCCTTCTGAAGTATTATTGGCATAGTATTCCTCTCTATACAAGCATAGAATTAACCGTGCTAAGTTCTCTCCTTCACTGGTGCCAGATAGATCAGAGGGTAGAGGGCGTTTGTTTTCTCGTTTATTTACATCCTTGTTTACTTGGGACGAAATAACAATAGGGATACCTAAGTCATTGCCAAGAGCTTTGAAATATCCAGAGATAGCTTCCAGTTCTTCATTGCGTTTAGCAATTTTTTCTGGCCAGACTAGTTGCTGGAGATTCTCAATTACAACAAGATCTAAACCACTTTTCTTGTGTAATTTTCTGACTTTCTCCCCAATCTCCATGCTGCACATTCTCTTATCTTCCATGCAGAAAATGTTTAGTAGAGATTTCTTTTCTTTGACTTCAAAAAGGACTTTATCCAACAGAGAGAGTTCTTTTTTTGTTAGAGGGTTTTTCATATCTCCGCCTCTTTTTACTCTTTTCTCGTGAATCTGACTGCGGGAGACAAATAGTCGAAAGAAGATTTCCTTCGGTTTTATTTGGGGTCCGAAATAGGCCACGGGCAAATTATTCTCAAAGAATAATTTCTGCAAAAACCCTAAAGCCAGCGACGTTTTCCCCATACTGGTTTGACCCAGTATGATTGTCACATCATTAGGCAATCCTCCAATGGCATTATTTAAGGAGTGGATGTGAGTTTCGGCAACTGAAAAACTATCCAGCAGGCTATCCAAGTCAGCTGGTAAAGTTGTAGCAGTCAAGGAAGTTAAATTCATTGAAATAGCATCAAGACTCCTCCGCCATTTGGTCAAGAGTTCCTCAATAGAAATTGTTGTATCATATCCCTGGGAAGTCATATTAGATGACGAAGAGATTATTTGTCTTCTAATAGACTTCTCTTTAATTTTTTTAGCATAAGAAATTAAAGTCGAAGGCATAGGGATGACATCTGTTAGATTAGCCAAGTAGGCTGGCCCACCAATTTCCTCGAGTTCGTTACATTCCAGAATATAACTGGATACCAAAGTTAAGTTAAATATTTCATTTCTTTGACGTAACTTAATCATGGCTGAGAAAATTATTTTATGGGCATCTCGGTAGAAATCTTTTGCAGAAATGATCTCCAAGATGTCTTCAAATAATTCCAAGACATCCTCCGCCAATATCAATAGCATACCCAAAAGGGCAATTTCTGCCTCCACATCAGATGGAGGAATCATCTCTTGTAATTCTTTCACAATATCACCTCTTATATAAACTGACCCAGCCGGGCCAATTTTTTTTATCTTCACCATAAATATGTTTGAGATATCCTTCTAAACCTAAGGCGGTTTCCGGAGAATATGCCCCAAATTTTTCTATGGCATATAAAATCTGACGAATTTTTTTCTTTTTTCGTCGGCTAATATGGATCCGACGATCAACCACGGTTAGACCCAACATATGAGGAATTGTCTTTCCAAGATTGTCCTTGGTTTTTTTTGGTTTAATTCTAAAGCCGAACTTAGCTGGCACCGCTGATAATTCTTGCTCAGTCTCTTCGGAAATTAAATTTGCAGAAACAAAGTTAATATCATCAACATAAATCGACCAAAAAATTTTTTCCCGAATGCAGATTTTTTCAAACGCATCACACATCGGTTGGTAAACTAAATTCAAGAGGGGCGGACTAGACGAAGCTCCTTGGGGTAAACGACGTTTGCCGTCATATTGATAAGTTGCTAGCCAGGAAATAATTTCCGCCAGATAACTTTCAATCCCCAACTTTTTAAGAGCTTCAAAAACCATTTTGTCATCAATACCTGGAAAAGCATCAGCGATGTCTATTCCAAAGTGATGAGGATTTTTAGATTCTAGTAGTGGCTTTAATTCTTCAGCAGCCATTTTACTATTTCGTCCCAGAATAAATCCGAATGTCCGGGAATGAGCTGGTGACAAAGAAACAACCCATTGTCCCAGTGGTCTGAGAACTTTTTGTAGATTGGGATGTGGTTCTAGAATTTTCCTGTCTTTATGAGGTTCTTTGATGACGTAGGAACAAAAACCATATCGAAAAATTTGTTTTTTAGTTCGGCCATCTTTTTTAGTTTCCATTACAACTTTTGGTGTTTCGGCGACGACAATAGCTTTTCGCCAGTGCTTTTTAGGAATGCCGGTTAATGCTGACAATCCACCCAATAACCAACGACGTCTCAATTTATTGGAGACGTCAACAACATTTACTCTAGAGAGTTGTTTCATTGTCTTTCGTCCCCGTTTAAATTTTTAATTATCAACGAACAAAAAGTGAGTGAGTACTTTGACCAGTGATCGAAAATGAAGGCTCCTGAGAGGGTTTCCCTCACTTCCGAGAAATCTGAAATTGCACCACGAAGAAAAAGTGGGATTTCATCCCACATTCCCCCCACGCAAAAATCCTGCGCAGCAGGCGAGTGAAGCCCACGCTCACAATCTCAGGGGTCCAGGGGTGTCCCCTGGGTTATTCCCGTTTATATTTCCTCCGCCGTCCGATTCAGAAAGCGGCCTTAAGACGCCTCGTAAATACATTGAGGGACACTCCAGACGAGAAGAAGTGTCTTAGTCTTTTCTTTTTAACGTCATTTCCTCACTCGATTTATTTGTAGCACAAGAGAAAAATATTGTCAATAAAATGCAGTAAAATTATTTTAACTCATAAATCACTCCTGAAGTTTTGGTGGAGATTATCTTGGGGAATTGAAGAGGATTTTTTGTTGGCTCTAGATATTGATTTTGAAGGGAATAATTTTCCTTCTTTTTTGTTTTTTCTAAAGATAAAACTTGTTTATAAAGAGGAATTTCTTCTTTGGAAGTAATTAAATAAATATGGTTATAATTACTGGCATCAATTTTGGCAAAGTCATTGGGATTGAAAAAATAAACAGCTTGTTTCTGAAAGACCGTATGAAGGGGAGCAGAAATCAAAGACCAGCCGGAGCCAGATGATTTTTGACTAACCAGAATTAAGTCATTAGCTTGAAACTTAGTAGATAATAATTTAACTTGATTTAGTAATCCGTCATTTTGTTTGGAAATTACAAAGGGTCCAATCATTAAAATATTGGAAACAATCAAAATAGTCAAAATTAAGTTGCTTATTCTTTTTTGCCGAAGAGGGTAGCGTTGAAATAAAATAACGGTGTATAAAATTCCAAGAGGAATAAGACTAAAAACAAAACGACGAAGCATCCAGGGATGGTCCAGGGAAATATTGGCATCTATAAAATAAATTCCGGTAACGCCCAGTAAAAACACCGGCATTAAATAAAGCCATTTTTTTTCTTTTAGTAATCTTATAACCGCTAAAAATCCCAGCACAAAAAATGGAATTAAATTATAAATATAAAAAACTTTTAGAGCATAAAAATTCTGCCACATTTTTGGTATCAATGAGTGAGCTGTTAGATTTTCAGAAACAGAGGGACCAGCATTTAAAAGTGAGCTAAAAAATCCTTTTAGAGTCGCCACAAAAAAATTATTAAACAAAACTATTGAAATAACTGATAAAAGAATAATTAGTAAAATTGGAATCTGATATTTTGGTATGTGAAGTCTGGAATGTTTTTTTAGAATTAAAATTAAAACCAAAATAAAAATGATAGCAAAAGATTCTATTCGAACAAAAACAGTTGGTAATAAAGGGATGAATACAAACCAAAACAGTGCCGAATCAAACTTTGGGGAAGAATTTTGCAGATATTTAATTAAAAAATATAAACCGGACCAAAGTAAACTGGCAAAGAAAATCTCCGAAAGAGTGAATTTGTAAAACAAGGTCAAGGGAATAGTTGTCGCCAAACCAACAACTGCCAAAAAGGAAAATTTATCAGACTTAGTAATTTGTTTACTAACAGAGAAGAAAGCTAATAAAAATATTATCAGGGGTAAAGCATTGGCAAATTTTAAGAGATTTACCTTTGAGGAGTAGGCAAAATTCGCTAGATAGGCCGAATAGCCTGGTAGAAATTGACTGCGTAGGACAAAGTTGGCATCTCCTTTTTTCTGATAAAAAAATCCCGGAAAATTTAGGGCCTTGCCCTCACCGTATATTTTTGCAAAAGTGTTTATGGATTTGCTTTGGTGAGATAGGCTATGGTCTTGATTTATTAAAAAAGCGGAAGTAGCAAGGGAGCCTTCATCACGACCACCAAAAATTGTTGGTACGGTAAAAGCAGACAAAACACTAATCCATAAAATTAAACCAACCAATAACACCCGTTCTCTGGCGGAGCAAAATTTAATAATAAGTTTGTTTTTTCGTTGTAATCGCCAGAGCCAAAAAATTATTCCAATGATATACAAGCCGACAATGAGTGGATAAAATATTCCCAAAATAGCCAAAAGTACCGAAACCAACACAGCACCCGACCAAACCAAAAACATCAACTCAAAAATAGACAAAGTAAATTTATTTTCCCCGGAGGATATTTTTTTAGACATAAAATTATTTTAGTGAATTAAAAATATAAAAAATAACTTGCTACTCTAAGTATAGTATGACAAAGCCCAGGTAGCAAGTTTTTTTATTACTAAAGTTTATTTAAAATGGTTATAGTAATTACCAAGTTTTTACCCTGTGGATAACTTGGTTTTTGAAATGGACAAAAATTGATTTTGGGTTTATACTATAAGCGAGAATTCAAAAATAAAAATAAAAAGCAAAAATATAATTTAAGCAAAAATAAAAAGTAGGAGAAAATCATATTTTAGTTTTTTTATTTGAGAATTGTTTCTAAAAATGAATTCAAGTACTTTTACAAATTTCACAAAATTTCAAAGAAATTTTGTTTTTGTTTTTCTGGAAATAATATTTAGACAAGCTCTTAGATTTCCAAATTCCCTTTTATTTTTTACCAGGAGGAGGAAGGTATGAATTATCGAAAAGCTATTCGCATCCTCATGTTCAGTCCTATTTATTTTCAGTTGAAACCGTCTCAGCGATGGCAGATAGTGCAGGATTACTGCAAAGAATTTAATTCTCTATAAAAAAAGGCTTTATCATGAAAAACAAATTTGTTATTATGTAAACCGCCGGCGCTACAATGCTATTATGGCTTTGTAGAAAAAGATGAACCAATCTTTCGCCGACGGTTTTTTGATTTTGTTGATTTTAAGAAAATAATCTTTTTCAAGCAATTGAATATTTCCAATAAAAAATAAATAATGAGTTGACTTTTACTTATCTCTAGTATAAGATAATAATCATCGGAGAGTTGTACATTTATTAAAAAGAACCAAGGAGAAAAAATGATTTCCGTATATAAAGTAGCAATGGTTTTGTTTGGCATAGAAATTATATTATTTTTCTTTCTTATTATATGGCCAAAAATAATTGATTGGATTCTTTGTCAATATAACTTAGAAGAAGTAATCAAAACTGTCTTGAAAAAAAATAATGGCATAACGAAAGAAGGGATCATTGAATCAGTTCGTCAGGAGTTAATTAGGACTGGTCTGCATGGTAATAATTCCAAGCTACCATACAGGGTAAAGAGAGAAATCGAAGGCATTCTAATATCCTTACAATTCCAGGGGTATGTAAGCGTGGAATGTCTAGATAAAACCAAAGTTATGCCTAGCCCCTATGGTTTTAATAACCATAGAGTCAAGATATATAAATATTGCCAGGAGGAGAAACAGTGACTGACATGATGAAAGGAAATTTTTTTATCCAGGATGTCCTCTTCGGTATTTTACTGGTTGGTATCCTTGTTATTATCCTTAAGATGTATGAATATATTGATTGGGGAACGATGATATTCATAGAAAGTGGCTTGATTACTGTTGTTGGAGTGGTTTTGTGGGGGAAGAATAGTAGAAACATAATGAGGGAGGAGTAAAGGCAATGAGCGAAAATAAAGTAATGGCTAAATTGTCCGGAAAAAGGTTTGCTTATTTGTGAAAAACCTCAGCTCTGTGACAAGGGGAATAAAAAGGGCTATTTTGTTAAAGACGAATGTGGCAATATTATTTCTAATAAATGTGGGGGATGGTGTTGCCATAAAGTGAATTGTGAACATCTCTGTATTATCCTCACAGAGGAAACAAAAATTTCCTTTGGGGATTAATGAAGGAGTACTTTGTAGACCGGGGAAGATCGACATCTTCGCCGGTCTTCTTCGTTTTTTTTGGGAAGATATAACGAATTAATCTTAGTGTAGAATAGTTTTATAAAATGATTGTCAAAACATTTACTTTTTAGGGGTTTTTGTGCTAGACTGAAGATAGTTGAAACCGAGCATTCGTCGGTCAAGAATTTGCAAGGTTTATAAAAAAACAAGATACAAATAATTTATTGATTCATAGGAACCGCATAATTTCCTAACTTCCTAACTTTCTAACTTCCCAAACAATGAACGAAGTAGAACAAATTAAAGACCGATTAAGTGTGGCAGAAATTGTCGGCGAGTATATTAAGCTGGAAAAATCTGGTGTAAATTACAAAGCCCTCTGCCCATTTCACAACGAGAAAACTCCGTCGTTTACCGTAAACACAGAGCAAAATTTTTGGTATTGTTTTGGATGTCAGGAGGGAGGGGATATTTTTACTTTTGTTCAAAAAATGGAAGGACTAGATTTTAGAGAATCATTGGAAAAACTAGCCGAACGAGCTAATGTGGAATTACCAAGATATACTCCTCGAAACAAAGAAGAAAAAAACAAAAAACAAACAGCTTTAGATATTCTTCAATTGACTACTAAAATTTATCAACAGCAACTAATTAAAAATAAGAAATCGCCGGAAATTTTAAAATATTTAAAAAAACGCGGTTTCACCAAGGCGGTTATTCGTGATTTTAAAATTGGCTATGCTCCCGATAGTTGGCGAGCCATCACGGACTATCTAGCCACTAAGAAAAAATTTATTCCGGCAGACATTGTCCAGGCTGGATTGGCAATTCATAAAGACAATACCAATCAACAAGATATCCAAAATTACTACGACCGTTTTCGAGACCGAATTATGTTTCCCATCATCGATATCAATGGAAAAACAATTGGTTATTCGGCGAGGATAGCTCCCGGCGGAGATGAAAAAAATGCTAAATATATTAATAGCCCTCAATCCATAGTTTATGACAAGAGTAAAGTTCTTTATGGTCTTTATCAAGCTAGACAATCCATTCGTCAAAGGGGGTACGCCATCATTGTTGAAGGAAATGCTGATGTAGTTTTATCCCACAGTATTAATGTTAAAAATGTGGTGGCCGTATCCGGAACGGCTCTAACCAATGAGCAAATTAAAATTCTCAAACGATATACTAATAAAGTTATGCTTAATTTTGATATGGATGGCGCCGGACAAAAAGCAACCAGAAAAAGTATTCAAATTTGTTTACAAAACGATTTACAGGTAAAAATAATTTTACTGGATGAAAAGTATAAAGATGTTGGAGACATTGTAGCTGAGCAGCCAGATGATTGGAAAAAATTTATTCAAAAAGCTATTCCTATAATGGAATATTATTTTAAAACTTTTTTCGCAGAATATAATGTGGAAGATATTCAAGATAGAAAAATAATTATCAGGGAGTTGTTAAAAGTCATTAAAGATATTGCTGATCCCATTGAGCAATCCTATTGGCTTAAAAAATTATCTCTTCGAACTCAAACCGATGAAGACTTATTGACAAATGAGCTAGAAAAGGTTAAATTAAATAGTAGAGAAACATCTTTGCCGGTACGAAGTTCTGAAAATAAAAATACAGTCACGGAAAATAATAAGCAAAAGGAAGAGAAAAAAGTTTCTCGCAGTGTTGTTTTGCAACGACGCTTGCTTGGTTTACTGGCTAAATTTCCCAGAGAACTGAAAAATATTATCGATAGTTTTTCACCAGAAACTTTTTTTGATAAAGATAAAAAAGATATCTTTCAAAAATTAAAAAACAAAGAAGATTTAGGAAAAATCAAAGATAAAGTTAATAACTACATTGTACAAATTAGTTATCAATATAAAGAAGGTGATGGAATTACTGAGGTTGAAATTGATCCGGTTAAAGAATGGAAGTTAAATCTACAAGAATTGACCAAGCTAAAACAACGAGAAAAATTGAAGCAAATAGAATTGGACTTAAAACAGGCCGAGGAAAGTGGCGATGAAAGGGAAATTGAGAGATTGATGATGGAGTTACAGAAATTACTGAATGGTTGATAATTAGTTCCACAAGAGTTCCACAAACAAGTCTTGTGAGGAAGCGATTATTCCACAAGCCTTGCTTGTGGAGAAAAATAAACAACATAATACATTTTAATATATTTTTATGGCAAGCAGAAAAAAAACAACCAAAAGAAAACCAAGAGCAAAAACCACTGTTAAGAAAAAAACTAATACCCCAAAGAGAAAAGTAAAGACAAGGACTAAGGTTGTTGCCAGAAAAAAAACCGTTCGAAAAACAACTACTCGTCGTCTGGGACGTCCTAAGGCTACTAGAAAAAAAGGGACAACTAAACAAACACGTCGAGTAACGCCCAAGAAAAAACGGATTACCCAAAAAAGAAAAACAGTAGTCAAAAAAATAACTCCTAAGAAAAATACTAGACCTAAAACCAAAACAACTGTCAAAAAAATAGTTTCCAAAAATACCACCGGTGGCAAAGTCAATGAAAAAGAGGATGTAAATAGTAAGATGACTAAATTTATTGAACAAGGTCGTCAGCGAGGATTTGTAACCGAAGATGAAATAGTGCATTCTTTTGGTACCATCGAAGAAAATATTGAAGATGTTGAAAAATTGTATGATTTACTTGAGGAGGGGGGTATTAAAATTTTAACTTCCGATGAAGTTATTAAAGAAGAAGTGGAAAGAGAAGCTACTGAAAAACCAGAAATTCAAAAAAGGAGATTTGATGAACAATTAAAAGCAGAAAACAGCAATTTATCAGATTCAGTTCAGATGTATTTATGGGAAATTGGAAAGACTCCTTTAATAAAAGCAGAAAGAGAGGTCGCTTTGGCAAAAAGAATAGAAAAGGGGGATGAATTAGCCCGAAAGGAATTAACCGAAGCAAATTTAAGATTGGTTGTTTCCATCGCTAAAAAATATGTGGGGCGAAGTCATAGCTTGTCTTTTCTTGATTTAATTCAAGAAGGAAATATCGGTTTATTTAGAGCAGTGGAAAAATTTGATTATCGGCGAGGATATAAATTTTCCACTTATGCTACCTGGTGGATTAGACAATCCATTACCAGGGCCATTGCTGACCAGTCACGAACCATTAGAATTCCAGTTCATATGGTAGAAACTATCAATAAATATATTCAGACTACCAGAAGACTAGTACAAGAATTAGGACGAGAACCATTACCAGAAGAGGTTGCTTCAGAGATGGACTTGGAAGTTGACAAGGTTCGTCATATTATGAAAATTTCCCAAGAAACAGTTTCCCTGGAAACATCTGTTGGAAGTAGTGATAATAATGAAAGTACTTTAGTTGATTTTATTAAGGATAATAAGATGGTAATGCCAAATAAACAGGCCGCTAGGACACTCCTTAAGAAACATATTAAAGAGGCCCTGGAAGGTTTAACCCCCCGGGAGCAAAAGATTTTGAAAATTCGTTTTGGGCTGGACGATGGAGTTACTCATACCTTGGAAGAGGTAGGGCGTGAATTTGGTGTTACCAGGGAAAGAATTAGACAAATTGAGGCAAAAGCATTGGAGAAAATTAGAAAGCAGGAAGCTAGTGATAAGTTGAAACACTATTAATAAAGTCTGTAAAGTTTATAAGGTTTGTAAAGTCGAAAGTAAATTTAAAATGTTTAATTTAAAATTTAAATTCAATTTAAAAAATCTTAATTTTAAAACAGCTGATTATTTATTACCTGTTTTAAAAATTTAAACATTGAGAATTTTTATCTCCCGTTTAGGGATGAGATTGAAAATTTTAAATTAGAAGACTATACTGAAGACTCCCAATCCTTCCTTTCACGAAAAGACGGAGTAACCCCTTTTGTATAGGGGGCATGAGAGTTGCCTATTTTTTCTAAAAATGGTATTATAGTATTGTTCATTTGAAACATAGGATTATTTCTAAAATAGAGATTTTGATTTAAAAATAATACCAGTTCCAATTAACTATTGATCATAAGTCGTAGAAAATTTTGATTTAGACGACGTTGAGAAAGACGAAGTGATGCGGTAGTATCATTGAGTTTTTCGAGACAAGTATAAATCAAAATTTTCAAGACTTGGTGTGCAGTAGTTAGTTGGAAATGGTATAAAATAAAAGATGAATAATAAAGAGAGTTACATTGTTACAATAGATGTTGGTTCTTCTGCGGTTAGAACTATTATTGCTCAAATAGTAGAGGAGCAAAAACCACGCATTGTCGGTGTAGGGGTTGTCCCTAATACAGGAATGCGTCGAGGAGTGGTAGTAGAAATAGAGGAAACGGTCAGTGCTATTGGTAAATCTGTAGAGATGGCTGAATTACATTCTGGTGTGCAAGTGGATAGTGCCTTTATTTCTGTCGGTGGGGAAGATCTAGAATTTCAGGAAATTACTGGAGTAGTAGCTGTGGGAAGAGCGGATGGAGAAGTTTCTCCATCAGATGCAGAAAGAGCAATCGAAGCTGCTCAGGCAATAAATATCCCTTTAAATAAAGAAATTATTCATATTATCCCTCAGAAATTTAAGCTTGACGATCAGGAAAGTGTTAAAGACCCCATTGGTATGAATGGAGTAAGGTTGGAAATGACAGGGGTAGCTGTTTTAGGATTATCAGCTAATATTAAACACCTAACTAGATGTCTTGAAAACAATGAGATAGATATTGATGGTATAATTGCTATACCAATCGCAGCTGCTCAGTCAGCTTTAAACAAGAGACAACGTGAGCTAGGTAGTGTTTTGATAGAATTAGGAGCGGGAACTACATCTTTAATAGTCTATGAAGAGCAAGAAATTATTGACATGAAGGTTATTCCTATCGGCATGAGTTATGTTACTAACGATATTGCCATCGGACTAAGAACTTCAGTGGACGTAGCCGAGAAAGTCAAACTAAAATATGGTTCAGCTTTACCAAGGGAGATAAACAAAAATGATAAAATAAATTTAGCAGAATTAGACGAAAGTGAAGAGGGCGTAGTGTCACGTCGTTATGTGGCAGAAATTATCGAAGCACGAATGGAGGAAGTATTTAATTTTGTAGAGAAAGAGCTAAAAAGAATTGAGAGAAGCGCCCTGCTACCAGCTGGAGCTATTTTGAGTGGAGGTGGAGCTTATGTTCATGGTGCGGTTGATCTAACCAAGGATATTTTAAGACTCCCAGCCCAGATAGGATTTCCGGCCGAAATGAGTGGGCTGGTTGATAAAGTTGATGGTCCGTCATTTAATGTTTCCATAGGAATGCTATTGTGGGTTTTAGATAATCAAGATAATTCAGAGATGGAAGAAAAGAAAAATTTAAAATTTCATATTTCTGGTGACTTAACAAAAAAAGGGACAGAAATGGTCAAGGGGTGGTTCAAAAGATTTTTACCATAAGGGAAAGTAATTTTATAAAACAACTCTTGACTATTTTTTTATAATTTGTTAGAATAATAAACTGTGGTAATCTAAGACCCAGTTTAAGATAATAAAATAAAATTATGGTTGAAATTAAACCAGACGTAGAAACTTTTGCTAGAATTAAAGTGGTCGGTGTCGGAGGAGGAGGAAGTAATGCTATTAGTAGAATGGTAGAGAGTCAGCTTACTGGCGTTGATTTTATGGTGGTCAATACCGATGCACAAGATTTGCACCACTGTAAAGCTGAAGAAAAAATTCATATTGGAAAAAATCTAACCAGAGGATTGGGAGCCGGAATGAATCCTGAACTGGGTCGACAAGCGGCTGAAGAAAATAGAGATGAAATACATGAAGCCCTAAAAGGGACAGATATGGTTTTTGTTGTATATGGAGCTGGGGGGGGAACTGGGTCTGGCGCTGGACCAGTTATTGCTGAAGCAGCCAAAGAAGCTGGAGCATTAACGATTGGTGTTGTAACTAAACCATTTACCTTCGAAGGAAGACAACGTTCGGTTATTGCTGATGAATCTATTGAAAATTTGAAAGAGAGGGTTGATACTCTGATAACAATTCAAAACGATAAACTTCTACATATTATAGATAAAAATACTTCCTTGATACAGTCTTTTCGAATTGTGGATGATGTTCTTAGACAGGGAGTCCAGGGAATTTCAGATTTAATTACTAAACCAGGAATTGTTAATGTTGATTTTGCTGATATCAATGCCATTATGTCTGAAAGTGGAAATGCTTTAATGGGTGTTGGTATTGCTAGCGGAGAAGATCGGGCTACTCAAGCTGCTAAATCAGCAATTAACTCACCACTTCTTAATGTTTCCATTGATGGAGCTAAGGGAGTTTTATTTAATATTAGTGGCAATGCTGAAGACCTTACCATGGCAGAAATAAATGATGCCGCCAGTGCAATTACTGAAAGTGTTGATCCTAATGCTAGAATTATTTTTGGCGCATCTGTTGATGAAAGTGTTGACGAAGGAGAGATAAGAATAACAGTTATAGCGACAGGCTTTGATTTTGAACAAAATAATAATTCTGGAAATAATATTCCGCCACGTCAAACTATAGAATTAGATACTGATACAATAGAAAATGAAGATAGCAAAACTAAAGAGAAATCAGAATCAATATCATTTAATGATGAAAATAATAAGGTCGATAAGTTAAGTATAAATGAAGAAATCAAGGAATCTGATCGAGTAGAAGGTGGATTTAAATTATTTAATAAGAAAAAATCTAATTTTGAATTTAGTAAACCAAAAAAAGTGATAAAAAAAGATTTTACAGATGATTTAAAAATAGAAGAGAAAGGTTCTACTGATATGGATGACACAGAAGTCCCAGCCTTTATTCGAAAAAAATTAGGAAGATAAAAAGCTTGACAGTTTATTTATTTAGATATATTATACGTAAAGACACAAAAAACATATAAAGGGCTAGTGGCTGAGCTCAGTGTTTTTTATTTACTTAAAAGTTAGTATTATGTAATTTACAATAAATATCAATTAACCCCAATTTTATAAGAATTTAACCAGTTTCGTTTTGAAATTTTAAAGTTAAGTCAATTAGATCTAGTTTGAAATTTAAAACTTAAAATTAATTAAATATGCCAACTATAAATCAATTAAAAAGAAAGCCAAGAAAGATAACTAAGAAAAAGCCAAAGTCACCAGCTTTAACTTATTCTTTTAATTCTTTAAAGAATAAACCCGTAGATAATAATTCTCCATTTAAAAGGGGAGTTTGCGTCAAGGTGGCCACTACCACTCCAAAAAAGCCAAACTCCGCTTTACGAAAAATTGCCAGAGTAAAGTTGACCAATGGAATGGAAGTGACAGCCTACATTCCTGGTATTGGGCACAATTTACAAGAGCATTCCATTGTAATGCTTCGAGGGGGAAGAGTGCCAGATCTACCAGGTGTACGATATCATGTTGTTCGAGGAATTCTAGATACAGCTGGAGTTGCTGACAGAAAAAAAAGTCGATCTAAGTATGGTGCAAAAAAAGAGAAAAAATAATAAATACTTTTTAGATTATTATAATTCTTATGTCCCTAAATGGGAGTTAAAAAATTCTTAAATTCTTAAATTTAAATTAAATGTCAAGAAAGAATAAAACATATCGAAATTTTTGGAAAACTGATCCAAAATATAATTCAATGTTGGTAGGACGATTTGTCGGACAACTAATGCAAGATGGTAAAAGAACCGTAGCTGAAACAATAGTTTATGACGCCTTCAATATTATTCATGAGAAAACAAAAAAAGGTGGATTGAATATATTTGAGCAGGCCATTAAGAATGTTTCTCCTCTGATGGAGTTAAAAGGACGAAGAATTGGTGGAGCAAATTATCAAGTGCCTATTCCAGTATCAGGAGACCGGCGTATAACTTTAGCAATGCGATGGATTTTAGCCGCTTCAAAAGCTCGAAAAGGACAGCGAATGGCTGGTAGGTTGGCAGATGAATTGCTAGAAGCTACCAACAAAACTGGTGCAGCCATGAAAAAACGAGAAGACACTCATCGAATGGCCGAGGCCAACAAAGCCTTTGCTCATTTTGCATAAGATACAATGCACATTGAGATTCTTAAGATTCTTAAGACTTTTAGAAATTAAAAATTAGAATTAGAATAAAATTAAACAATTAAAGAATTAAAATTTCAATCAAAATTCGAAATTCAAAATTCAAAATTAAAAACTATGTCAAGACAATACCCCATTGAAAAATATCGAAACATCGGAATTATTGCCCATGTTGATGCTGGTAAAACAACAACTACTGAGCGTGTTTTATTTTACACTGGAATTTCTCACAAAATTGGAGAAGTTCATGAAGGTGAAGCTACCATGGATTGGATGGAACAGGAGCAAGAAAGAGGAATTACCATTACTTCCGCTGCAACTACTTGTTATTGGCAGGATCACCAAGTAAATATTATCGATACTCCAGGGCACGTTGACTTTACCGTTGAAGTAGAGCGTTCTCTACGTGTTCTTGACGGAGGAGTAGTTGTTTTTGACGGGAAAGAAGGAGTTGAACCTCAATCTGAAACGGTTTGGCGACAGGCCGATAAATATAATGTTCCTCGAGTTTGTTTTATAAATAAAATTGATAAGGAGGGGGCAAATTTTAAAGACGCCCTGACATCTATTCATGACAGACTATCTCCCAATGCTGTAGCTATTCAATATCCCATTGGCGAAGGTGACACCTATAAAAAACAAAGTGATAGCCCTGAAGCAGTGGGAATTATAGACTTAATTAAAATGAAAGCTTGCTATTTTAAGGGGGAGAATGGTATAGATATTGAAGAGAAAGATATCCCAGAAGACTTAAAGACGATTGCCGAAGAATGGCGAGAAAAAATGGTTGAAAAAGTTTCTGAGTTAGATGATGAGTTGATGGAAAAATATTTAGAAGGAAATGCTCCCACCGAAGAAGAATTACATAAAGTTATAAGAAAAGGTACCATTGCTGGAGAAATCTATCCAATAATGGTTGGTTCCGCTTTTAAGAATGTTGGCGTTCAAAAAGTTTTAGATGCCGTCATTAAATATTTACCTTCTCCAATTGATATTCCTCCAATGGAAGGTGAATTATTAAGCGACCCAGAGAAGAAAGTAAAACGAGAAGCTAAAGATGACGAAAAACTAACTGCGTTGGCTTTTAAAATCGCAACTGATCCTTTTGTTGGACAACTATCATTTTTTAGAATTTATGCTGGAACTCTAAAGGCTGGTTCTTATGTTTATAATTCATCAAAGGGCAAAAAGGAACGAGTTGGGCGTATTTTAAGAATGATGTCCAATGACCGGGAAGAAGTTGATGAAATGTATGCTGGTGATATTGGTGCTTTAGTTGGCATGAAATATACTGGTACAGGAGACACTTTGTGTAGTGAAGATGAGCCAGTTATTTTGGAAAATATTGAATTCCCAGAGCCAGTTATTTCTGTAGCCATTGAACCAAAGACAAAAGCCGACCAAGAAAAAATGGCTATTGCTCTCAGTAAATTAGCAGAAGAAGACCCAACTTTCCAAGTTAGAACAGATGAAGATACTGGTCAAAATATTATTTCTGGGATGGGTGAATTACATTTAGATATTATTATTGATCGAATGAAAAGAGAATTTAAAGTGGAGGCTAATATTGGTAAACCGCAGGTAGCTTATCGAGAGACAATTAAGCAACAAGCTGAAGCAGAAGGTAAATTTATTAAGCAATCCGGTGGTCGAGGACAATATGGACATTGTTGGTTACGAGTTGAACCAGGAGAAGAAGGAAAAGGCTTTGAATTTAAAAATGAAATTAAAGGTGGCGTTATTCCCCAGGAATACATTCCAGCCGTAGAAAAAGGTGTGGCAGGAGCAATGAATAACGGTGTTTTAGCTGGATATCCAATAGTTGATGTAGCTGTAACTCTTTATGATGGTTCTTATCATGATGTTGATTCTTCTGAAGCAGCCTTTAAAGTTGCCGGATCCATGGCACTTAAAGCGGCTTTACAAAAAGCCAATCCAGTTATTTTAGAGCCAATCATGAAAGTAGAAGTAACTACCCCAGAACAATTTATGGGAGATGTTGTTGGAGATCTTAATGCTAAACGTGGACAAATTGATGAGATGATTGATAAAGGTTCAGGAAACGCGATTCTTAAAGTTATTCAGGCTCAAGTTCCATTATCGTCTTTATTTGGTTATGCTACTCAGTTAAGGTCAATGAGTCAGGGACGAGCTAATTATGCTATGGAATTTGATCATTATGCCGAAGTTCCAAATAATATTGCCGAAGAAATTAAATCTGGTGATAGGAAATAGAAATTTGACAATTTCTCAAAACAGTTTATAATAAATTCAGTACATTTAGTACTATTTAATTTAATAAGTTAATTAAAAAAACATATCCAGTGGTGGGTTAAATCCATTGGTGTGTAAAGAACAAATAAATGGCAGAAGCATTTGATAGAAGTTTACCACATGTAAATGTAGGTACAATTGGTCATGTTGATCATGGTAAAACAACTTTGACGGCCGCTATTCTTCATGTATTAAGTATGAAAGGACAAGCAGACGAAAAAGCTGTTGATGAAATTGACAAAGCCCCAGAAGAAAAAGAACGTGGAATTACCATTGCCACTGCTCACTGTGAATATAATTCTAAAAAGAGACATTATGCACATGTAGATTGTCCAGGACATGCTGATTATATTAAAAATATGATCACCGGTGCTGCTCAAATGGATGGTGCTATCTTAGTAGTATCTGCAACAGATGGTCCTATGCCTCAAACCAGGGAGCATATCTTACTTGCTAAACAAGTTGGTGTTCCAGAGATTGTAGTATTTATTAATAAAACTGATCAAGTTGACGATCCTGATCTTATTGAGTTAGTTGAAGAAGAAATTAGAGAATTGTTAACAAAGTATGAATTTGATGGTGAAAACGCTGCCATTATCAAAGGTTCAGCCATTAAGGCACTGGAAACAAAGAGTGCTGATGATGAGGATGCTAAACCAATTTTAGAGCTTATTGATGCTTTGGATGAAAAAATTCCAACACCAAAACGAGATGTAGATAAACCTTTCTTACTACCAATCGAAGATATTTTCTCAATTGAAGGTCGTGGAACCGTAGTAACTGGTAGAATCGAAAGAGGAACAATTAATATAAATGATGAAGTAGAAGTTGTTGGTTTGCGAGACTTACAAAAAACAGTTGTTACTGGAATTGAAATGTTTAATAAAGAATTAGATCATGGAGAAGCTGGTGATAATGCTGGAATTTTACTTCGTGGTTTAAAAAAAGAAGACGTAGAAAGAGGGCAAGTTTTGGCTAAGCCAGGTTCAATTACTCCTCACACTGAGTTTGATACAGAAGTATATATTTTAACTAAAGATGAAGGTGGACGACATACTCCCTTCTTCAAAGGATACAAACCACAGTTTTACATTAGAACAACTGATGTAACTGGTGATGTAACTTTGCCAGAAGGAACTGAGATGGTTATGCCTGGTGATACTGTAAATCTTGGTGTTAAATTAGTGCAACCAGTGGCCATGGAGGATGGAATGAGGTTTGCTATTCGTGAAGGTGGCAAAACTGTTGGAGCTGGAGTTGTAACAAAGATTATCAAATAGATTTTCTAAAAATTTCCTTAAAATATGGATAATATTTTTCAAAAAACCGTCGTTTGACGGTTTTTTTGATTGCATTGACAAAGTGCTATTTTTGGCGTATAATAAAGCATGAAAGAGAAAAAATTAAATTATAATAAGATATGACAACTAAAAAAAATAAAGACATTAAAATAGAAGATGAAAAGCAGGAAAAGGGATTTTTTATTGAACTAATTAAAACAATTTTTTTGGCGTTATTAATTGTGACTCCGATTAAAATGTTTATTATTCAGCCATTTTTTGTGCATGGAGCATCAATGCAACCAAATTTTCATGACGGCGATTATCTGATTGTTAAAGAATTTGGTTACAAAACAACTGCCATTGCAGCAGGTAATAAAAATATTCTAACAGTTAAGCCTTTTGAAGAAGTAAAAAGAGGTGATGTTATTGTTTTTAGAAACCCAAATAATCAAAGTCAATTTTTTATTAAAAGAGTTATTGGTTTGCCAGGAGAAAGGGTTGTGATTGCTAATGGAAAAATTAAAATATATAACAATAAAAATAAAAGTGGTTTTGTGCTGGATGAAAAAACATATTTACCTGCCAATATTTTTACAGGAAGGTCTAGAAATTTTAATTTAAAAAAGGGGGAATATGTAGTTTTGGGGGATAATAGAAATAATAGCAGTGATTCCCGATATTGGGGAATTTTAGATAGGAATCTCATCGTTGGGAAAGTTTTGTTGCGAGCTTGGCCAATTCAGGATTTAAAAATATTTTAAGATAGGAAATTAATTTTTTTAATGCAATATTATGCCCAGAAAAAAACAAGAGAATAAAAAAAAGAATTTAAAACGTCAAAAGAAAAAGAGATTTCAAACCGTAAGAGGGATGCGAGATATTTTACCAAACGAGCAACCCTATTGGCAAAAATTACGTAAAGTCATTGAAAAAATAGCTGTTGACTATAATTACAATAGAATTGATTTACCACTTATTGAGGATGTTGATTTATTTAAGCGTGGCACTGGTGAAGAAACAGATATTGTTTCTAAAGAAATATATGAGTTTAAAACGAAAGGTGGAGAAAAAGTTTGTCTACGACCAGAGGGAACACCTTCAGTCGTTAGGGCTTATTTGCAACATGGAATGAGGATTGCACCAAAGCCAGTTAAATTATCATATAGTGGCCCAATGTATCGCTATGACCGTCCTCAGGAAGGACGCTATCGAGAATTTTTTCAATTTGGGTTTGAGGCTCTCGGAGAACAAGATGCTGTTCTTGACGCTCAAATGATTCAAATGGCTATGCGAATCTTTAAAGCTTTGAAAATTCATAATGTCACATTGCATTTAAATAGTATTGGCTGTGATGAATGTCGCCCAAGTTATAATAAGCTATTAATTAGTTATTTAAATAATAGAAAAAGTTCGCTGTGTATGGACTGTAAGAGAAGACTCAAGACTAATCCTTTGAGAGTGTTAGATTGTAAGGAAGAAAAGTGTACTCAGGTTGTTAGTCAGGCTCCTCAAACCGTTGATCACCTTTGTTCTGACTGTAAAACACATTTTACATCACTGTTAGAATACTTAGATGAAATTCAAATTCCCTATTTGTTACGACCCCAATTAGTTAGAGGGTTAGACTATTACACCAAAACAGTTTTCGAATTCTTCATGGAAGATGACCTAGGAAATCAATCTGCACTGGGTGGCGGAGGACGCTATGACTACTTAGTCAGGAAATTGGGTGGCCCAGATACGCCAGCAGTTGGTTTTGCCTGTGGTATGGATCGGTTAGTTAATGCTATGAAAAGTCAAAAAACAGACACCTATCAACCACCAACACCAAAAGTTTATTTAGCGCAATTGGGAGATGTTGCTAAAAAGAAAAGTTTAAGAATTTTTGAGGAATTGGAGAGAACAGGGATTATGGTGGCCGAAAGCTTTGGAAGAGGGAATCTACGTTCCCAGCTTAGTCAAGCCAACAAAATTAAAGCAGAAATAGTCTTAATAATTGGACAAAGAGAAGCTTTGGATGGCACAGCTATTTTGAAAGATATGAATAGTGGTGGACAGGAAACAATTCCCCTCGATAAAATTATCAAAGAAGTAAAAAAAAGGTTACATAAAAATGCCGAAATGATTAAAAAAATTATCAAACAAAAGGCTGCCCAGAAAAAAAAGAGAAAGACAAAGAATACCAGAAAAAAAATTCAACTAAAAGCAAAAAAGAATATTCATAAAAAAACGAAAAAATCAATTAAGAAAAAAGTTAGTAGAAAAAAATAAGTTACAATTTTATGGATTGTGTATTTTGTAAAATTATTAACAAAGAAATTCCAGCCTATATTGTTTATGAGGATGATGATTTTTTAGCTTTTTTGGATGTTAGGCCGTTAAATCCTGGCCATACGTTAGTTGTTCCTAAAAAACATTATCGTTGGGTCTGGGATGTCAAGAATATTGGTAAGTATTATGAAATCGTTGCTAAGATAGCTAGGGCTGTGAAAAAAGCCTTAGAAACAGATCATGTTGTATCCTTAGTTTTTGGCGAGGAGGTTTCTCATGCTCATGTTTGGTTAGTACCGCGTTATGATGATGATGGACATGGAGGAGTAATTGATTTGGAGAATATCAAAAATATTAATGAGGAGGAAATGACAAATATTGCTCAAAAGATTAAAAATTCATTGACAAAATAGAAAAAACAAGATATTATAATAAGAGTAAAATTTATTTATAAAAGTTACTAATAAATTTTGTAAAGCTAAATAAATTAATAATAGAAAGGAGTTATATTATGGTAGAAGTAGATAAAAAAGAAAATGAAACATCAGAAAGTTTAATTAGACGATTCACTCGTTCTATGCAACAAAGCAAAATTTTACCAAAAGTACGAGGACAGCGCTTTTTTAATAAAAAAAAGAATAAAAATAGAGTTAAAAAAGATGCTATCTATAGAGTAAAAGTTGGTAAAGAAGCCAATAAACTAAAACGAATGGGAATTTTCACCGATGAAAAACTTAAAGATATCAAGAAAAATGTAGCTAGTAAGTAGTTTATTTTCAGGTAGTTTGATTTAATCAAACTACCTATTAAATAAGGTATGTTACAAAAGATAAATCAAAAAATTATAAATTAAAATTAAAAATATGACATTAAAAGAAACAATTCTGAAAGATTTTATGACAGCCTTCAAGGCAAAAGATATGGTTACTAAAAATACCTTGTCCATGATTAAGTCTGAAATTGCTAACGCTGAAATTGATTTAGGCGCTAGAGAAGATGGCTTAAAAGATGATGATGTAATTAAAGTTATTAAGAGTGCTGTTAAAAAACGCAAAGATGCCATAGAGCAATTTGAGAAGGGTGAAAATATAGAAATGGCGGAAAATGAAAAAGCAGAATTGAAAGTTTTGGAAAAATATTTACCAGAACAAATGAGTAATGAAGATATTGAAATTAAAATAAAAGAGGTGATTGAAAAAGTTGGCGCCAATTCACCATCAGATCTAGGTAAAATTATGGGAGCAGTAATGAGTGAATTAGGGAACGAAGCCGATGGCAATACTGTTCGCGAAATAGCGAGTAAGTTATTGGTGTAAATTGTGAATCTTAAAAAGATGAATAAAAAGCGGGCCTTCGGCCCGCTTTTTAAAATTAAGATTCTTAAGACACTTAAGTTTCTTAAAAATCTTAAGAAATTTAATTTTCTTCTAATAATTCTAATAACATTTTTTCCCTTTCTTTTTTAACTTTCCAAGGAATAGGGTCGCCCAGTTTGTAGGAAGCGGTACCAGGGCGAGGGGAATATTTATTTAGAAAGGCACCGGCATATTTTACTTTTTTAAAAACTTTAATAGTTTTTTCAAAGTCGTCATCAGTTTCCGTGGGGAAACCAATGATAATATCAGTGGTAATTTTGATGTTGGGAATTTCTTTTCTAACTTTAGAAATCAAATCTAGATAATATTTTTGAGTATAGGGACGATTCATATCTTTTAATACCTTATCACTTCCGGCTTGAATTGGCAGATGTAATTCATTCGGAATATTTTTATTATTTTTAATCACCTTAATTAATTCCATTGAGCAATCCTTAGGATGTGAAGTCAAAAATTTAAAAATAATCTCCGGAAATTGCTTCGCTAAAATATCCAAAAGGGTGGCAAAATTTATTTGTTCTGAAAAACCCCCCAAAGTTCTCGTTCCTCGAACTCTGACCACCTTTACATAGGGGGTGTTGTAGGAGTTCACATTCTGCCCCAGCAAAGTTACCTCTTTGTAATTTTTATCACTTAAAATTTCAATTTCTTTGACAATCTCCTTCAAGGGTCTAGACCATTCTCGGCCACGAGCATAGGGTACGACGCAATAAGAACAAAAATTATTACAACCGGTCATAATCGGCACCATAGCCGTCTCAGAATCTTTGTACTGAGGTTGAATTGATAAATAATCTTTATATTCCTGTTCTTCTTCTTGTAAAAGATTTAATTTTTGCAGAGCCCGCGGAAAGTCTTTAATAGAAGTAAATAAATCAACCTTTCCTTGCAGTGTTTTTTGAAAGTCATCGCGATGAGCAGAGCAACCAGTAACAATAATTTTAGGTAGAGACTGAGTCCCTGAGGACTTTTCTTTTTTCTTCGCTAGTTTGAGGATATTATTAATTTGCCCAAAAACGCGATGTTCGGAACTGGCCCGAATACCGCAGGTATTAAAAATTATCAAATCAGCTTTAATAACTTCTTTCGTTTTTAGTTTTGAATTATTGGTGTCATCCAGAGGAGTAAAGCCATTCTCCCTCATAAAAGTCATAATCCGCTCACTATCCGAAAAATTCATTTGACAACCAAAGGTTTTGATGATGTATTTCATTGCAGGGTGCATTTAATTGTATTATAATATAAGAATATGGTATAATAAGACAAAAGTCAAATAATAGTGTATAGTTATGGAAAAAGTAAAACAGAAAATACCTCAATCATTATCCTATAAAAAATGGGGGAGTGTTTTAATAGATTTATATCGTCAAGAAATTGACAAGAGGAAATTTATGCAAGCCATGAAACTGGGTGGTTTAAATATGAATGGGGTTAATATCACCCCGTTGGATTTTTTTTCTACGACTAGAGACTTAACTAATGAAGAAATTGAAGAGGCAATTGCTGGCTATTTGAACATAGAGAATGTTGGTAGTAACATAGAAAATATTGATAGAGCGTTGCATGATTCCAAAGAGTATATTATGAAGTATCTTTTACGGAAGCTGCCAAGAGAAATTATGAATTTGCAAATAAAAAGCACACAAGATGTTTTAAAGATATTTAGAAAGACAAGTACCTTGAAACCACGAGAAAATCAAGGCTTTGGTCCAGCTTATTGTGATTTGATAAAAACCATGGTTGGTAATTTTATGTTTGACAAAAAAGAATTACAATATTTAATAAAGGAGACAGAATATTTTTATAACGAAATGTTTAATGGGCATGGAGATGTGAGGCCTTTAAATGTAATTAGTAGACTTCCTAGGGATTATGATAAAATTGTAGGAGTACAAATTGATGATTTGATTTTACCTGGTAAAAATCCAGTTACCGCAGAAACCTATTATAGGGGAAAATCTCGAAATAGTTTTGTGACAAAATTTTTAATAAAACCAGACAGTAATGTCCAAGAAGCTATTAAAGATGGAATTGGATTAAAAATAGAAGCTGATGATAGAGAGTCTATTAAATCATTAATGGGGATGACATTAAGAGAATTATTTTTGCAATTTAATATTCAAAAAGTAGAGATTGAAAATACACGATTGTTTAACCCAGAGATGATGATTAAACTTGAACGACAGATTAAGGATTTTGTAGAAAATTTAACATATGTCTTAGAAAAAGCAGATACTAAAAATTTAATTACTATAACAGAAGATAATAACCCTCACTCTGATAGTCTATTTAGGGCTATTAAAATATGCGAAGGAGAATTGGAGATCCCTCGTGGAGGAGTACAGGGAGCAATGTCTATTAGGCGTAATTTTGAGGTGCAATTTGTTTTATCCAACAATAGTAATGAAGATCATTTTTCAAATCATTATGTTTACGAAGCCAAGAAAAAATTAGCTGCTACAACTAGGGGGATAGGAACATTTCCAGAAAGCTATTTGGACACAGTCGTTCATGAGGCGAGTTATAACTCGGGCTTAGGATTTGATAGTATTAAAAAACACTTTTTAAATACAATTTTGTCCAATGTGATATCGTCAAGGAGTAGGGCTAAACGTTTTGTTGTAAAAGAAAGAGTATTAGAATTAATGACTACGGAAATGTTTTATAGTAATGTTAAATTAAGATAAAATAGTATTGAATAATATAATAAATTAACTATATGCAAGAGGCAAGATTATATGAGGTAAATAAAGAGAGGCGAAATAAAAATATTTTTTTTAATGTTTTTAATAAAGATAAAAAAACAATTGGTGAAATTAAAATAGAAGATACTGGAATTGACAAAGAAACTGGGCAAAAATATTATTCCCTTAAAACAATAAATTCTTTTAATGAAGGAAGGGGAGTGATAAGTGCCATATTGGATGAGGTGGAAAAATTTGCCAAAGAGCAAAATGCTATTGTTAGTACTATATTATGGAATTTAGAATTAGAAAGAGCTTTTAAAAAAAGAGGTTGGCAGGAATTGACTCGTACAGATTCTAAAATATGGTTACAGTATAATCCAAATGATATAGATAATAAAAAATAGTCAATATAATTGACTATTTTTTATTGTTAAATAGATATTATTTCTCTTTCTTAATTTTTTCCAAAAACTCCTCTACCGACATAGTTTTTTGTTCCTTGGTTCCGAATTGGCGGATTGTAATGGTTTTGTCGGAGACTTCTTTTTCACCAAGAATAAATAGATAGGGAATTTTTTGTTTGGAAGCCAGGGCAATTCTTTTGCCCAGACCTTCGTCTTGATTGTGAATTTCCGTTCGTAGACTTTCTTGACGTAAAACTGCATTAACTTTTTCAGTGTAGTCAGAAAATTTTTCCGAAACCGGCAAAAGGGCCACCTGCACCGGTGCTAACCAAAAAGGAAACGCTCCAGCATAATGCTCAATTAAAACACCCATAAATCTTTCCAGAGAGCCGAGTAGGGCGCGGTGAATAATAAATGGCTGTTGTTCTGTCCCTTTGTCGTTAGTGTAAGTCATTTGAAATCTTTCCGGTAAATTAAAGTCAAACTGAATGGTGGAAAGTTGCCAATAACGACCAATAGCGTCTTTTACTTTAAAGTCAATCTTAGGACCATAGAAAGCCGCTTCACCGATTTCTTCAGTGTAATCAAGATTTTGTTTTTCCAAAACCTCTCGAATTGTCTTTTCGGCTACTTCCCATTTTGCATCTTCTCCTAAATATTTATCACTTTTTTTATCTCGAAAGGAAGCATAAATTTTCATCTCAAATCCGAAAGTTTCTCCCAATACAAATTGAACGAAATCAATTATTTGTTTCATTTCTTCCGCCAATTGTTCTTTGGTGCAAATGATATGAGCATCATCCTGAGTAAAACCACGTACTCGAGTTAGTCCCCCCAGTTCGCCTTTTTTCTCATAGCGGTAAACCGTGCCAAACTCATAATATTTCAAGGGCAATTCACGATAAGAATGTTTATCATCTTTGTAAATAGAAACATGGAAGGGACAATTCATCGGCTTTAATAAATATATTTCACTTTCTTTGGTTTGTCTTTTGTCTTGCCAATCTTCCAAAGTTTGTCCCAGTTCCATCGGTGGGAACATAGAGTCGTTATAAAAGCCCCAATGACCAGAAGTCTCCCAGAGAGTTTTTTTACCAATATGCGGAGTGATAACGGGAACATAATTTCTTTTTAGCTGTTCGTCTTCAAACCATCGTTTCAGAGTGTTTAAAATAGCAGCTCCTTTTGGTTTCCAAAGAGGAAGGCCAGCACCAACATTTTGGTCAATGGTAAATAAATCTAATTCTTTGCCTAATTTACGATGGTCTCGTTTTTTAGCTTCTTCCTGTTGGAATAGATATTGTTTCAACTCTTTTTTGTTGTTAAAAACTACCCCATAAATTCTTTGTAATTGTTGGTTATTTTCGTCCGCCTTCCAGTAAGCCCCGGAAATTTTGGTTAACTTAAAAGCGCTCGGATCAATCTCTCCCGTTGATTCTAAATGAGGCCCCTTGCAAAGGTCAACCAACGGTCCCGATTTGTAGACACTAACCATCTTTTCTCCTTTTTCCGCCAAATCTTTAATCAATTCCACTTTCAAGGGTTGGTCAACTTTTTGAAAATGTTCCAGAACATCCTTAATAGACATTTCTTTCATTTCAAACTTATAATTTTCCTTAATGATTTTCTTCATCTTTTCCTCCAAAATTTCCAAATCTTCTGGAATTAGAGTGCGAGGTAAATCAAAATCATAGTAAAATCCATTTTCTATGGCTGGTCCAATTCCCAGTTTAGCTTCTGGGAACATTTCCAAAACTGCCGTAGCTAAGATATGTGCCATGGAATGACGCTTGATATTCATTTTTTCTGCTTGTTTTTCTTTTTTAGACATAATATATGATTAATTTTTAGACAAGACGCTTAAGAATCTTAAGTATCTTATAAAATATTAAAAACCCAATATTTTTTAGAAACTAGCGAAATAGATTTAATAACAAAAAATTTATTAAATTTACTAAGGCCCACATTATGTAGGGCGGTTCCACTTAGTTTCCCAAAAATATTGGGCTCTCTTTGAAATTATCACGATAATTTCAACAGTTTCTTTTCTCTAAAACTATTTCGCAAGCTCCACGATTGGTTAGGTCGTTTCAATACTTGAACATCTCTAGTATACAACAAACTAGTAATTTGTCTAGACTATTTTAACTTTATCACTTCCCACAACACTTTTAATTTTGTTTAAAAATTCTTCAGTGCATTTTACCTGATAATTAGTTTCCAATTTATTCCTAGAATTGGCCACAGCAAGATAAACTTTACTGTTACCTTTTTCAGCCTGAGAAATAATTTCGGTGATTTCAGCCAGAGTGTCAGAATTAATTTCAATGGTAATATTTTTATTTTCAGGAATAGCGTTAGAACTATTATTTAAAGACTGCCGATTATTAGCTTGACCAAGGGGGGCTGTTTTAGTATTTTCATATTTTTTCAATTCTTTTTCATTGATTATCACACCACTCTCACAGAGCAATTTTGATTCCCCATCTTTTTCAGAGTAACGTCCCTTTAGCAAAACAATATTCTCCTCTTTCCATAAATCAAAATCTCTTTCCAAAACCTTAGGAAAAACCAAAACTTCCATTTTTCCCAAACTATCTTCAATGGTTGCAAAGTACATCAGTTGATTCCGACGAGTATAAATTTTATGAATTTTGGTAATAATTCCCCCAACGGTAATTCTCTGGTCTAAATGTTGGCGAGAAAGGCTGTTGATTGGCACAGCATTTTTTTGAAAAAAATCTTGAAAATTTCGAAGAGGATGGTCAGAAATATATAAGCCTAATAATTCTTTTTCCCAAGACAAGCGTTGTTTTTTGGAAACAATCTCTGCTTGTTGTAAAACAAGCTTTGGCGCTTCTATACTTTCGGTACTATTGTCACCGGTAGAGAATAGAGAAGATTGCCCACTAGCCGTATTTTTTTGATGAGCCTTAGCATAATCCAGTAGTATTTGGATATTTGATAGTACTTTATTTCTGTGACCATCGGTAATATTATCAAATGCACCAGACTTTGACAAAGCGTCTAATGACCGTTTATTCATGTCTTTATCTTGAACTCTTTCAACAAAATTGATGATATCTTTAAACTGGCCATCCATTTTTCGTTCAGCAATGATTTTTTCAACTATATTTGTACCAACACCTTTGATAGCTTCCAACCCAAAACGAATAGTATTAAATTTTGGTTTAGGTTTATCTTTTTCAGATTTTTTTGCTAATTCTTCTTTTCGTTTTTTAATTTCTTCCGGGGTTAAAACTTTTCCATCTTCCATTTTAAGAATTTTTCTTTTGGTAACTGGATTTTTAACAACGGCAAAGGCATTAAAACTTTCATTGACATCAGGCGGTAGAACCTTAATTCCCATGGCCCGAGCTTCTTCTATTTCAATGGCTACTCGATCTGTATCCCCCTTGTCGGCGTTTAATAAAGCAGCCATGAACTGAACAGGGTAGTGAGCTTTAAGGTAAGCCGTCTGATAACCAATCAAAGCATAACACGCTGCGTGACTTCTGTTGAAACCGTAACCGGCGAACGGCTCAATAAATGAAAATATTTTTTCGGACAAGGATCTGTCAATTCCTTGTTTTTCCGCCCCGTCAATAAATTTAATTTTCTCCTTGGCAATCATTTCCGGAATTTTTTTACCCATCGCCTTTCTTAGGACATCAGCTTCTCCACCACTAAAACCGGCAATGGCCTGGGCCATTTGCATAACTTGCTCTTGGTAAACGGCTACTCCATAAGTTTTCTCCAGGATTGGTTTTAAATTAGGATGAAGATAGGTAATTTGCTTTTTGCCATGTTTACCAGCGATAAAATCTGGAATCCATTCCATTGGTCCGGGACGATACAAGGCAACCATAGCAATGATGTCCTCAAAGGTTGTTGGTTTCAACTGTTTTAGATATCTTTTCATTCCAGCAGATTCCAATTGAAAAATTCCAGTGGTATCACCATGTTGAAAAAGTTGATAGGTTTGTTCATCATCCAGTGGTATTTTATTTACCTCAATTATATCACCAGTGGTAGCTTTAATAATAGAAATAGCATTTTCAATGATGGTTAAATTTTTCAATCCCAAAAAGTCCATTTTTAATAAACCAATTTTTTCTACATAGGAGGCCTTAGAAGAAGCGGCATACTGAGTAACAATGGCGTTTTCGTTTTTTCCCTTTCCTTTCATATATTGCATTGGAGAATATTCTACCACCGGGTCAGCAGTGATTACAACTCCACAGGCATGAACCGAAGCATGGCGGGCAACTCCTTCCAATTTCAGAGCAGCGGTAATAACTTTTTTAGCATCAGCATTATTTTTATACTCAGCTTTTAACTCCTTGCTCGTTTCCAGAGCATCTGGTAATTTTGTAAAGTCCGGCACCATCTTTGACAATTTATCACAGTAGGAATATTCCACATCTAAAACTCGGCCGGCATCACGAATGGCTGCTTTAGCCGCCATGGTTCCAAAAGTAATAATTTGAGCCACATGGTCATCACCATATTTTTTTCGAACATAGGCCAAAACTTCATCACGACGATGGTCAGAAAAGTCAACGTCAACATCAGGCATAGATATTCGGTCCGGGTTTAAAAATCTTTCAAAAAGTAAATCATACTTAATCGGGTCAATATCAGTAATTTTAGTTAGATAAGAAACAAAACTTCCCGCCGCACTACCACGACCTGGCCCCACAGCAATTCCTTCGTCTTTCGCCCAGTTAATGAAATCAGCCACAATAAGAAAGTAAGCGTCAAAACCCATTTTAGAAATAATGCCTAATTCATATTTTAATCGCTCCTCATGCTCCTCGGTATATTCCAGCCCTTGATCTAGATAGCGTTCTTTTATACCGGCATCGCAGAGTTTTCTTAAATAACTAGCCGGAGTAAATCCTTCCGGTACATCAAAGGAAGGCAATAAAGTTTCCCCAAATTTAATGCTAACATCACATTTGTCAGCAATTTTTTGGGTATTCTCCAGCGCCTCCGGAATGTGTCCGAAATTTTCCCACATTTCTTCCTGGGTTTTAAGATGAAGTTTGTGGTCTGTCATGGAAAGTCGATTCTCATCATTAATTTTTTTTCCCGTTTGAATACAAACTAAAATATCCTGAATAGCACTATCCTCTGGATAAATATAATGAAGGTCAGCTGTGGCCACCACCGGCACTCCTGTTTCCTTAGATATTTTTGTTAAACCATCATTGGCAATTTTTTGTTTTTCCAGATTTGGAAGATGCTGTAATTCTAAATAATAATTTCCTTTGCCAAAAATTTCTTGATATTCCAGAGCTTTTTTCTTGGCCGTGTCATATTTACCACCAATAACTAATTGAGAAATTTCTCCCTGTACACAACCACTCATTCCAATAATTCCCTCGGAATATTTTTTTAATATTTCCATATCAATTCTTGGCTTATAGTAAAAGCCTTCCAGGTTAGCCAGAGTAACAAGCTTCATTAAGTTTTTATAGCCAGTGTTGTTACGAGCTAATAAAGTCAGATGATAGCGGGTGTCATCAATTCCGGCTCGCTTATTTTTTCGTCCGTTGGGAGCTAAATATGTTTCACATCCTAGGATTGGTTTAATGCCTTTTTGAACCGCCTTATCATAAAACTCCGGAACACCATACATTGTACCGTGATCGGTTATAGCAATAGAATCCATTCCCAGTTCTTTTACTCGGTCCAGGATATCATCAATTTTTCCCAACCCGTCCAACAAACTATAATGAGTGTGAACGTGGAGGTGGGTGAAGGGCTTACTTTTTGGCATAGTTTTTGTTATTGTAGAGATATTTATTTTTTGGCACTCTCATAAGCTGACAAAGTTTTTTAGTTTTAAATTTTAATTTTTAAATTTTAAATGAATTTTAAATTATCAAATTTTTAATAATAAATATTAATTGATATATTTCCTAATAGGTTTTTGTTAATTCATGGATATTGATTGGAAATTTATAATTCAAAATTAAGCATTCATTTAGAACTTAAAATTTAAAACTTAAAATTGCTCGTCAGAGCAGTCTGTTCTTCATTATAAAACATTCTCCTCTCCCTGGCAAATTTTTTAAATTTTTAAGCACCAACAAAACATTCTTTTATCAAAAATAAAAACTTTCTTAAAACAAAAGTACGAAAATGTCTTGGGTGAAAAATAAATAGAAAATGACTTTGAATAAAAAAACATCCCAGGCAGAATAAGACTGCCCGGGGATGATGATTATAATGGTTTTTCTATAGCCGTCGTAATTTCTTCCTTGCTTCGGTTAAACGTTTTTTAAGATAACTGATTTCTGCTTGCAAGTCAGTTTGTTGTTGACAATCACAAGTACGAAGCTTGCCAGTTCTTTTGCCAATGGCTCGCTCCAGTTCTGTTATTGTTTTTTTAAGACCAGTATATTTTTTCTTTCCTTTATTTGTGAGACTGCCGTTTTTCTTTCAATGCTTCGTTTTTCTTTTTTTTGGCATGCGTAATTCTCCCTTTTTTTCTAAAATTAACAAAAAAAAGAAGGGATATATAAAGAACTCCCCCCTTGCCTATGATTTAACTTTAAGCTTTTTGGGTTTATTTGTCAAACTTACTGATGCGGATTTTTGAAATTTGTGGTACGATGTATGTAAAGATTTAAGATTTAAGATTTATGATTTAGGAAGTGTTTTTGAAGGCGCCCGCAGGGCGCCACTCGTAAATCGTAAATCTTAAATCCTAAATCATAAATCATAAAAACTATCATGCCAAAAAAAACTTCCAATAAATCAAACACCAAGCCCAATCATAAACGAAAAATCCTCGCCCTAATCGACGGTAACGCCTTAGTCCATCGTGCCTATCACGCCTTGCCACCCTTGACCACTAAAGAAGGAAAACCCAGTGGGGCAGTTTATGGTTTTGCTTTGACTCTTTTCGGGATGATAGATAAGGTAAAACCAGATTACATTATTGCTGCCTTCGATGTAAAAGGTCCGACTTTTCGGCACAAGGAATTTAAGGAATATAAAGCCAACCGAAAAAAAGCGCCAGATGATTTATACGAACAAATACCAATGTGTCAGGAATTACTAAAGTCATACGGGGTACCGATTTATACCAAAAAAGGCTTTGAAGCCGATGATATTTTAGGAACAATTTCCAAGGATAAAAATATTGAAAAAGCACTGGATACTTTAATTGTTACTGGCGATATGGACTTAGCTCAGTTGGTGGATAAAGACACCAGTATTTTTACCCTGCGACGAGGTGTAAAAGATACAGTTATTTACGACGAAAAGGGGGTAATGGAAAGATACAAAATCAGACCAGACCAAATTGTCGATTACAAAGCTCTGCGAGGAGACCCCTCCGATAATATTCCTGGAGTAAAAGGTATTGGTGATAAAACAGCAGTTGACCTTTTGCAAAAATTTGAGCATCTAGATAATATTTATAAAAATTTAGATAAAATTGAGAAACCAGCCATTAGAAAAAAGTTAGAAGATAATGAGAAAGAGGCTTTTCTGAGTTATAAATTAGCAACGATTAAAACTGATATGGATATAAAAGTTGAGCTAGAAGAAGCACGAGTTGATAAATTTAGCAAAGAAGAGCTGGCACAATATTTACAAAAGATGGGTTTTCAGACCTTATACAAAAGGTTGATGGGGGGAGCGAGTCCCACTTCGCTTTCGGCTACGCGGGATAAACTCCATGGGGAGTTTAAATTCACCGAAATTAAAACTAAAAAAGAGATACAAAAATTAATTAAAAAAATAAAAAAACAAAAAACTTTTTCTTACTACCTAGACATCGATAGTAATAAATTCTATTCCGCTAAAATTTTAGGGTTGGGAATAAACATTGGCGATAAAAATATTTATTATCTGGCAGAAAACCTTATTGATAATTTAGAACCTTTTTTTCAGGATGAAGGGACTGAAAAAAATGGACAGGATGTTAAATTAAGTTTTGAAATATTAAATAAACATTTTGAGTTGTTGTTAGATAGGGAAACAAATAATTTTTTTGATGTTGGGTTGGCGGCCTATCTTTTGGGGCAGAACAAAAGAGATGATTTAGAAAAGATAATTTTTGAGGAGTTTGGAGAAAATTTTAAAAACGATGGGAAACGGGGTAATCAAGCTAGCTTACTAAGTGGGCTAGAGGAAAATCAGAAAAAATTAATAGCTGAAAAAGCTGGTTGGGTTAGTCAGTTAGCAGGGGTTTATAAAAATAAATTTAAAAAAGAAAAGGGGGAAAATAAGGTGTTCACTGAGCTAGAAATGCCATTAGTTAAAGTCTTGGCAAAAATGGAAATTAATGGTGTGAAAATTAATAAAGAAGCATTAGAAGTACTTTCAAGAATGCTTGGACAAAAGTTAGATAAATTAGAAAAAATGATTTATGGATTAACTGGCGTGGAATTTAATATTAAATCTCCTAGTCAGTTGGCAGTGGTTTTGTTTGAGAAAATGAAGTTGCCAACGAAGGGAATTAAAAAAGGCAAGACTGGCTATTCAACAGATGTTCAACAACTTGAAAAATTAAAAGATATTCATCCAGTAATAAAATTTATAGAGGAATATCGTGGATTAGCTAAATTAAAAAGTACTTATTCTGATCCGCTAGCGGAGCTAATGGAAGATGATGGACGAATTCATGCCAATTTTAATCAAACGGGGGCAATTACCGGAAGACTTTCATCATCGGATCCAAATCTGCAAAATATTCCTAAATATGGAGAAATTGCTAAACTAATTAGGCGAGCTTTCATTGCTGAAAAAGGTAAAATTTTGGTATCGGCTGATTATTCTCAAATTGATTTGCGAGTAGCAGCCCATCTCTCCCAAGATCCCAAGATGATGAAAATCTTCCAGGAAGGGAAAGACATTCACAGATCCACCGCTGCCTGGGTGAATAACATTGAGTTAGATAAAGTTACCAAAGAGCAACGGAGTGAAGCTAAGTCTTTAAATTTTGGGGTTTTGTACGGCATGGGAATTTATGGATTTATGAGGGATAGTGGTGTTGATTATGAACGAGCGGAATTTTTTATTCAAGAATATATGAAAACTTTTTCTAAATTGAAAGAGTTTATAGAAAGAGTAAAGGAAGACGCTAGAGTAAATGGTTACGTAGAAACTGAATTTGGACGAAGACGACAAATACCAGCTATTAACGCTAGCAATCCCATGGCTAGGTCTGGAGCAGAGAGAGCAGCAGTTAATTTTCCCATCCAAGGTTTAACTGCAGATATTATGAAATTAGCGATGTTGAAAATTGATGAAAAATTACTTCAAAAAAAATATCCGTCCGCTAAAATGGAATTACAGATTCATGATGAAGTCATTATTGAAATAGACGAAAATCAAGCGGAGGACTTTGGAAAAGACCTAAAAGAAGTCATGGAAAATGTTTACAAGCTCAGAGTGCCCCTAATCGTCGAAGTAAGCACCGGAAAAAATTGGGGAGAGTTATAGCGCTTCGCTTTAATTTTTCCGCCCTAGGCGGATTAGTCTGGGTTGGAAATTTTGATTAAATGATAGAAGGCGAGCAAAGCCGGGCTTATAGAGCGTAACGAAGTGGAGCGATAAGCCTGACTTTGCCGCTCGAATAAATTCTTTCGGGCAGGTAGCGAGAGAAGCGATGATAGGAGCTTGATAGTTCGTTTGAGGGTATAAAAGACCCTTTTGATTGAGCGATTATTTTTAGTTTTAGAATATATTTATCTACAAGCCGTTACGTCTAACTCACGACCGTGAGCTAGGCGTAACGGGAGATTTAGTTTTTGTATTGATAGTAATCTACATTGACAGTTATCTTTTTATTTACTACTATTAAATTAAGCATAGAGGGAGGCGCTTTAAACATAAGGCGTCTTTAAATTGTACTTTTTTATTTTGGAGGAAGTAAGGTGAAAAATGTGCCAAAGAAAACAAGTGAGGTTGTTAACAGCGGTAAAACAAAAAAAATACTTGGTGTTAAGGGGCGGCCTGATTTGGTAATTGTTGAAAGTAACAATAAAATTACCAAGAATGATGACCCTTCTCAAACAGAAAAAATGAAGGGGAAGGGGCAATGTGCGACAGCAACCACCAGTGCAGTTTTTGAGATTCTCAAAAGAGCTGGGATACCTGTTGCTTACAAACAACGACTTTCCAAAACAAAATTTTTGGCTGAGCGCTGTAAAATGATACATCTGGAAGTCGTCGGTCGGCGGTATGCAGTTGGCAGTTTTCTTAAGAGATTTCCAAATCTTGGAGTTTCTGACGGTCAACCACCGCACAGATTTCATGGCTGGAAGTTTGAGCTCTTTCTTAAAACCACAGGTCTTAAGATAAGAGACAAAAATGGTAAATTACTTGGTGAAATTCCAGTTGATGATCCATTTATTTCTAATCCCTATGATAAAAAATGGGAACTTCGTTACCCAAAAATTCCTTTGTGGGATAAAAAATCTTCCCTAGGGACAAGGGTTAAGTCTTCGGCTATTCTTCCTAAGGGAGTTAATGTGGAGCAGATTGAAGAAATACTCAAGCAAGTTGCTCTTGTCTTGGAAGGGGCATTTGCTCAGATGGGCATCCGCTTCATTGACTTCAAGATTGAGTTTGGTATTACCACCAAAGGGGATCTCGTTGTTGCTGACGTGATTGATAATGATAGCTGGAGAGCACGTGATAGTAACTGGGAGGAATTAAGCAAACAGTTATTTCGTGATAATGCTGCCAGAAAACTCATCAAAGACAAATACACGCTGATGGCCGAGCTTGTGCAAGGTTTTAGGATTCCTAAACAAGTTTTGGTTTTGTGGAGAGGTTCTCCGTCAGATAACTTTCCTGAAGTGCCTGTTATTGCTGGAGTAAAAGTTGTCAAGATAACACTCTCTGGGCACAAGTCTCCTAAAAAGTGTTTGGCAAAACTGGAACAGCTTTTAGCTGAATATCCTGAGGGAGGTGTAGTATTATCGATTGTTGGCATGAGCAATGGACTTGGGCCTACGCTTGCAGCTCGTACTTCTTGGCCTGTGATTGCCATTCCTGTTACAGCCAAAAACCGTCCGCATGATGTCTGGAGCAGTTTGGAGTCACCCAGCGGAGTTCCTTTGCTGACAGTACTGTCGCCAAACAATGCAGTTCTTGCGGCAGTTAACGTTCTGGCTCAAAAAAATCCAGTTGCCTACATGACAAGACAGTTAGCAATTGAAAAATTGGATGGACAATTATTTCATTGTGCATTAAAATAAGGAAGTAGCTTCTATATTGAGACTACTCATTCTTTCCTCAAAGACAGCCAACCCTATGATTTATACTGGGCTGGCTGTTTTTCTTTGCTTAAACTAGAAACAAATTTAAAGTATTTTTAATTTTTTAACAATTTCTAACTTTGTTATAGCACTATTCAATTGAATAGTGAAATACTTGATTTTTGAAATAGTTTTTTTAATTTCAATTTTCTTAAAAACCCCCGAAAACTGAACAAATCCTTTTTATTCCGCTCTCCCACTTCGCCTTTGGCTTTGCGGGATAAACTCATAGCTACGCGGACCAAAAAGAATTTGTCCAGTTTTCCGCCCCCTTTAAAAAAGGGGGCAACTTAAAATCATAAATCGTGTCATCGACAATTTTTTAAAAAGGTGTTAAAATACAATTATACTATTTCCAATTAACCACTGGCCGTAAGTCGTAGAAAATTTTGATTTAGACGATGTTGAAAAAAGTAAAGTGATGCTGTAGTATCATTGAGCTTTTTGAAACAAGTATAAATCAAAATTTTCAAGACTTGGTGAGCAGTGGTTGACTGGAAATAGTATCAACTAAATATTAAACAAAAATAAATGGAAGAAAAAAAGGATTATAAAATTTTAATTGTGGCTGTAATTGTTTTGCTTTTGGCTGGAGCAAGCTTTTTTATTTTGAGTAAAAAGGGTCGTAAAGCCGAACCGATTGTCGTAGATAATACCAAACAAGAAAAGGAAGTTGTAGAGCCCTTTGAGATGAAGGACGGTATTAGCCCAATTAGTGGAGTAGAATGTGATAATTGGAATAGACGACCATTCGCCATTATGTATTCCGGTGATATGGACGCCCGACGTAACTTTAGAGCTTTATCCCAAGCCGATTTTGTCTTAGAAATGGATCATCGCCCAATGCATTCTCAGCCGAGACTAATGGGAGTTTTTCAATGTGCCACTCCGACAGCCATGGGACCGATGCGTTCTGGACGAACTGATCATATTAATGTGGCCGCTTCTCTAGGGGCAATTTATGTTCCCTGGGGTGGTTCCAGTGTTGGAAAAAATTTATTAAAAAAACATGTAGTTGATCATATTGATTGTAACGGTGAGGTAGCTCCTGTTGGATATGCACCAGCTTGTCGAAAAGACGCCTCCTTATTAGTGGCTCCTTTGCATAGTGCTGGTCCAGCTTTTTCTAATTTGGCAGAATTGATAAAAATTGCTAAAGAAAATAATTACGACTTGACTTACAAAGGAAAGGGATTTCACCATCAAAACGATTTGCCTCGTGATCAACGACCAAGTTATGGACGAGTAATTGTTAAACAGATTTATCCCTATAGAGCTGTCTATCAATACGATCCAGAAACAAACAGTTACAAAAGATTTTTATTGAAAAAAGAAGGAGCTATGCCAAAACCAGACATTGACCAGGCTACCAAAAAACAATATGCTCCAAAAAATATTATCACCATTATTACCAAAAAGGAAGCCTGGAGAACAGATGTCGATTACAAAGCCCAGGGATTGCAAGACCCTTGGGACGGCGTAAATGAAGAACACAAAATCAGAGACAATGGGCAATATCCAAACTTTCAATTGGGAGACCCTTGGTTTGACACTAAATTTGAAGGACCAGTACGAATTTTTATGAATGGGCAAGACATTAAAGGGACCTGGAAAAAGTCCAAAGGAGTCAATGAGCCGTTTAGATTTTACGATGAAAAAGGTGAGCCGATCAAATTTGTTCCCGGACAAATTTGGATGCATGTCTTAGCTCACGACAAACATGTTAGCTACCGCACCGAACCGGAGAATTAATATTCTTTAAAAATATTGACAAACAAAAACTTGAAAATTAAAAAGTAGCAAACTAAAGTCAGATTGCTGAATTATAAAACCCGATTCTCAATAATCGGGTTTTATTTATTCTCCTTTTAATCTTCCAAAAATCTTCCGCCTGAATTATTTTCCCAATTATGAGATTATCAATAATATCATAATAGAAAAAGTGAGATGTCGGAGAAGTGTTTTAGATAATGTTAGTTGTACGTGATAATGTCATACTAGCTACCAAATAGAAATGTCATACTTGCAAAAATATGCTAGTATTACTTGTTAATCAATAAACAAGTAATACTATGGGAAACATAATAACAATGTCCACAAAAGAAGCAGAAAGGTATGACA
>WGDO01000044.1 GCA_015493225.1 Patescibacteria group bacterium
ATATTTTTAGAAGTGAAAACGAGCTACAACATCGGCTATACGCCATGCCGCAATTAGTTGTATATTTGACAACTAAGCATTAAATGAAAACATAAGTAAACAGAAAAATATATCTTTAAACTGCGGCACGTCGCATAGCCCGCACCGTTGGGTGGCATTTTAACAACACATTAGAACATATGAAAAAAGAATTAGCAAATCAGATATCTGAATTACTTAATAATGAAAATCAATTAACAATTAAATATACTGCTGAAATGATTTTGCGAAATAGTGAAAACTATGTGTATATCTTAGACGAAACTAATCGCATTATTGCAGTTGGAGAATTATCTAAAGTACAATGGTATCAATGTGAAATTAAACATATTTCGGTTAAAAAGGAAAACCGAAAAAAAGGCTTAGGAATTGAAATAGTTAATCTCGCTGAATTGCAAGCAAAAAACCATAATTGCCGTATATTGCAATGTACAATTCGCTCAAATAACATTCCCTCCATAAAAATGTTTACAAAACTTGGATATATAAAATCCTGCAACTTTTATAATACTACAAGTAATAATGATGTTTCAGTTTTCCATAAAGCTATATCTACAAAAATAAATAAATTATGATTGAAAATGGTTCAAAAATAAAGGTTCGCCACCTCCAAAGAGCAAGGATGGCATATTTTTTATACGCAAGAGATGCAGAAAACAACAATGACTTTTATATTTATGCAAAAAGTGATATCGTGTTGAAATTCCCAGCATACGGTAATATGGGAGACTTTGATGATTTTCAGGATACTTGTGTCAAACTGGCTTCTTTAAAATATTTTGATGAAGAAAAATCAGCAGTTGAGTTAAAGAAGATTGATTTTTTTGACGATAAGCAAACAGAGACTCCTGAATTGATAGAAGTAGGTCAAGTACTTGTTTCTGTAGATCTAATTAGTAATCAGATTGGAGAAATAACTATTAACAATAGAAATCGTGAAATATATTTCAAAATAATGGATGCTGGAAAAAATACAGATAATACAGGCTTTGATATTGAGCTAAAATGAAAAGTATAGTTCCTAATAACAGCAAAACAGATGAAAAAAGTTGACACAAGTATTTGGTTTGTTAAAACCAATGAGCCAGGGGAGTACACTGGAAGAATAAAAGATGCTGATGTACAGCAATTAGGGGCAAAAGGTAAATATCATTTAATAGTTCATATTGTATTAGAAAGTGGTGAATCCAAATATATCCCAGTGATTATGAGTTCTGATCAAAGTGTTATAAAAGAAATTGAACCAGGGGAACTTATCAGTTATGTAGTAGAAATAGATCCACATGATGAAAGGTATAATACGTTTCGGCAATTTAAAATTATTAATAAACATACATAGTTTAAAAATATGAAGACAGATTTTAATATAGAATACAAAGAAGGAGTTTTGTCAGTTATTAATTTGGAGTCAAAAATAGTTATTCCAATTTCCGATAAGATTTACTCCAATATGGCATATGAATCATCTGAATATAATAAGGTTCAGCCATTTAAGAAATTATCAGGTCAAGAGAAAAAGAGTGTTGTAAAAAAATTATTAAAATCAATAGAAGTAACAACTAAGGCATTAGATTTTCTAATTCAGTACTAGCTTACAATTGATTAAAAAAAACGACCACCCAACACGCTATATATTTCATGGCGGTTTTAGTCGTAAATTTTCAAGATTATGGCAAATAAATTAGTATATTCGTGGATAGATAAATTATGGCAGATGAGTCCGCCACGTAAATATATAGCCACACGTTATGTGGCATTTAAAAATAAAATCATGAAAAAATTTGTTATTACATTCTGGACTTTATTGATTTTCTCTAATCTTTTTGGGCAAGTAAATGTAACTTGGGAAAGTGTTAAAACCATTAATCCAACCACAATTAGCGTAAAAGTCTTTGTTCAAAACTTAGGGCCACGTCTTGCGCTTTGGAACAAATATGGAGAAGTAAATTATAACGGACAAGAAGAATTAAATTTTAGCGTCGAATATGACAACATACAAACAGGTATACACATTGTACAACCACCAGCCTCAATTACTATAAAAACTATTATTGGCGGTTCAATACCAATGCCAACGCCTGTTTATTATTTTGACCCTACTGGTACCGACAGCGGAGAACGTTGGGAAATAATCTTTATTTTGCCAAAAGAAAGTGAAAATGTTGTTATAAACGTTTTAGGAGAAAAAAAATTTTTCGGTGATATGCCTTTTGCAAAAGAAGCAAGAAAAGCAATGATGAAAAAATTTCTTTCAGAAAAAAATACTAAGATTTTTGATTACCAAGACTTTTATCCAAAAGATTATAAATCAATAAAGAATAATCTTGAAAATACAATATTAACGTTTATCCAAAATAAAAAATCTATAATATCCTCCGGAACTATTGAATATAAGGTTGAAAAAAATGGCAAAACGTCATTCATTTGCAATTTTGACAATAATCAACTTGAAAATTATTTGTCAGAAAAAATTGGAAATTATAAGCTTCAAAAGACAGAGCGATTTGGATATGAATTAAAATCGCACGCTATATTCCATGTATTCATAGCAAAAGGCAAGACTACTGTCAAAGTCGATAAAAATGGCTTTACAAAAATCAACCCGAAAATTAATAATCAAGTATTAATTAATACGATTAGAAGTCAAATCAATAATAAAGACAAAGGGTTATATAAAGTAAAATATGATTATATTTCACTAAATAATGAAATAATGCCAAATTCAATATTTGAGGTAAAACATATTCCGGTTGATATATATTTACTTTGGGGTATTCCAATAATAATTAGCATAATATTTGGAATCAAAAAAATTTCTTAAAAAATTAAATAATGAAAAATAATATGGATTACAAGAAAGATTCTTCAAAGAATGATTACCTGATAATCCCTTTGGGTTGGAATGATGTTAATGCTTCTTTAAGAGTTACCTTTATTGAAAAGCAGAAAACAATTAGAATGAATAAAATAGCAAATAGAAATCACGTTTTTCCAGGACCAGAAATTGAACTTAGACACATCCCTAAACTAATTGAAGCATTAAAAAAAATATATAATGACAATTCTTGAAAAAACGCCACATAACATCGGCTCATAGTGCATGCCGCAATTACCTGTAAACATGACGATTAAACATTAAATGAAAATACCGGTAAATAGAAAAATGAAATAATAAACTGCGCCACGCACCATAGCCAAACCGTTGTGGGGTATTAAATAAAGAAACATGAGTAAAGGTTTTGATAAAAGAAAAAGAATATTCGATAAATATGTTTCTCAACTAAAGAAACTAAATGAAAACAATTTGTTACCCGATTTTATAAAATATAAAGAAGATTGTTATATATGCCCGATATGCTTAAATAATTTTTCTGAAAATGACTTAAAGGATGTTTCAGAGAACATGTTAACATTAGAAGATGCTCCTCCTAAATCTCTTGGTGGAAGAGCCACAACATTAACTTGTAAAACATGCAATAATAGATGTGGGCATGAAATAGACTACCATCTTACAGAAAGGTTAATTGAAATAGATGAAAGAGCATTTCTACCGAATATTAAAGCGAAGGCAAGATTTACACATAATGGATTAAAGATTCAGGGAGAACTTAATGTTGATTCCAAAGGAAATATAACGGTAATACATGACAAAAAAAATAATCATCCAGAGAAATTAGAAAAGTATGTAAAATCAACAGGAAAAAATGACATTGTTGATATTGAATTTAAGCCAAGTCGAGTTGACAAACATAGATTAGAAGTTGCTTTATTAAAAACAGCCTACATTTTGGCATTTGAACATTATGGTTATTCACTGATATTAAGTTCACCTTACAATATCATTAGAAAACAATTAATTAATCCAGAAGCAGAAATATATCCAGAAGGATTTTGGACAAAACAAGGTTCATTTAAACCTGAACAAGAAGGGGTTCATTTAATAGCTTCAAAAGGATTTGAAGGATTTCTTGCTATATTTTTATTGAAAACCAAATCATCTGAAAATAGATTTGGAGTTTATCTTCCTGTATCAGAAAGAAGTACTTATGACAATATTAAAAGACTAAAAGAACAGGAAGCCGGATTTGGTTTGAAAATGGAATCATATATGATGAATGATTATTTTGGGGAAATTGGAAATATGAAATTGATGGTAAATTTTATTAAAGAGAAAAACACCCCACAACAATGTATATAAGTCATTGGGCGAGTGATAGTTAAATTGAAACAACATGAATATAAATAAACTGTATAGTAAGTTGAAAGTTAGGTGTTTCAAAACGCCCAACGCCTCATATACTGAACCGTTAGCACACATTAAAATTATTAACAACTTAAAAATTATAATTATGAAAAAACAAGTATTATTTATTGCAATTATTATGGTTATTGCGTTAAATGTTAATGGGCAATTCTTCCCGGGTAAAAAAATTGATATTTTATTGAATAAAATTGTTATGCCGAAACAATATTCAGCAGACAATCAACAATTTCATTATCAAAATTTTTATTTAAAGTTTGACACAACCACAAAAGAATTAAAAACTTTTGGTTACAAAAAACCAGTTAGGCCATTTCAGACAAAAAATGGTTTATATTCTGATTATTCAAAACTTGTTGGCAAGAAGTTTATAGTAAAAAAGATATACCCTAAAAAACCCACATTTTCTTCCGATGAAGGGAAAAAGTTTGTTCTAGAATTGTTTAATAAAGATATCGGGACTATTTATTATGATTATGATGCTGAATATGAATTTAACTTTGAACTACAAATTATTAGTAAAATTGATTTGCCAAAAGATTTTTATTGTGATGATATAACCGTTAAAAAGGATAAATTTAATGGTGAAATTTCATATACTACTCCTATTAGGAAGGGTATAAATTTTATTAAAATAGAAAAAGATGGGAAGACTAGCATATATATGAGTATTCTCCAATTTGGAAGTACATTAAGTGTCGGGAAAAAAGGATTAATCTTATTACTTGAAAATGGGGCAAGAATTTCAAGACCCAATGCTGAAATTGATGTTGATGCTGCTGATAATGGTTACCGTTACAGTGCATTTATTCAATTAACTAGCAGTGAAATCAACCTATTAAAAAAATATAGGGTAACTGATGACAGGTTGTATATTTACGATGGTACAATAAATAAGGAGGCGGGGTCTCTAATTAAAGCTTATATAAACTGTATTGCAAAATGAAAACGTGTGCTAACAATGGCTCATAGTGCATGCCGCAAATCATTGTAAATATGACAATTAAGCATTAAATGAAATTACCGGAAAATAGGAAAATATAACATTGAAATTGCGGCACGCACCATAGCCCAACCGTTGTAGCTCATTTAAGAAAATGATACAGCTCAAAAACTTGAAATATTGAGCCGAATTTATTATCTTTGTGAGCTGAATAAACAATATGGAAATAGAAAACTTAATATTAGAATTCTTAAAACAAAATCCGGAAAGTTCTTCTGGAGA
>WGDO01000045.1 GCA_015493225.1 Patescibacteria group bacterium
GTACTATGGATTTTAGCTAAACAAAGCCAAAAACAAGCAAAACACAGTATATTTTATCCATAGTAGAATAAGTACTATGGATAATATGATAAATAAAGCAAAAAACAACACTTTACAACAAAAAATATCCATAGTATAATATGTACTATGGAAAACACCATAAACAAGGAACAATTAAAAAAAATAACCAACACCCTGATCACGAGTGGCAGTTTTGCTATATCCGAGTTAGAAAAAGGAAATAATGTTTCTCGGGAACAAATTGGAAAAATCTTAAAAACACTTATATTACAAAAAATACTTATAACAAACAAAAAAGGTGGTTCAGCTGTAAAATATAAATTACCCAAAACGGAAAAAGGCCTAACTTTTTTATTAAATAATATTATTCAAGGTAGTATTGACGATATTGCCAAGGCCTGGGATGTTAGCATCGCTTCTGCTAAAAAATATATTAAAAAGTTTGTTGATGATAATTTTATAGAAAAAATAGGGCGTCCACCAAAAAAAATTAGCTATATTCTTACAAAAAATAGTACGGGATATGATTTAGATGAGGTAGAAGAGAGGTTATTAGAAAAATATTTTACTCAAATAACTCCGGCAGGAAGATTATTGGAAGGAATTAGGGCTTTTGAATATTTTACTCAACAACAAATGGGCCAAGATAACATAGAGCAAAATATTATCAATATGGCCAGAAAATATTTAAACATTCGTCAAGAACAATATAATTATTCTGGCGAAAAGCAACTAATTGATAACACAGATAATTTTCAAAAGACATTTAAAAATAAAAAAGTAATTAAACAAGTATTTTGTAGCGATTTTAATGAATTGCCATTATTTGGGGATACAAAATTATATCAACTTATTAAAATAGCTAAAGCAGGGCAGGCAAATTTAGAATTAATGATGAATATTATAAATCAAATTAACAACGATATTCAACAAATAATTTCCGCTTACAACATAGAGGCGGTAGCATTTATTCCGCCAACAGTAATGCGTAAAACCCAGCTAATGACCTTTTGGAAAGAGAGATTAAACATAGATTTACCAAGAGTAGACCTAATTAAAAACCAAGCATTATTACCAGTGCAACAAAAAAATTTAACGACACTCAAGGAAAAAAATATTCACGCCAGAGAAAGTATTCAATTAAAACAACCGTTCCAAAATACTCAATATCAGAATATTTTAATAATAGACGATATTTCTGATTCTGGCGCCACCCTAAATGAAACAGCTAAACTCCTCTTAAAAAAAGAAATAGCTCAAGAAGTACATGCTTTCACAGCCATCGGACCAAACAAACATTGAAATAATTCAGTAAATCTGGTATAATAATACTAAATCAAAAATAAGTTCACATTTAATTATCAAAAATATGACAACCAATGGAGTTTTGGTGCAAGATTTAATTAATAAAGGGATATTAAAGTCTCAAAAAAATATTAATGCCCTACGACGTATTGATCGAAAAGATTTTGTTATTAATAGTGAAAAAGAAAATGCCTACACTGATTATCCATTACCAATACATTGTGGACAAACAATCACCAAGCCATCTCAGATGGCTTTTATTTTAGAATTTTTAGATATTCAAATAGGTGAAAAAGTTTTAGAAGTTGGTTCAGGATCTGGGTGGGGAACGGCATTGTTAGCGGAATTAGTTGGTAAAACCGGACAAATTTGGGCTGTAGAAATAATTCAAAGGTTAGTAGAATTTGGAATTGAAAATTTACGAAAATATAATTTCACCCAAATAAATCTTACGAAGGCGGGCCCAGAATATGGACTACCAGAACACGCTCCCTATGATAAAATAATTGTTTCCGCCTCTGGTAGTAAAATCAAACAAGCCTTTCTACAACAACTTAAAATTGGTGGTAAGATGACCATACCAATAAAGGATAAATTAGTATTGCTTACAAAAAAAAGTGAAGAAGAATATAAAACAGAAATTTTTAGAGGATTTGTTTTTGTGCCGCTTATTAAGCCCAGCACTCAATCTATTGGCACAAATTGTTGAAGGCACTCAAATCCTCCTTAGTTAAATGTAAATGACCTAAATTCTGTTTGCCAATTAAGTAATACATAATTGAAGTAGGGTTTTTAACATGTTTTAAACCCAGGGCATGACCAAATTCATGAGCCAAGGCTAATGTCAAATCGGACACATCTTTAAATTCGTAAATATTTATACCATTGCCAAAAAATTCTCCCTGATTAAATTTTATAGAAGTGCCATATTTATTTTTATAGGTATTCACAGAGGAATTATATTTTTGAGTAATATTTTTATCTGATCCAGACAATGAATTTAGTTTATCTACCAATTTATTTAATTTAATAACCCTAGCTTCTAAATCCTTTTGCTGTTCTAATAAAGCAGTTTTTTCTTTTTCTAAAGCCGTATATTTATCTTCGGTAATATTACCATTTTTATTCCAAAAAGAAACCTCTTTTTCGTATTTTTCAGCACCTTGTTGCAGTTTTTCTTTTCGTTTTAAGTATTTTTTTAAAGAATGATTGTATTTTTTAGATAATATTTTATACTCCTCAGAAATATTATCATGAGATTCTTTTAAAATGGTTAATTTATTATTAAGTTTTCCAAATAAGTTGATTTGTTGTTGTCTTTGGTCAAAAATAAAATTAATTTTAAAAGGGGCACCCTCCTTATATTCAAATAAATTCAAGCCAGTTGGTTTTTCCCAGATAGTTTCTACATCTTGCATGATTTTTCGCAATTTTTCTGGTGAAATATTATGTCTTGAATCCAATTTTCCAAAAGAATAATAAAGGGTTTGATGACAAGGATTATATTTTTTTGAAACAGGGGCAATTTTTTCCTCCGGGGTAGATAGTGGCTCAACTGGAACAAGAGACGTTGTAGCAGTTTTAAAATCTTTAACAGAAACAGAATTATTTTTTAGATTCTGAAAATACCAAGCTACCAATAAGCCAGTCACAAATAGCAAGATAAGAAATAAAAAATAAGTAAACTTTTTCATAAAAAATTATCAATTATTTACACAATTATCATACCATTCCTAAAATTTTAAACAAGTGATAAATAAGAATATTACAGAAAGTCTGGATAAATATTATCAAGACAAAAAATTAAATCTTGACACATGAGTCAAAATGATAGATTATGTAATAGGAGGTAAATAACTTATAATAAAAATAAGGGCCAGTAGCTCATCTGGTAGAGCACTCCCATGGCATGGGAGAGGTGGCAGGTTCGAGTCCTGTCTGGTCCACAAGTTTTGTTTACGGAGAGAGTGTTATTTATAGAGAAGCTTAAACAACAGAGAGAGAAAGCCAACTGCTTGGCTTTCGATGTTAGGACTCGAAGGTTTTTGTGTTGGCGAAGCCCACAAAAACCAGGCCTGAAAGGCGCCCCAGTCATTCGACGGGGTAAAAATCCTGTCTGGTCCACAAAACAAAAGTCCTTGTAGTTCAACGGATAGAACAAGTCCCTCCTAAGGATTAGATGTAGGTTCGATTCCTGCCAAGGACACAAAAAAAGTCCGTACGGAGAATACCCATACGAGCTAAGTGAAAAATCAAGCCTTATAGTATAGAGCGGAAAGCAAAATTATGCAAATATAAAAATTAGCAAATAATACATTAAATCGAAACCGACCTTTTCGTTTTTTTTGATCGTTTTTAGTATAGTCAATTGCCTTTTTAATGCCTTTATAATTCCTAGTCAATAGTAGACTAGGAACTATAAACCAACTACTGAACTTCTTCTCCCAACAAATCCCACATTAAATCAAAACGGGCTTTTTCGGTTTTGCTGATTTCCGGGCTGATTATTTTCATACTAATTAATTCTTTTTTAGATGTGAAAATTACAACTGTATTTTCAAAAATCATTGTAAAAACAGGGTGGTAGTAATCGGCAGGTAAAAATTTAATTCGTCGTTTTTGGGCCTTATTCTCTTGAGAAAGATGCATTTCAGTTGTTTCATCTTCAAAATACAAGGCCTTAAAGTGAATATTTCGATGAAGTCTAGTTGGCACAAAATATTCCTCATCATGCTTTCTGGATACCACTTCCCTTACTTTTTTTAAAGAGCCAATCGCCAGCACCTCAATATTTTTATATTTCAACGGCTCATCAAAAGTTGCCAGATAACCCTCCGTCCCTTTAAAAATTTGTATTTCTGGTTGCACGATTGAAGATTTTACCAAGGCGTTTAGCTCTGGCACAATACTTTCAATATCTTGGGCTTTCTGAAAAGCTATATTTTTTAATTTATCTGGTTCGGTGGTGACAAAACGCATTCCTTGACGCATTTTAAATTTACCCATCAGCCCCTTTTCTTCTAAATTTTTTGCAACAAGATAAGCAGTAGTTCTATTAATTCCAGCCTCCTGAGCAATCTTTGTCATCGAAGCTTCCCCGGTTTTTAACCCGGCTAAATATAGATTTGTTTCATCTTCGGTCAAACCGAAGTTTTTTAAGGTGGATAATAAGCGCATAATTTTAGTTAGTAAATTGTTGATATTTATAACACCAGTATACCACACTCACAAAAATTGTCAATATACCGCATAAATAAAGGCTTTTCACAACATCAAAAAACAATATATTTGTTAAAATTTATAACACTTCATGTTAGTTGTACGTGATAATGTCATACTAGCTACCAAATAGAAATGTCATACTTGCAAAAATATGCTAGTATTACTTGTTAATCAATAAACAAGTAATACTATGGGAAACATAATAACAATGTCCACAAAAGAAGCAGAAAGGTATGACA
>WGDO01000046.1 GCA_015493225.1 Patescibacteria group bacterium
ATAGCAAAAAACACGATAAAATAAGGTAAAGTAAAAATTAATTTTAGCAAGATTATGAGGAAAAATAAATTCAAAATTATAGGAATGGCTTTGTTGATTATGATAATTAGCATTGGTTTTTCTGGTTGTAAAAGCAAATATGTAAAATATGCCAACATAGATGAAATAAAATATGCTGAACCAACAGAGTATGCTAAAAATTTTGACATTGAAGGATATATCTCTAAACTTCCGGAAGTAGAATACAAGAAAATAGATTACAAAATCAAAGAAACTTATACCTATAAATTCAATAATTACAAAATGACGATTGATATCCCTGAAGGATTTGAAGTTAAAGAAATTCCTCTTAAAGAAAAACCAAAAATTGTTAATTCAACAAGTATTGAGGATTCGTGCATTTATACAGATGGATATGCAAATATTCAATCAATGAAACAATGCGGAAAAAATGTATTAAAATTTGTTCCAATAGTTGCCAATAAATTATTATGTATAGAATCAAGTGAGGTTACAAAAAAGGAGTATAAATGTAATGGGATTTTGTTTTCTCAAATTAAATCAGGTTACAAGGGGTTTTCATTAAGAGATTCTTTTATTGATCTTAATATTAAGACACATCGTTATAATAAAAAAAAGAATATTAGCGGTGTGCCATTTCTAGTTGTTGCAGACAAAAATGAATTTGATACTTATAGTGCTTATAATATGACAGGGTTGTTAAATAATAATACCCAGTTATCTATTGGTGCCATATCTAATGATATTTTACAGGACATTGGTAAGGATTTATATTTCTCTATCGTAAATTCTGTGAAAATTAAAAAAGTACATCAGTGATAAATACATCTAAAACAACACAGGAAATAGTTCCCGTGTTGTAAAAGTGTGTTTATCACAAAGAGTTCTTTGACAAGGAGGTAACAAAGTGAAGAGTTTATCGGTAGTTTTTTTGTTTTTGTTGTTGCTGGTTAATCATTTAGCCATAGCCGCCAATCCATCTAATTGCGGATGGTATGATGTTGGCTGTGTTGCTGATCAATTTAGTGCCAGTGATTATGGAAGCTGGACACCACCAAAGGGGAGAATTTTGTATTTCGGTGATGAAAAAAGATTTCAAGCGGATCTGTATTTTGATCAAGCATCTGTTGATTTTTATCAGGCAAATCCTTGGGCTGGCTTTGAAATTGACATTATACCAATAACAGGTAGCTTATCAATGATTAGGGCTAACTCTGTTATGAGTGACAACCCTGATTGTAAACCATTGAGGGATACCATTGTTGGTGACTGGGAAAGTGGTACCAGAGGCATTACAGTTACCAATCCTTCGGCGATAGGTAAAGGTTGGGTTTCTTTTTCTTTTAAATTGAAAAATAATCCACCGGTCGACACTACCATTAGGGCTAATATTCAATTGGTGGCCAATGCCTTTGACCAAACTTTTGTTGACCATCTGTGGAATAATAACAGCTGGTGGTGGTTTTATAATCAGTATTGGGAAAAGTGGTTTCAAGTAGCTATTACTGGTAATATGGCTGCCTATGTTATGCCTGGTGGAGGAGAGGAAGTTTTTTCTTTTTTTACTATGGCTAATTCTCAACAAACAGTAACTGGAAAAACACAAGATGGAGGACCATTTGTTGTAAGTAGTAACATCGACAATGATGGTATGTATTGGACACGTCGTGGCAGTTTAGATGATTATGCCAAAAAAGGCAACTTAACCAGTTCCCACACAGCCCTCAATATGCCAAATCTATTGCCAAGTGTATATGATGTTAATGTAAACTTCGTGCAAAAACTGATGCAGGATGTGCTTGATCAGTTGACGAGTGGTAGCGTTTCACTGTCACATTCTGTTGATAACGAAACTCAGATTTTTGTCAATGGCAACCACACTCACATCATCCACGATGACTACCGCTGTTCCAAAGCAGCCAACGGCCCGATTCTTTGTTGGGAGTCTGGGTTAGATTCCAATGAGCCGGACGGAAGAAGAAATTGCTGGAATGCTTGGAAATGGTATCAATTCAACGGAGAGGTTAGCGAGGTTGCGGAACACAGAACCGATTCCGGTTGGATAAACATTCTGAGCAAAGATTATACTTGTAATGAGGTATATGACTCAGGCGGTGGAAACGGTGGTGGTGATAATAACAATGGAAACGGCAATGGAAACAATGGAGGCTCCGGTTACACCGATGATTCCGGCACCTCTAATCCCTGGGCGGGTTACAATAAGGATGTTGGTCTGAAATACATGAAAATCGGCAAGAAGTCTTCCGGGCATTGGAGTGGTTCTAAAGTCTGGACGGTGGGAGAAATCCCCAACAAAAGAGATTTCCGAATTAAACTCAAACAGAAAG
>WGDO01000047.1 GCA_015493225.1 Patescibacteria group bacterium
ATAGCAAAAAACACGATAAAATAAGGTAAAGTAAAAATTAATTTTAGCAAGATTATGAGGAAAAATAAATTCAAAATTATAGGAATGGCTTTGTTGATTATGATAATTAGCATTGGTTTTTCTGGTTGTAAAAGCAAATATGTAAAATATGACAACATAGATGAAATAGAATATGCTGAACCAACAGAGTATGCTAAAAATTTTGACATTGAAGGATATATCTCTAAACTTCCGGAGGTAGAATATAAAAAAATCAATTATCCGGTGAAAGAAACTTATACCTATAAATTCAATAATTACGAAATGACAATTGATATCCCGGAAGGGTTTGAAGTTAAAGAAATTCCGCTTAAAGAAAAACCAAAAATTGTTAATTCAACAAGTATTGAGGATTCGTGTGTAAAATATGGTATGAGAAGTATAGCAACTTGTGGTAATGATAAAGGGTTTTTAAAAAGCGAGGCGTTTATACAGAGTGATAAATCTTTAGAAATAGCATCAACCAATAATATTAATTGTGGCACAATGCGAGTTGCTCCAAGAGTATCGAAATATAAAGGAATTAATTCTTTAGATGCTTTTATAAGATATGTGATTCCAATTAAAAACTACAATCAAAAATATCAGGACAATATCGACTTATTTTTAGTAGTCGTGCCACAAACAAAAATACAAAATTATGCAGTTATAAAGTTATTAAATGAAAAATACATGCTAATTATTAACCAGGGCTATAGTAGGAGCTGTATCAATAAAAATCTCTTTTTTTCCATTTTAGATTCCATAAAAATAGAGAAAAAGAAATGAATTAATAATAAACACACTTAAAACAACACAGGAAATAGTTCCTGCGTTGTAAAAGTGTGTTTATCACAAAAAGTTCTTTGACAAGGAGGTAATAAAGTGAAGAGTTTATCGGCAGTTTTTTTGTTTTTGTTGTTGCTGGTTAATCATTTAGCCATAGCCGCCAATCCATCTAATTGCGGATGGTACGATGTTGGCTGTGTTGCGGATCAATTCGGTGTCAGTGATTATGGAAACTGGACGCCACCGAAAGGGAGAATTTTGTATTTTGGTGATGAAAAAAGATTTCAAGCGGATCTGTATTTTGATCAAGCAGCTGTTGATTTTTATCAGGCAAATCCTTGGGCCGGCTTTGAAATTGACATTATACCAATAACGGGTAGCTTATCAATGATTAGGGCTAACTCTGTTATGAGTGACAACCCTGATTGTAAACCATTGAGGGATACCATTGTTGGTGACTGGGAAAGTGGTACTAGAGGCATTACAGTTACCAATCCTTCGGCGATAGGTAAAGGTTGGGTTTCTTTTTCTTTTAAATTGAAAAATAATCCACCGGCCGATACTACCATTAGGGCTAATATTCAATTGGTGGCCAATGCCTTTGACCCAACTTTTGTTGACCGTCTGTGGAATAATAACAGCTGGTGGTGGTTTTACAATCAGTATTGGGAAAAGTGGTTTCAAGTAGCTATTACTGGTAATATGGCTGCCTATGTTATGCCTGGTGGGGGAGAAGAAGTTTTTTCTTTTTTTAGTATAGCTGATGCGGTGCAGGAGATTGATACTGATATCGACTTGCCTTTTATTGTTAATGGTAGCATCGATAATGATGGTATGTATTGGATAAGTCGTGATAGAGATGAGCCTGCCAAAAAAGGCAACTTAACCAGTTCTCACACAGCCCTCAATATGCTAGATCTATTGCCAAGTGTATATGATGTTAATGTAAACTTCGTACAAAAACTGATGCAGGATGTGCTCGATCAGTTGACGAGTGGAAGTGTTTCATTGTTACATTCTATCGATAACGAAACCCAGATTTTTGTCGATGGAAACCACACCCACATTCTCCATGATGACTACCGCTGTTCTAAAGAAACCAACGGCCCGATTCTTTGTTGGGAGTCTGGGCTAGATCCCAATGAAGTAGACGGAAGAAGGAATTGCTGGAATGCTTGGAAGTGGTATCAATTCAACGGAGAAGTGAGTCAAGTGGCAGAACACAGAACCGATTCCGGTTGGATAACCATTCGGGATAGGAATATGTGCGCCGAGGTTTATAACTCTAACGGAAATTCTGATGGAGGAAGTAGTAGCGGAACCAACCCCGGCTACACCGATGACTCCGGCACTTCTAATCCCTGGGCGGGTTACAATAAGGATGTTGGTCTGAAATACATGAAAATCGGCAAGAAGTCTTCCGGGCATTGGAGTGGTTCTAAAGTCTGGACGGTGGGAGAAATCCCCAACAAAAGAGATTTCCGAATTAAACTCAAACAGAAAG
>WGDO01000048.1 GCA_015493225.1 Patescibacteria group bacterium
GCTATAAATGTTTTCTTTCTTTTACTTCTTAACCATACTTCTATTTTTTCTCTTTCATAGTGGGTTATGGAGTTTCCTTTTGGCATATTCATGTTAGTGTTAAAAGTTAACACTGTAGAATAGCAGAAAATTCAGTTTTTTGAAATATTTTCGCTAAATTTTCTGGGAAAAGGGGCTTTAAATTCTTGAATAGGCAGAATATTTCACGCCCCTGACATTTATCTCATAAAATATCTTATTTAAAAAAACTTCTTAATTTAGTTTCCTAATTTTAATTTGTAATTTGTAAATTTTAATTTAATTTTAAATATCTTAATTTTAAATTCTTAAAACAATGCCAAATACGAGATGCTCGATAATTGATAGTTTGCTTGAAAAATTAAAATTTAAACAATTAGACTTGAATTAAAATTTACAAATTACAAATTAAAATTAACTCCTGCCCCTACTTAACAATCTTATCAATCAACCCATAATTTTTAGCTTCCTGGGCACTCATAAAATAATCTCTATCTGAATCAGCAGTAACTTTTTTTAAGGTTTGTCCGGAATGCTTAGCTAAAATTTTATTTAATCGTTCTTTAATCTTCAAAATATGTTTGGCATGAATATCAATATCCGTGGCTTGCCCTTCGGTACCGCCCATTACCTGATGAATCATTACTTCACTGTTTGGTAAAGAAAATCTTTTACCCTTTTCTCCAGCGGCCAATAACACGGCGGCAGCTGAAGCGGCTGTTCCCACACAAATTGTAGAAACATCACTTTGCACAAAGTTCATTGTATCATAGATGGCCAAAGCGGATGACACTTGCCCACCGGGAGAATTAATATACATCTTAATATCTTCTTGATTTTGAGAATCTAAAAATAACAATTGAGCCACGATAGCATTGGATACCTGGTCATCAATGCCTGTACCCAAAAATATAATCCTCTCTTTTAAAAGTCGAGAATAAATATCATAGGCTCTCTCGCCAAATTGTGATTTTTCAATAACAGTAGGAATTAACATCTTATCGCTTCGCTCCAATTTTAAATTTAAAATTTTAAATTTAAAATGAATTTTAAATGTTTTAATTTTTAAATACTTAAACAACGTACTTCATCGAACTTTCCGAGTGTTATCTTCGAACGCATGTTTGACACTTCTTTTTGACTAACAAAGTCAAACATCAGGTAGAAAATAACGCTCGGAAAGTTCGATGAAAAGTTCAATACAGCAAGCTACTTTAAATTCATAAATTTCTACGTTCCTAAATTCATAAATTCCTATACTCCTAGATTTCCAAAACTAATGTTCGCACTTATGCACTTTGTCTTCTCCACCCATCAACCACTTGAAAACTTCTTCATTGGTCAAACTTCCCTTAACCGCTTCATAAATTCTTTGGATATCTAATTTAGCCGGATCTTGTCCATAGGCAGTTTGTTGCTGAACAATCTGGTCAACTTGTTGTTGAATTAATTCTTTTTTTGGAGCAAGTTTATGTTCTTTGGCTAAATGTTGTAAAATCAAAGCGGCTTTTACTCGATTTGGAGCTTGTTTTTTCTTCCATTCTTCTTTCATTTTCTCTTCGGTTGTTTTTACTTGAGAAAAATATTGCTCTTTAGTTAAACCAAGACGCATCACATCATTTTCCAGTTCCCTCATCATTACCTCAACTTCATTATTAACCAACGAAGCTGGAATTTCCATATCAACTTTTGTTAACAAAGTCTCTATTAATTCTTTTTTCCACTCATCCTCTTTTTTGTGCTCCTGTTCATGGACTAAACCATGTTTAATGTTGTCTTTCAATTCTTGTAAATTTTTAAATTGTCCAAACCCCTTGGCAAATTCATCATTAATTTCTGGTAGCTCTCTTTCCTGAACCAAACCAACTTTAACTTTAAACTTGGCTTTCTTTCCTGCTAAATTTTTGGCATGATAATCTTTAGGAAATTCTAATTCAAATTCCTTTTCATCGTCAGCTTGAGCACCAACCAATTGCTCCTCAAACCCAGGAATAAATTTATTTTCACCAATGACCACTGGATGCTTCTTAGCACTACCACCTTCAATGGCAACATTGTTTACAAAAACATCAAAATCTACCTCAACCTGATCACCCTTTTGGGCTTCACGATTTACGGTTACTACTTTCACTTTTTGACTTGCTAAAATGTCTAATTCTTTTTGAACGTCTTTGTCATCAACCTTGACTTCCTGTTTAGAAAATTTCTCATTAACTTTATCAATATCTTTTTGAAAATCTTTCAATTCTACCTCTGGCAATAAATCAACCGTGGCCACAAATTCTAAATCTTCCCCTTTTTTGATATTTTTTAATTCTATTTTTGGCTCACCAATGGCTGAAATATTATTTCCAACAACTGCATCAACATATGCTTTACGAATAGCAATATCTCCAGCATTATACAAAATTCGCTCCGGAGTAAGTTCCTTTTCAGCTACTTCTGCCGGGACCTTTCCCTTACGAAATCCAGACACTTTTAGATCCTTGCTTAATTCTTTCAGAGATTGTTGATAAAATTTATCAAAATCTTTAGCGGGAATCTTAAAAACCAATTCCTTGCTTGATTTTGATCTATCTTCTGTTTTCACCAAGTAATTCTTTTTCTTGGTTTTATCTTTTAATTTAGTCATTTTAGTTATTGTTATTTTTTAGACTCTTTTTTTGGTTTTTTGATTTCTTGTTTTTCCTCCTCCGCTTCTTTATTTATTTTCTTTTCTTCTTCCTCTTTTTCTTCTTTTTTCCCTTTCTTATCTTCTCCGTCTTTTTTGTCTTCCTTCTCTTTTTTATCCTTTTTTTCTTTTTTAGATTTTGTAGATTTATCTTCAGATTTAGCATTGTCCTTTTCTTCTTCCTTACTCTTATCAGTTTCTTTATCTTCAACTTCCTTATCTTCAGCCTCCAAGGCTTCCACATTAATATTCCAACCAGTCAGCTTAGCGGCTAGACGAACATTCTGTCCTCGCTTTCCAATGGCTAAGGAAAGTTGGTCATCTTTAACATAGGCCACTGCTTTTTTCTCAGCCTCTTCTTTTTTCTCCACTATGTCCTCTTCTTTATTTTCTTTTTTGTCTTTATCTTCTTTTTTGTCCTCATCTTCTTCGGCTTCTTTTGTTTCATCTTTTTTAGTAGCTTTTTTTGCTTTTTTACTTTTTTTCTCCTCGTCTATTTCTTCTTCCTGTGGTTCTCCCAATAATTCAACCTGAACGACTTTAGCCGGAGAAAGAGCCTGGGTAATCATTGCTTCTGGACTATCTTCCCATTCAATGATATCAATTTTTTCTCCATTTAGTTCGTCAATAATTGCCTGAACCCTAGTACCTTTCTGTCCAACACAAGAACCAACTGGGTCAATACCTTCTTCATGGGAAACAACGGCAATTTTTGAACGCATTCCTGCCTCTCGAGCAACGGCTTTAATTTCTACCGTGCCGGCAAAAATTTCTGGAACTTCCAACTCAAAAAGTTTAGCTAATAGTTGAGGATGTTTTCTACTCAAAACAATACCCAAAGATCGTGGGTCTGAATCAACCTTATCAATATATAATTTTAATCTTTGCCCTACTCGATAAGTTTCTCCGGGAATTTGTTCTGATTGAAATAAAACTCCCACTGATTTCCCAAGGTCAATAAACACCTTGCCTGACTCTATTCGTTGAACTGTTCCATTGATAAGTTCTCCTTCTCGTCCCTTAAATTCTTCATACATTGCCTCTCTTTCTGCTTCACGAATTTTTTGGATAATTACCTGCTTGGCAGTTTGAGAAGCTATTCGGCCATATTGGTCTTGAATATCCAAAGAATATTCAATGTAATCACCAAGCTTAATTCCCTTAACAACTTTTTTAGCATCCTCAAGTATAACATCTCTTTCTGAATTAAATTTTGGTAAACTAACTTCCTCTTCATCATTATTATGAGAACGGTCTGGATGTCTTTCAATCACTTCTTTGCTCTTAACGGCATGCTCGGGAACTTGATGAACTTCTTCCGGAATATATTCCTCCTCAATCGTTCTGGTAGTCTCATCTACCACCTCCTTCAATTGTTTAAAACTGGTTTCACTGGTGTTTTCATCCATTTTGGCTAGGATAATTTGTCCTTTCTTTCCATAATCTTTTTTGTAGGCGGCTGCCAAGGCTGCCTCGATGGAAGTGATAACTTTATCTTTGTCTATTCCTTTTTCTTCACAGATTTGAGCAATGGCGCTACTGAACTGCCCTAGACTGGATTGGTCTTTGATTATTTTACCAGATTGGTTTTTTGACATAATTTTTAGTTTAATTAACTTATTTTAAATTTAAAAAAATTTCCGTCAAATCCATGACCGAAATTTCTCCTTACATTTATAAGTATAGCCTATTTTTTAAATTTGTCAATGGCGCTATCGATTAAAAAATATACTCTTCTATTTTCATTTCATAATACATATGCATATTAAAAAAGGCATCAACGAAAAAATGTTAATTTCGCGATGCCTTTCCTGATATCTATATATCTATCTTTAATCAGTTTTACCGATTAAGGATATATATATCAGATTTAAAGAACTACTTTGAAAAATTCATATGATAAGGAAATGGATCGGGCGCATGCCAGTCGCCGTTGGCGTTTATTAAATCTGCACAAGTCATACCGGGAGCATTAAAAGAAAATTGTACTTGTTTACCTTCGGACTCTGCCAATAAGGCCGCCTTAAGAATGGTTGGGCAAACTTCTTTTTTTATACCATTCCGATCGTATCTGATAGAACAGATATCCCAGGTTCCGTAGCCAATATCCATGGAAACAATACCCCACTCAAGGTTCATTGAGACATTCGGTATTCCTTCACAACGCAATTTGTCATCTGCCTGGGCTTGAATTACTGTCATTGCCAATCCACTTATTAATGCCAAAACTACAAACAACTTTTTCATTACAACCTCCATTTTTTGAACACCGCCAAGGTGTCATTTATTTTACCAAAGAATCTCCATCTTTTCTGCTACGGATAATCCTTGGTCTTCTGGTTCCAATACTGTAACGAGCTTAGAATGAGAAGTTTTTTGGGCTCCCCAATTAGCAGTGGTTGTTAAGGTTATTGTGTAAGTTCCTGGATTTTCATATATATGGACTGGATTTTCCTCATTGGAAGTTGTTCCATCACCAAAACTCCAAAGATATGAAGTAATACTACCATGGACAACATTGGATTTATTGGTAAATGCCACACCTAACGGGACTTCTCCAATGACTGTGTCCATCTCAAATTTGGATGAAAAATCTGCAATCTCCACCTTAACATACTCATCATCGTCATCCCGGGAAGAAGGATTAACTCCTCCGGAATAAGTTACTCTTGTAAAAAAATAATAATTTTTGCCAGCCTCCATCTCATTAGGAATATAGACATCTTTCACATAAACAGACTTATAATTGTCATCGTCATATTCACTATTTGAAAGATTTTTGCATTTTGTTTTTAAATGCCAATCTTCGTCAGTGAAATATTTATTATGTGAAAACCAAACTTCTGCACAAACATCGGGCCAAACTCCTCCTTTTCTTTTGAGTTTTATTCTGAAGTCTCTTCTGTTGGGAATATCATCAATTGGCCAAATTTTTGAACCATCCCAATGACCAGAAGATTTTTTACCAACCTTCATATATTTCAAACCAACATGATGTACATACCCGGCCCAGGTGTCTCCATTGGGATCTGAATCATAGCCGGCCCCACTTCCATTGGATCCACCCGTAGCATTTCCACCATAGCCCTTACCAATCCCACTTTTTACCTGGCTGGATGTTACTCCGGCCTGGGAGAAAGAAATGGTTATCTTTTTTGCTCCGTTTGCTTTAAGGGGATGATTTGAAGTTATGGTAGCTGTGCTGTTTTTGGTGTTCATTATGAGCTTAGCTTTATTATTTGGATTAGCACAAAACGCTGAATTAGAAATCCCACTTGCGAATCCTTCGAATAACTTCTGTAGCCAATTTTCTCCCTTTGCTACACAAATATTACTAGCCAATAAATTATATAGCGTGCTCACCTCATCCTTTTTGTACCAAAGATATATCTTATTTTTCAGAATATCCTCCGTATCTCCAGGTATCACCGCCATAGCAGTCCTTGCTGTAGTTCCAATACAAAATGATACTTTACCTCCCGACCAATGTCCGTGTTGTAGTGATAATAACCTGCTTGTATCATTATCTTGAAATGATACCGCCTGCATCACGTTGAGAGCCCTCTCCCCCTGCTGTCTCCCCCGTCAACATAAATATTATTTACGTCAAAACCAAAAGGGAACGCTTGCTTAAGTTTTGTTATATCAAATTCTAACGCCCAATCTCCAAAAAATTCACTTCCTACGCAATTTTCAGCAGTAAAATTTGGTGATTTATTAATAGATCCAGTTATGAATGGTTGATTACCATAAGACCCATAGATTTCTTTAACACCAACATTATCTTGCCTCCTATCCATTACATCCGCAAAAGATAAGCTACTATTTATTGCTAAAATTAGCAATATTACCCAAGCCTGCTTACAAAATACTTGCATTGTTTAAACCTCCATTTTCAATTTTCAAAGAAACAAACTATACGATGAATCAATTCCATAGTATACACAATGCACCACACTTATTGACACATTGTATTTAATGTAGAATTTTATATAATTTTTATACTTTTGATTATTCCATACCAAATATTATCCTCTATTTTATAACTAGCGTCTAACATTATATGTGCAATTGGTTTTTCCCCATTAAAAAGATATCCCAATCCCAACAAATCACTTTTGTCATCACCTTCTTTTGCATCCTTAAATATACCTCGTGTTATAGAAATAAAACTATACTCTGTTAATACATATCCCTCTTTTTGCCACTCAATTATAGATTGAAATTTTTCATCAGGAATTAATCCATTAATTTTTAAATTAACACTACTTCCTTTATTAATATTTATAGTGCCAACCCAATCTCCAGATTTAGCATATTCTATCTTTATACTATTTTTATCACGTATTAATTTTAAGATTTTTGGATATTTAATACTCAGTCCACTTTTATAGTCTTGATAGACTTTCCAATTTGAAACATCTACATGTACATTAATTCGTTGAGTTCTCTCTGTATACTGACGAATAATACTATACTGCATTATTTTATTTTCAGTATTAGTCTCATCATTTATTTCAACACCTATATTATTCATCCTTTGATAATACCAAAAACTACCCACAATGCCAAGTGAGATTACTAAAATTATAATTAATAAAATTGTTGTTCCTTTTTTAGTTATCATATCTAAAAAATGGTTACTTTAACACCTTAATTTATCTTATTTATTCTAACTTTTTGAAATACAAAAGTCAAAAAACAAAAGAATAATTCTATTATCCTTAGAACACACAATATTATGCATTCTAGTGATATCACAATTATCTATACTGGTTTTACTCCATAAATTTAAAGGTTGTAAGCACATTAACTAAAAGCTCTTTGGGACATTGCTCTCCACCAATAGTTATATAATACATTTTTCCAGTCTTTTTATCAATATAATCTATAAGAGCCTCTTTATCCCTAAATAAATTCAAACTTGGATATCCACAATTAGTCGTATGAACTATTTGTCCGTTTTTAGCATAAAAATATTGTAAATCTTTATGACTGGAAACCATCCAATTAACACATTCTCTTCTCCTTGGCAACCAACTTCTTCCGACACCCCAACCTTTGTACATTATAAACATTACACATTTATTCTCTCGATTTTTGCTATCTAAAATAGTCAAATTTGTACTAATGTTAGGATAAAATTCTTTATTGATTTGTACCATAGCTCCCTTCGGATATTTAAACTCAAAACGATGCTCCTCATTTCTGTAAATATTATATGTCTTTGAATTTTGCTCATCTATAGTTGGTTTTAATTTATATTCTGTTCCGTGCTTAACAAGCAAAGAGCCAATGTGTTTTTGGTAATATTTATACGGATTTGACAATCCCCAAACATAAATTGGTGAATAAATTCCATCAAAACGAACTAAAGAATAAAAACTCCATAACATAATCACAACCACAATAGCTACTGTAGTTTTTATAATTAACACTATCTTTCTATTCTTTTTTTGCTCCGTTCTTTCTATCATTATTATGAATAAATTAATTTCCTTTATTCACTTATTCTATTGTATTGCAATTTAATTGTCCAACAAATATTAAATACATTGACAAACTTTATGTTGATAAGTTTTTTGACAAGAGTTAGGTAAATGTTACCATTATTATATAGAAAAAATAATATCTAAATATTAATTTTAGAACAATGATTACTAATAAAGAAACTAAAAACAATAAGCAAATTGACGATCAAATAATGGCTCGTTTGAATGGTAAATTGGGAAATCAAAATAGTGCCAACACAACCAAAACAACAAATCAAAAAAGTGATACTCAAACACAAAGCTGGTTACGGTTTGTGGTAGCTTCAATTATTATTAGCGGTTTTTATGTTTTGTTTGTTTGGAGATTTTGGAATTATGGTACTGAGGCTCTTGGTTTGAATATCACTGTTTTTTGGTTATTGTTAACTGGTTTTTTCTTGGCCATTCAATGGAAAAAACTGACCATTAAAAGTATGCTATGGATTATTCCTTTATTAATTATAATACTAAGCCTGGGCATTTATTCTACTAAATTTACCGGTTGGATTAGTGTTTTACTTTTGCCGATTATCTTTTTTGTTTTTACTACTCACGAATCACATCCCCGCATTCGCTATTTGCTATGGAGCAGATATTTTCCTTTGACAATTGTCCTCACCCTAATTAATTTTATTTTTGCCTTGTTTTCATCTTCCAGTCATAGAAAAATTCAAAAAGCAACCTCAATAAAAAAACAACCGTCTAAAAATACCGTTGATGTTTGGAGACAAATTATCATTGGTGTTTCTGTTCTCTTTATTTTAGCTGGCTTTGTGGTTATCCCCCTACTTTCTTCCGCCGATTCATCATTCGCTAATATATTTAAAAATTTCTTCACTTGGTTGGGGCACCTCGTTGACTTTTTTACTCCGGAAAGTTTTATTCGTTTATTGTTTTTCTTTTTTGGCGTTTTTGTTTTAATGGGTAGTTTAGAATACTGGCGGAGAAAATTTAAGCCGTTTTTAATCAATAAAACAAAATATCAGTCTGCTCAAAAAAATACAATTACCATTGGCATTATTTTGGGAGGAATTCTCGTGTTATATTTAATTTTTATTATTCTACAGATTAAACATCTCTTTGTTGGGGCTCTACCTATAGATTTTTCCAAGACAGAAAATTTTGTTAAAAGTGGTTTCTGGCAATTGGTCGCCCTAACAACTCTCAACATCCTGCTCTATGCTGGCATCTATAATCGCAAGACAAAGATTATTCAGCACATCTTAACTATTTTTACTTTCACTTCCTTGTTTTTGGTTTTTTCAGCTACCCAAAGAGTTTTTCTCTATGTTCTTAATTATGGATTAAGTTATGAAAAGTTCTTTGCTTTCTACACGGTGGTTTTTTGTATTTTTGTTTTTCTTTGGTTTTTATCTTTGATTTTTCGTCACAATAAGCCGGCTAATGTTATTCAGGGATTATTCTTTTTAGCCCTTTGGATGTATGCGTTGGCTACCATTGTTCCTTTGGAAAAAATAATCCTAACCACCAATTTAAATCTTACTCAGCAAGAAAATAGTCGGGTTGATATTAATGAATTGCGTATGCTTGGTTTTGATGCCCTACCATCCATAGAAAAAAATTATGATTTGTTTATGAAAGAGGCTTTTAAAGATTACCGGGAACACCATGAACCAAATAAATATAAGATACTGGAAGGTCTAGATAAAAATCCCAAAAAAGAACTTGAGAAAAACTTTAACACGCGCTGGATTAATTGGTATAAAAAAATCACTGCCCAACAAAATAATTTATACAAATATAGATACTATAATAACCACAGTCAATCAACTCCAAAAAAATGGTATGAGAAAAATATCATAGAATTATTTTATACGCCTGACAAAATAATAAATCAAAAAATAAATTCTTTACCAAATAATAATAAATCATCTCAAGAAACATCTTCCAGAGATGAAAAGAAATTATTAATTTACAAAAACCCTATTAATAATTTCTCTTTCCAATATTTTTCAAATGGACGAATTGTTTTTAAAGATTATTATAAAAAAGATGGCTTCACAAAAGAAGATTATGTCGTCTCAGTAAATTCAACAATCGATTACAGTAAAGCTATTTTCTTTTTCTCCTATAACAAAAAAACAGAAAATAGAAATGCTTCCCATAAAAATATCGTTTCTTTATTTCAAAAAATGAATAGGAGCCCAGGCAAATACCCTCATACCTACCTACCAAATTTATCAAATCAACCTGTTTACATAACGGTGCATAAAAATAGGAATAATGAATCGGATTATGGTCTTTTACTGCAAACAACAACTGATAATATTCTTCACATCAAATCAAATACCCGGCATACTAATGTTTCTTTTCCGGTCGTTAAGGTACCGACTGATGAAGCCGTTGAATTATTAACTCCCGAGGAAGACCTGCAACGAACCATCAAATCTTTGCGAGTTTTATAATCTATTATTTACAATGACCTGTCCCATAAATATTGGGAACTGCACAATACCCAGAGTTACACTAATCATAATTCAAAACTTTAGATTTTGCAAAATGAACCTAAGTTGCGACAGCCTGTCCCGCGAATGCCGGGGACCGCACTAACTTTGGTTCAAGTATTTATTTAAAAAAATAGGCCTGCCGAAGATGCTCGGTAGGCCCGTTATATTTTTGCTTCAAACTTTATGGATTGGCAACTTTTGTTTATAGGTTTTGTTAACCTCAATTACAACAAGTTGCCAAAATGGAGCCATTATTACAATAGCCGTCAATAAAGTACTTACCAGAAGAAATAGCCATATCAAATTTATTGAATTGACAATGCCTCTCCATCCAGACCCATGGATAAGTTGGATAATGATAATAATTATGGTACTTACTAATATACTCATAATTATAAACCAACTTATTTTTAATAATATGACATTTAAAATTGGTATTTGCACCAACTTCCACAGAAAAAACAATCCCGTGCAAAATATCAATCCATAGACTGCTACCTTTATCCACAATACGATATCCACCTTGTCCATTATCCCCCCCCCTTTTTTTTTCTGTGAAATAAATTTGTATTAACTTTAAATAATTCTAAAGTGCAATTCGAGATAGTTTTCTCGAATGTATTATTAAAGCATATAATAAATAAAAAAGCAAGTCTTTGGTTGGTGACTTGCTTTTTTGTTGTTGCGCGATGTGAATTATTTGGTTATTTTTAATAAACCTAAAAATTACAATCTAGAAAATATTTTCTTCCTGGGCGCGTTTTTTAGCTTCTTTAAGAATTTTTTTAGCTATTTTTTTATTTTCCTGTAAAAATCTTTTAGCAGCTTCTCGTCCCTGTCCCAACTTTTCGTCTTCATACTGAAACCAAGCTCCGGCTTTTTTAACTACACCAAACTCTACACCCAAGTCAAGTAAATCTCCTTCATAGGAAATTCCCTTATTATACATAATATCAAATTCTGTATTTTGAAATGGTGGCGCGACTTTATTCTTAACTACTTTTACCTTCACTCGGTTACCAATAATTTTATCCCCCTGTTTAATTTGAGCTGAGCGACGCACCTCAATTCTCACCGAAGAATAAAATTTCAAAGCATTTCCTCCGGTGGTTGTTTCTGGATTACCGAACATAACTCCAATTTTCATTCTAATTTGATTAATGAAAATTACTGTAGCGTTACTCTTGGCAATGGCACTGGTTAATTTTCGCAGAGCCTGAGACATTAATCTGGCTTGTAATCCCATGTGACTCTGTCCCATTTCTCCTTCAATTTCTGCCTGGGGAGTTAAGGCAGCCACTGAGTCAACCACAATAACATCAACGGCATTGGAACGTACCAAGGTTTCCACGATTTCTAGAGCTTGTTCTCCAGCATCCGGCTGAGAAATTAATAAATCTTCAACGTTTACTCCCAAATTTTTAGCATAAACCGGGTCCATGGCATGTTCGGCATCAACAAAAGCAGCTACGCCACCAGCCTTTTGAGCATTGGCCACAATGTGTAAAGATAAAGTTGTTTTACCAGATGATTCTGGACCATAAATTTCTATAATTCTTCCCCGAGGAATACCACCAATACCCAAAGATATATCCAAAGATGGAGACCCAGTAGAAATAGAAGCGACATCAACTTTTTTTACATCACCTAATTTCATTATGGAGCCATCACCAAATTTACTTTGAATTTCGTCGATAACGCTAGTTATTTTTTCATTTTCTTTTTTAACTACTTTTTTAGAAGTAGTTGTTTTCTTGGCCTCCTTCTTCTCCTCTTTCTTTTTCTTTTTGTTCATATTTTTGTGTTATGAATTATGTACATATACATATTATACACTTTTTATTTTTTAATGCAAGGGTTCGGCATCTTTTTTAAATACTACATTTCTAGCTACACCAGCTTGTTCTGCTAACTCATGAAAATCTGTTTCATCATTAACTTTAATTAAAGTCTGATTAGCCTTGCCGGAGGTAATATTAACTTCATTGTTTGCTTGGAAAGTTTGTTCGGCATCTGCAAGAACCGTGCCATTGTAAACTTGCTCTCCGTCAACTTTAACCGATATCCAAACCGGGGAATCTTTAGCTTTAACAATAATTTTTAGTATATTTTGTTTTTGAGTTTCATCGTCTTTTTCTGTTTGTTCATTTTCTGTCGGCGGAATGTCTTTTTTGTATTGGGAGGATAAAGTTATCTCTTTAATAATTTCTTTATTAAATTTATTACTAGCCTTGATAACCAGTTTATTTATCCCTTCTTTTAATCCGATCTTTTCCTTAAAACCACCTTTTTCATCAACAAAGATTGGCTGTCCATTGATAGTAACCTTGTCGCCAATGTCTGTCGAGCCAATGAGTTCAACTGAATTATTAGTTATGGTAGAATTATTGATAGGTTGAGAAATTAAAAGTCGTGGAGTTTCAGATAATTTATTGGCTTCCTTATAGAAATACCACATTATCCCCAGGGCGAATAAGGCAAAAAATATTCCAGCTATAAATTTAAAGGAGATGACAATGGTCGGCATTTTAAAAGTTTTCTTTTTTTCTTGTTTGTGTTTACTTTTTTTAATGTTTTTTTCAATACCCCTTTCCTTTTGATAAATAGCCAAAACATTTTCATATTTGATTCCCAAAAAGTTGGCATAACTTTTCAAGAACCCTCGTACATAAACTTCTGAGGGCATATTCTCATAATTATCTTCCTCTATTTGTCTAAGATATTTTTTATTTACCTTAACGGCATTGGCTATTTCCTCAATAGATACTCCAGCCTTTTCTCTTATTTCTCTCAGTCTTTCCCCTAACAATTTATTCCCTATATTCTTTTTATTAAATTCTGCCATAGTATTCAATTTGTCTAATGATATTATTCTTCTCAGTGCCTTGCTCGTCAAACTTTCTAGGTCTCATTTTCAAACGCATATTAGTTTTGTACTAAACCGTCTTTTAATCCCTTAACCATTTGAGAAGTAATAGCCTTAAATTCATAACCGATATCGGCATTGGTAAATGTATCCTTGGCTCCAACCTTAATATTTTTTAATAAGTCTGTTCCCTGATCCACCTGATTTGCCGAAGGTGTTACACTGATAATAAATTCCGCTTTTTCTGGGGGAGATAATATTCCCGTTCCAACTTCAACTGAACCCATATTCCATTCCAGCTGGTGACTTCTTTCATCAAATTTTAAATTATCTCCTTCCGGATAAATTTGCCCTTCCCAATTAGTACCAGAGGGAAGGTCAGCTAATAATTTAGTTCCTTTTAATCTGTTAGTGGTGTTGGATAAAGCTAAAGTAATTTTAATTTTTGTTTTTTGGTCAACTTTTAATATCCCCTCGGTAGCAGTGTCGCCATTTTCCGGCACATAGCTTGCTACACTGGCAACCTGAACCACTGAATTAATTGGTATTTTTAATTTTGTGGAGGTAACTTTTTTATTTTCAAAAAGTGGCGAATCCACATCTAAACTTTCAATTTCTGAGTAAGAACGCAGGTAAGGATTTTTATCATTTTTATCCTTGGGAATAATACTATCCACTAGGCCAACTCTAAATTCAACCTTACCCTCTTCACCCGGTTGTAGAAGTTGTAATTTGGAAAAATCTCCTGCTTTCCAGGTCAGGATATTTGCTCGACTATCATAATAACCATCCTTGGAAGTAACTCGGCTTCTCTCAATATATTTTCCTGGTAAATGGGTTTTTAAGACTAGATTACGCAAAGGAACTGTGGAATTGTTTTTAAATAGGACAGTATAATCAACATAATTTCCAGGGTAAATACTAGACTCCTGGGCGACTTCTTTTAACAATATTTTACTGGGAATAATTTTGATGCTATTTTCAGTTTGAGCTAAGACACTACTATTTTCATTATTTTCCAAGATGGCCTTAAATACCTTTACGGCATCGAGACGACCAGATAATTTTCCCTGAATGTTTATTTTAGATTGTTCACCAGCCTCTAAATTATCTATGTTCCATTTATTTGTTTTGTCTTCAAGAGGTGTTACATTACTATGATCAAAAATAAATCCTTCCGGGTAATTAACAGTCAATGATAAATTTCCTAAATCATCTGTGCTGTTATTCTTTATAATAATATCCAATGAGACCATCTCTCCGTTACTGGCTGTACCGGCAGAATCCATTAGCATCTCGATATTTGTTTTTGCCAATTTAATATTTTTCTGAGCACTGGACTGAAAATAACTGGAGATATTGGATGGTTTATACTTAGCAAAAACTTTTAAAGTTTCCTGGGTGTCTCCGCTATAATTCACAACGGATTTAATTGTATATTGTTTTTTACTATGTCGCTTCAAATCTCCGACATTAATTTTTGCTCCAGATAAATTTCTGTCCACAATGGCTGGATTTTCCTGAAGGCTGAAATTACGTGGCAATTCTATGGACAAAGAAACATCTTGCAGTTTACTTCTATTTTTATTCTCCACTGTAATTTTATATTCCGCCGTCTCTCCTACACTCACAATTTCCCTTCCTTCGATGGTAACAGATACCTTATCTTCTTTAAAAGCAGAATTTGATAGACGAACATACAGAACCATAAACAAAGCAATGAGAACAGCTCCAATAACAACACTCGTAGCAATAACAATATTGATATTTTTAGCTTGAAGTTTTTCTTTCCAGGTCAATGGTTGATTTGTTTGCTCGGTAACAATTTTTTCTTCCACTTTTTCAAAACGATTTTCTTCAGTGGGAGTATGCTCCGAAGCTTTATAAATATCCTCAGCCATTTTTCGGTCCTCTACCCCAGGCTGGTTTCTTTTTCTAAATATTTTATTTAATAATTCTCCTAGTCTCATAAGATACTATTTTTATTTTTTTATTTCTTCTTCTATTATATAGTATGTGCAATTACTTGACAAATTTTTAAAACTTGTTATAATGTTTTAACAAGTTAATTTATTAATTTGTTTTGAAAAAGTTCTTTTAAATATTTGTGAGTATACACAGCTTTAGGAAAAAATTATTCGAGTTTTCTTGAAATGTTTTTGATTAATACAGCAAATAGTAGTTAAATTTATTTAAAAATTTGAATATTATTTGCTGTATTAACGGAGGCTCTTTATTCTTGTCGGATTGAAGTGTCTCTACCTAAAAACTCCATAATAAGGAGAGCGCCATGATTTGCTTTCGTCGTCCCCCGCCCATAGTGGGCACTGAGATCTCTTTTAAATTATTTATTTCCCCTGTTGCCTGCGTCACCGCCACCTGATCGGACCGGCCCGTCGCACTTTCAGCCAGAATTTTTTCTGTGGACATAATATTTAGTTTTGACACCGGTATTTCGTTACCGTCAAAAATAAATAGTATGGCTGAAGCAGAAATAATCTCTAGCTGGAAAGACAATCTGTTGAGCAAGCATAGCTCAATTTGGTTGTCCGCAGTAACTGGATTAAGAAAGGGAGGGGAGTTCCATGTGAGCTGTCCTTCTGTGCGCTTTCTTTTCCAGTTTGTTTTCCCTTGTTGGGAAAAATATAAGCTCACTTAGGTCATTTCGTCCCTGAAAACAGGAATGTAGAGTAGCGGAATGGCTGAAAGAACAAACTCTACATGTGAACCAGTGCTCTTTGACTGAAAAATATCATAAGAGCATTGGTCACGCCATTATCTATAAAGGCTGCCAGGCACAATACCTTGGTAGCCTTTTTTCTTTTTTAAAAATAAACTTTATTGATAAATTATCCGGGAGTGAAAGAGTGGAAATTTTATTGATTAAAAATTGATTAAAACCACCATTCATATTATAATTGAAATGTAATCAACTCATTTTAAAATATTACTAAATGTATGTATAAATTTATACATACATCTACTTAATAAACTTATTTTTATGAAACAAAAATCCTTTTTTGATCCTCAGCTTATAAAAAAATATTTATTTTCGATAACTCTTTTTGTGGGAGCATTTGGGGTGGCAATTTATAAAGTTCCTTCTTTATTTTTTCTACGAATCTCTTTTCTCCCTTTAAAATTATATTATTTATTATTTTTTGGTTCTCTGTTGTTTTTGGGAGTTCAAATTGCTAAGTCCCAAAAATCAACCATTCAAAAAATATCTTTTTTTCTCTGGGCGACCCTTCCCTCGGAAATTGTTTTAATTTTAATAGCCTGGAAGACTCAAGCATTTCAATCACACTCTATTCATTGGGTATTCTTATTATTAGTTAATTTATGGCCAGTATTATTAACGGGTTATCTTATTTATTACTATTCTTTACAATTCAATTCCCAAAAGAAAAAATCAGTATCTTCAAAAAAAACAGTCTCTTCTTCAAATTTATCTTTGACAACCGTTATTCTTCTTGGTCTTATTTTGTTAATACATTTTTCTTTTGGATTTTATCATCTTGGGAAAGAAGCCTATGTTGACGAACGTCTTTGGACCTATAGCAATTCTCATCGAATTGAAAAATATTGGAATAATATTTTAGAAGGTGACTGGAAAAACACCAGGCCGAGTGATAAACCAGGAATAAGTTTGGCTTTTTTATCTGGCCCTTCTCTACTTTTTGTTACTCCCTCTAATTTTAAAGATGATATTCCAGATAAAGAAGCTTTTACTAGAATGTTCTTTGCAATGAGATTGCCAATTCTAATTTTCAGCACTCTTATTTTATTATTATTTTATCATCTCCTGAGTAATTTATTTAACAGTAAAATAGGACTTCTAGCCACAGCCTTTATCGGATTATCACCAATTCTACTTGGTGTTAGTCGTTTAATTAATCCTGATTCTCTAAGTTGGTCGATTATTCCTTTAACGATTCTCTCATTTTTTAATTACCAAAAAACAAAAAAACTTCGCTGGCTTTATTTAACTGGCATTTTACTTGGCTGGGGATTATTAACTAAATACATCGCCAATCTTCTTTTTTTATTTTTCTTACTTTTAATATTTACTGAAAATATTTTACCTATTAAAATCACCAAGGCAGAAGTTAAGAAAAATATTCGTGAATCTCTAAAATCCCTGGGAATTATTTCCCTAATTGCTTTGTTGACATTTTATATTTTTTATCCTGGTGTCTGGGTCAAACCAGACCGCTTGCTCATTGGCACAATTTGGAGTCAACCTTTTGAGCCTATTTGGAAATATTTTGTGGGACTTGTCGCCGTAATAATCATTGATTATATTTTCAATAAATCCGGTCTAACTACTTGGGTTAATTGGCAACTACGCAAATTACGAATATTTACATCTCTTGTTCCTTGGATATTTTTAATTACCATAATAATCACTTTGTACAATGTATATTTTGCTGGACATCCTATTAATTTTGAAGCTATGCTTACTTCCCCAAAAACTGCCATTGATGACGGTACTTTTATTTTGAATTTTCAAGCCTTTGTCGTTAGTTTTTATGTTTTACTTTTCGGTATTTCTCCCCTAGCTTTTCTTGGTGTAATATTTGCTGTTTTTGCTGAATTGTCAAAAAAAAGCAAACAAAAATTATCTGCTTATCCTTATATTTGGTATTTATTTCTATTTATAATTGTTTTTTATCTGGCTTCTATTTTTAGTACCACCATAGCCATCGTTCGTTATCAAATAATTATTTATCCTTTAATTTTTGTAATCGCTTCCTATGGTTGGTCTTCTATATTAAAATCCGTCTTCAAAAAAGATTCTTCAAAACTTTTTTATTGGTTGCTAGGAATTGTAATTTTAATTTCTTCATTTACTCTCTATTCCATCCGACCATATTATTTCAGTTACAATAGTCCTCTTTTGCCTCAAAAATATTTGATAAATATTAAAGATATGGGCGATGGCAATTACGAAGCAACTCAATATTTAAATAATCTCCCCAATGCTAAAAACCTCAAAGTCTGGACGGACAAAAGAGGAGTTTGTCAGTTTTTCATTGGGCAAGATTGTTCCAGTGGAATAGGCGAGAAAAGTTTTTTAAAGCATGGGCCTCGCTATGATTATTTTGTCATCTCCAAGGGAAGAGAAAAACGAAGTATGAAAATTTCTGAAATCTACGCTTCTGGAAAACCAAATTATCCAATTCATATGCGAGAACTTTACGAAAGCTCTAATGACAAAGCAGATTTTATAATACACCCTGGCAATCGCCAAGCAAATTACATCAAAATCATCCCGGAAAAAAATGTTCATGTTTGGAGAAAATAGTTTTACTCACCTTCTACATTTTTGAATCCATTCTGACCAACGGACTGAGAAGCATTTTTATATTTTAAATCTTTTCCGTCTTGACAATTGTATTTATCTGGACTGACTACTATTTTCTTCCAGCCCTTAATTCTCTCTCCTCTTCTTTTTTTATTTTTTTTGGTTTTCTTTTTAAAAACTCGATACTCCATTGCGACATTAATATCATCAGGGGTAATTGTGACATAATAGAAATTTCCACCCTCTTTAAACCTGTATTCTGGTTTTAAAAATCTATTTTCTTTCCAGGCACCATTTAATACAAAATATTTAGTTGGTCCGTCTTGCATGGAGCATAAAGTTTCAATGTGTCCGGAAAATACGGCTCTGACTTTATACTCACTAAATAATTTATGTAATTTTTCGCCCTGGGGAAAAACTACCCAATTGGTAAATAAATCTGTATTAACGGGGGGTTGATGCATAAACACAATTGTGTCCTTATTTTTATTTACAGCATCTTTTAAAGTATTTTCTAACCATTGCCACTCTTCGTCGTTAATACGTCCAGGGTAAGAACTCTTACCAGGCTCGGCATCTGTTTGATCTTCTAGAAAATTTGCATCCACAATTACTAGTCGATAATTTTTAATGTCTTTATAATAATAGGTTTTTTTATAACCAGTTAAATCTAGCCAATCTTTTTTGGTGAATTTTCTCACCTCATGATTTCCCAAAACATGATAGAATGGCATTTTTAATTTTGCAAATTGCTTATTCATTATACGCCAATCTTTTATTGAATTTTTATCTTTACCATCCGTAAAATCTCCCAGCTCCAAAGTAACATCTGGTTTAAACTTTTTATTCATTCTATTGATAAATCTACTGATAGCTCCTTGACTTTTCCAGTTAATTTCCCATTTTCCATCTATCTCTTTCCCATATCCAGCCACATCTGTTATTAAACCAATCTTCAGAAAATTATCTGTCTGCCTATGTCCCAAAAAATTTCCGTAATTTAAATAAACCACAGCCCCAATACTAACTAGCAATATTATTAACAAACTTTTAGATACTTTATCCATAAATTTTAATTTAAAATTTAAATCTCCCTAGATGGGATTGTTTCTAGGTAAAATTACAATAGCACTAAAAAGAATAAAAAACAAGTTCGTTGAATAAAAATATTAAATATGTTAATATTAAAATACATTTAATGATAATTATATTTTATGCGTCAAAAACAATTTACTTCTAAGCTACGCTTTGTAGCTGTTTTACTTTTTGCCATATCGTCTTTTATTTCAATTGGACTTTACCATCTTGGCCAATTTGAAACCAGTGATGAACATCTTTGGAAAAATATGCGTATTCCTCTTTATTGGGAAGGAATTTCCCAGGGATTAAAAACTGGAAATTGGGAAAAAACTTATATCAATGACAAACCGGGGGTTTCCCTAGCTTTGATCTCTGGTATTGGACTACCGTTTGTTCCGGATCCCACTCAACAACGACTATTGGGTACAGAAAAAAAATATGGTGGTCTTTTTAAAATTTATGATGTTTCCCAAACGGAACATTTAAATTTTGCTCTTCGCCTTCCCCTACTGCTTTTCAATGGACTGGTTATGCTTCCCTTGTTATTTTTCTTGGTTTATCGAGCCACTGATAATAAAAAAATAGCTGACTTTTTTATTTTATTTATTGGACTAAATCCTATTTTAATTGGTATTAGTCAAATTATGAATCCCGATGCTTTACTTTGGAGTTTTGGAGCTGGCGGAGTTTTTAGTTTTATGGCTTTACTAAAAACAAAAGAAAGAAAGTTTATTTGGCTAACTGGATTGCTAACTGGTTTTGCTCTGCTGAGTAAATATACCGCTAATCTATTATTTTTATTTTATGGACTAATGGCTTTTATTTATTGGCTTTATACTCCCAAAATAAATCGTCAATATTGGAAAAATTTTTTAAGAAATTATTTTTTTATTATCTTAATCTCCTGGACTGTTTTTGCTTTGTTTGTACCGGCGGTTATTCAAACACCCGATTTTTTCTCCTGGAAAAAACCTAAGCATTTTGCCTATGGGACTTATTTATCACCAGCTCTTAAGCCAATCATCAAACCATTAATTTTAGCATTATTTGTTTTAATACTAGATAGTTTTATTTTAAAAAACTCTCTACTATTATTTTTGCGAAAACAATTCCGTCGATATCGCTTCTGGCTACTTCGCCTAACGGCACTGATTTTATTGAGCTTGTTTTTGTTTGTAATATTTAATGCTCTTTCCGGAGCTAAACAAATTCCCCTGGATGACCTAAAGGAGAAAATTGGCAGTACTAAAAAATTGCACTTCTATTTTACCCAGGGAAACCCGTTGTTGATTTCCTATGCTAAACAAATTTCCGTGGAGTCATTTAATTTTATTTTTTCTCTACCGGCTTTAAATATTTTCCTTTTGTTTTTTCTTTGGATTTTTGCATTGGTAAAACCAAAAAAACTACCTTACTCTAGTGAAATAATTTTCTTTTCTCTGGTGCCTTTTATTTTCTTTGGCGGTGGATTGTTGGCTAAAGTATTTGTTAATGTTCGCTATTCAATTTTACTCTACCCTTTCTTTTCTCTTCTCTCCGCCATTGCTCTGTATCTTTTAATTAAACAATTATCCTTAAAAAAAATAGCCTCAAAAAAAATATTAACTGTTGGAGCGGTGTTGATTATCATAGTTTACCAATCAATTATCCTTTTTTCCATTAAACCTTTCTTCTTTAATTTTCAAAATGTTTTCCTTCCGAAAAAATATGTTTTGACTGATTCCTGGAGTTATGGAATATATGAAGCAGCGGCAAAATTAAATTCTCTGCCGAATGCCAAGGAATTACAGGTTTGGTCTGACCGTGGATCTTTTTGCCGTTATTTTATTGGACACTGTATTAAAAATCGTCGCATTGACCGTTCTAAAATTAAGCCAGATTTTTTTGTTATCACCAGACGAAATGTAGCTCGGGGAAGATTTTTTGCCTGGAAAAAAGTTACCGAACAACTTGCTAATCATCCAGCGAGCTATTATTATCAAGGAGCTGTTTTCCAAAAACCATGGTGGGAAATAAAAATAGATAACCGCCCTAAAAATTATATAAAAATAATTAAAGCCGATGAAAAATAAAAAATTAAAAATAAATTTTGAAACAATTTTAATTATTAGTGCTTTATTAATTATTGGCTTGATATTATTTTTACCTAGAGTTGTTATCCTAGTTAACCACTCTGATATTTTATCAATTTTCGCACAAAAAATACCAGAAACTGAAGTCACCTATACTTTACCAAATAATCAAACTGTAAAACCGCCGGATAGAATATGCAATATCAAAAAGTTTGGGGCCACAGCTGGAGACTCTACTAAGGCCAAAGAAAATAGATTGGCCATTCAATCAGCCATAGATTCCTGTGTCGATGAAAAACATTCTTTATTTATTCCGGCCGGCAATTGGTTTACCGGCAGTTTATATTTTAATAAAAACACTTGGTTGATTTTAAATAAAGAAGCTACTCTTAATTTCGTTTACGACCCAGAATTATACAGACCCCTGCGCCCTTCTCGTTTTGAAGGTTATGAATTAATAAACTTTTCTGCCCCTCTTTATTTTGACCATCTTAGCGGTGGTGGTATAATTGGGGGAGGAAAAATTAAAATTGTCAATCCAGAAAAATGGTATACCTGGGACAAAAAAGAGAAGCCGGCGAAAAATAGACTTCTTCAATTCTCCCAAGAAAACGTTCCTCTAGAACAAAGAGTTTTCGATAAAGTAACGGATGGTTTACGTCCACCTTTTTTACAACTTTACAATGTAAAGAATTTTGTTCTGGATAATTTTATTGTTGAAAATTCAACATCCTGGACAATCCACGCCCTTTATAGTCAAAACCTACTTATCCAAAATTTAAATATTTTTACCAATGGACCAAATACTGATGGTATTGTTCTTGATTCATCTACTAACGCCATTGTTAGAAATAATATCCTCAATACCGGTGATGATGCCATTGTTCTCAAGTCTGGTTCCGATGAAGATGGTCGACGAATTGCCAAACCAACTGAGAAAATTTTAATTGAAGATAATTTCATAAAAGATGCTCATGGAGCAGTGGTAATTGGCAGTGAAATGACTGGCGGTGTTCAGGATATAACTATCAAGAATATTAAAATTGAAAAAGCGGATATTGGTTTGCGTCTTAAAACTCGTCCTGGTCGGGGAGGCTTTATTCGTAATATAAATTTAGATCACTTGGAAGCTCAAAAATTAAGAGCGGAATTATTGAAAATTAATGCTCATTACAAGGAAGCTATTAAAAACAAGAACTCGTCGCCGAAACCATATCCGATCGTGGAAAATATTACTGTTAATAATTTAACTGCTGAAACAACTGAACGAGTCATTTTCATTGATGGCTTAAAAGAAAATCCTTTTAAAAATATTCACCTGAAAAACATAACCGCTCAACAAAGAAGATCTTCCCACATAAAGAATACGACTGACCCTGATCTACAAAATATTAATATAACTTTTATACCCAGAAAAGATATCAAAAAAGAAGGTAAAAATAAACTTAAAAAAGTACTTATATTTAATTAAATGAAAAAATTCTTAAAAACATATTTTCCACTATTAATTGCCGTAATTATATTTATTGGTTTTGGCTTTTTTCATTTGACCAAATTTGAGACCACCGATGAACATTTTTGGAAATATGACCGAATTGATAAATATTTTAATGGCTGGCGAGAACACGATTGGAAAAAAACCAGAATTAATGATAAACCGGGAGTAACAGTGGCTCTCATTTCTGGGATTGGGCGAGTTTTTATTCCTCCTCTAAAAAGTCATGAGGATTTGTCAGCTAAAGAAAAAAACAGCTTTGTTCTTCCCAACGGACATCGAAAAAGTTTTTATAATTTTTTTCATACTGACTGGACAGAAAAAATTAACTTGGCCCTCAGATTACCTCTGCTATTATTTAATGGCCTTTTAATGTTACCCTTGATGTTTTTCACTCTTCGACGAGCCTTCGGTAAACAAATTGCTGACTGGGGAATTATTTTAATTGGTAGCAATCCAATCTTGATTGGTATTTCCCAGATTATAAATCCCGACGCCCTGCTTTGGAGTTTTAGTACTGTAGCTCTTTTTTCTTTTATCGCTCTATTAAAAACCAATGAGCGAAAATTTATTTTTTTAACCGGACTAATGACTGGTCTAGCCCTGCTGTCAAAATACACTGCTAACTTATTATTCGTTTTTTATGCTTTGGTTTATATTTTGTATACCTTGAATGCATCACTAAAATACAAATCATCGCTAAAAGAAATGTTATTAGACTATGGTCGTAGAATGCTTATAATTATTGCAACTGCCTGGGGAATTGTAATTTCATTGATGCCAGCTGTACTTATAATTCCTAGACACTTTTTATACGCCACAATTTACTCTCCCGTTTTTCAATCTCCAATAAAAATTCTAACCACTCTTCTCCATCTGAATAATCTTTTTTATCTAGGCAATGGACATTACCGAACTATCCCCCTTGGACTATTTTCCCTTGTTATTTTTCTAAGTTTATTTGTGATTTTACCACCAATTGTTTTAGTAATATTTAAAAAATATCCAAAAATTGTTAAATTAATTGGCAATTTTTTTATTATTTTCTTATTATTGATATTCACTCTGTCATTTATCAATGCCTGGTTCAATACACCACTTTTTTCTTTAGATAATTTAAAAGAGAATTCTCTTTCCAGTGATGTTTTGAAATTTAAACAATTGCGAGGTCAACCTTTTTTATTGTTTTGGACCAATGCTTTATTGATTCAAGCCCAAAATTTTATATTTTCCCTTAGGGATTGGTTAATGCCAATTTTACTGGGTGGTTTTTTAATAACCCTGAAAAATTCAAAATCAAAAAAACTAAATTGGTTTATATATTTTTCAGCAATTATTCCTTTTGTATTTTTTATTGGGGGATTATTTGCTAATATATTCGTAAATATTCGCTACAGTTTAATGCTTTATCCTATTTTTATGGTTATCGGGGCAATAGCATTAGTGGAAATAAATAAAAAAATCACTTCTCGATTTTATCAAAAAGTTTTATTTTTTATGATTTTATTATTTAGTTTCATATCTCTATGGCAAACTAAACCATTTTATTTTAACTACACCAACAATCTTTTGCCCCATAAATATGTGGTAACCGATGCCTGGGGTTATGGTCTTTACGAAGCTGCTCAGTATTTAAACAGCTTGCCAAATGCTCAAAATGTCACAGCTTGGTCTGACCAGGAGGGTTTATGCCAATTCTTTGTTGGTAAATGTATCAGGGGACATAAAATTTATACTTATTACGTTAAACCCGATTATATTTTAATTACTCGTCGAGGATATATAACTAAAAGACCGGTGGTACGCAGTATTAATAGACAAAGAACCACTCTTGATTTAAGTAAACCCTATAGCCAAACTAGTCTCTCCAGCCCAGTTTGGCAATTAAACATTGGGGGGCGTCCGAAAAATTTTGTAAAAATCATAAAAGTGATACCCTAATTAAATTAATAAATTCTAAGTATGGAAAATAAAACAAATACAGCAGATGTAATTATATTTGGAGCCGGTCCTTCTGGTTTGGCAGGTGCTCACGAGTTAGTAATTCACGACAAGAAAATAATTATATTTGAAAAAGATAAACAAGTTGGAGGAATTAGCAAAACAGTTAAATTCAAAGACTGTTATTTTGATTTGGGCGGACATCGCTTCTTTACTAAGTCCAAAAGAGTGAACAAACTTTGGAATAAAACTCTGGGTGACAACTTCCTCAAAAGACCACGTCTATCTAGGATTTATTATCGTAATAAATTTTTCAATTACCCCATTAAACCCCTTAATGCTTTTAAAGGTCTTGGTCTAATTAATTCAATTCAGATTTTATTTAGCTATTTATTAATTAAATTATTCCCCTACAAAAAAGAAGATACTTTTGAAGAATGGACTTCAAACAGGTTTGGTAAAAAATTATATAAAATATTTTTCAAAACCTACACAGAAAAACTTTGGGGAATACCCTGTACGGAAATTCAGGCCGAATGGGTTGCTCAGAGAATTAAAGGATTATCATTGCTTTCGGCAGTAAAAAATGCTCTTCTTCCTGATAAAAAATCAAAAATAAAAACTCTGATAAATGAATTTAAATACCCAAAATACGGTCCAGGAATGATGTATAATAAAATGACTGAGGATATTAAACAAATGGGTGGAAAAATATATACAGAGACTGAAGTCTTAAAAATAAATCATACCAATTTTACCGTGGATAGCGTTACTGTTAAAAACAAAAATGCAGAAGCTATCGAGGAAGTTTTTTATGCGAAAAATTTCCTTTCCAGTATGCCAATCACGACTCTAGTCAAACGCCTATCTCCTTCTGCTCCGGAAGAAGTTATACAGGCTGCCAATAATTTAACCTACCGAAGTTTTATTGCCATAAGCGTTATCTTGAAAGCACCTAACCCTTTTCCGGATACCTGGATTTACATACACTCTCCGGAGGTAAAAATGGGTCGGATTCAAAATTTTAAGAATTGGAGTCCTCACATGGTAACCAATGATGAACAGGTTGCTCTTGGTTTAGAGTACTTTTGTACAGAGAATGACGAACTATGGAATATGAAAGACGAAGACCTTATAAAACTTGGTTTGGAAGAACTGGAAAAAATACATTTAGGAAAGAAAGAAACCTTTGTGGATGGATTTGTGGCTCGAGTACCGAAAGCTTATCCTGTTTACGATAGAACTTACAATAAAAATTTAGAAGTTGTAAAAAATTATTTAGATAAATTTAAAAATTTACAACCCATCGGACGCTATGGAATGTTTAAATATAATAATATGGATCACTCTATTCTTACCGGAATTTATGCTTCTGAAAATATTTTGGGAAAAGAACATAATATCTGGCAAGTAAATGCTGATCAAGAATATCATGAGCAAACAAAAAAATAAGACCTCAAAACAAAATTACTTTTCAGATAATAAATTATTCTCAATAGCAATAATTGTGATTTTTTTATTATCTTTTTTTCTAAGATTTTCTCTAGCTAGCATAAACAGGTATGCCAATGACCATCATTTCCAGGTTATCCAATTAATTCGAACTACCCATACTATTCCAGACCGTAATACTCCTTCTTGCAAACAATGTTACCATCCAAAATTTTATTATTTATCCACTGCCAAATTAATTGATCTTCTATCCCTAAACAAACCAATGGATTATGACTATCAGAGAACGCTTGCTCAATATGTCAATGCTCTGGCTGGCTTAATAACCATTGGTTTTATTCTTTCTTTTTTGTTAAAAATAAACTTGCCAAAAAATATTATTTTAATTACCACGGCACTCATTGCCCTTAATCCCAGATTTGTATCAATCAATATTCAAGTAACTAATGATTCTTTTGCAATTCTTTTTTCCACTCTGGCAATTTATTTTTTCTATTTCTTTTTAAAAAATAAAAAAAGACAATCTATTATCCTAACAACCATTTTTACTTCTCTGGCCTTACTGTCAAAATTCTCTGGAATAATTTTATTGATGGGAATGGTTTTAATTTTAATAATAAAGTTATTGCTTTCTTTCAGAAAAAAACAATTGCTTCGTCTTTACGCAACGGCTTTAATTATTTTTTTAGTGGGAACAATTTCATCGGCGATTTTACTTGGCCCCTACTACACCAATTACCAAACAGCCGGCGACCCCTTGGCAATTAATATACCAAAATCTCCTCCTCCTCATTTCATAAAGAGGACTTATTTGGATAAAAAAAATGGGATGATATCCGTGGTTGATTCTTTCTTTAAATTTAGAATTATCAATTTAATTCAATACCCTTTTATGAGTAAGGCTAATCAGGTTAGGGCAAAAACTTTAGCCAAAACTTCTCTCTGGACTCAAATTTATGCTCGTTTTAATTTTATTCAATATGAATCCCATCCAATGTTTTGGAAAAACAAAAGCGACAATGCTAGAGTGATTGCCGAGGTGTCTTATTTAACAGCCCTTTTGCCCTTGGCTATATTTTTCTATGGATTTTTAGTAAATGCCCAAAATTTATTTTTAGGACTAAAAAAATATGGCTTAAATTTTATTTTAACCAATTCTGAGTGGATTTTCTTTTTCTTCGCAATTTTATTTTTGGTAGCCATAATGAAATTTTCAGCTGACTATCGCACCGTAAGTTCCATGAAATCTATTTATATTCTGCCCGCCATACTAAGTTTTATAAAAATACTTGCTGATGGGCTCTTAGGTCTAAATAATAAATTAAAAAATCTAAAATATAAAAAAATATACTTTGGTATTATCTATTTTATATTTAGTGTGTTGATGATTTCTTATATAGCTGATTCTATTTTGTTATTTACAACCCTAAAAAATCTTTAGTTCACCCCTGGCGCCTGTCCAGCGAAGCCTTCAGGCGAAGTGGGATAAAGGGGGTCAAATTTTTCGAAGAAAAATTTGGGGTTTTTTGAATTGATAGTCCTGCATATTCCCTTAAAAAATCACCCTTCTTTCGACAATTTGCTCTAGAATTAATTTAGTAAATTGTTTTAGCTCTTGTAGGTCTTTGCTTTCTATTTTTAGTTTTTTGATTAGATTAATATCTTGGGTAACTAGAAATTTGATAATTTTAATAGTGTTCTTGTGCAAGTCTAATTTTAAATCAACACCAGTATGATTAGTACAGCCACAATTAATCCCCTGGGATAATACAAATTGATAAACTTCTTTTTCAGCTACTTTTTTATTACAATAGGCACAGTTGGAAAACCTGGGAAAATAGCCTGTCCAGTAAATCACTTTCCAGAGTAAGGATAGTTGGGCCAACTGACTGATGAAATCTTGTTGTTCTTTTTTTTCTATTTTATTATCTTCTTCTTTATCCTTGGCCAAGGTGTTTAATAATTTTAAATATTCTTTCATGGCCACAAATATTTTTTCATTGGCTTCTCCATCGGGCAAAAGTCGTTCCACAATATCGGTGGTACGACGCCCTTCTATTAAATAGTCTAGGTCCTGTTTTAGGGTTTTGTACTGTCTTAGAACAATGGCGCCAGTTACTCGATCTAAATAACGACATTTAACCAAGAAAATATCTGAGCGAGTAAAAGGCTCTAATCCAGAGGCTAACTTGGCAACTAATTTTCTAGTGCCAATTCCCACCACCCTTATTTTTCCATGCTCCCGCGAAAAAACAGAGTATATTCGGTCATACTCTTTGCTTTTCCAGTATTTTAGGATGATTACTTCGGTGCGATAATCAGACATCGGCGTTTCGCAATTTTAAATTTTAAGTTTTAAATTTTAATTCAATTTTTAATTTTCTAATTTTAAATATTTAAAACAACAGTAAATAAATGAAAAAGTTAGATAATTTATAGTTTATTTAAATAATTTAAAATTTAAACAATTAGATTTGAATTAAAATTTACAAATTACAAATTAAAATTTTTTGACTAATTTATCCTATCATTCTATACTATAATTATACTAAAAATCAAAGTATTAACTAGCTAACATACAAACAACTATGTCAAAACAAACCTTTTTTTCCGGTGTACAACCATCTGGAAATTTGCATCTAGGAAATTATTTGGGAGCTATTAAAAACTGGGCAGATATTCAGGAAGAATATAATGCCATCTGTTGTGTGGTTAATCTCCATGCTATTACTGTACCACAGGATCCGGAAGAATTAAAGAGGAAGACCATTGAGGTGGCCAAACTTTATATTGCCAGTGGCTTGGACCCGGAGAAGGTAACTATTTTTAGACAATCGGATGTCCCTCAACACGCTGAATTGATGTGGTTACTAAACACAATCACTAAAACCGGAGAATTATTTAAAATGACTCAGTTTAAAGATAAGTCAGGGATTCAAAGTAATGGAGCAACGGAAAAAATTAGTGTGGGGGCTGGTTTACTAAACTACCCTGTTTTAATGGCAGCGGATATTTTAATTTATGATGCTAATTTGGTTCCAGTGGGCGAAGACCAGACTCAGCACATTGAAATTACTCGAACTTTAGCTAGACGATTTAATAAAAAATTTGAGGAGGTATTTACTATCCCCGACATTTACACTTCTCCAGCTGGAAAAAAGATTATGTCTTTAACTGAACCCCTAAAAAAAATGTCTAAATCGGCCGAATCTGCCAATAGTCGGATTGAATTACTGGATGAGCCAGATGTTATTCGTAAAAAAATAATGAAAGCAACTACCGATGGTGAAAATAAAATTTATTATAACGACGAACCAGAAAAAGCTGGTTTGAAAAATTTACTTAATATTTTTTCAATAATCACCGATAGCACCCCCGAACAAATTGCTGAAGATTATAAAGATAAAGGTTATGGTGATTTGAAAAAAGATTTGGCAGATGTTCTGGTGGAATATCTCAAACCGATTCAAGAAAAATTTAATTTAATTACCGATGAGGAGGTTTTAAATATTTTCGCCAAGAGTAAAAATGAATTGTTGCCATTGGCGGAGAAAAAGCTGGCTATTGCTAAGGAAGCAATTGGACTAGAGTAATCGAGATCGACTTCGCCTTGTGGGACCACTTCGTTCGTTGCATCGCTTCGCTCGTTGTCTCCCTAGGCGGGAGATAAATAATAAAAAAACCTGTACAAAAGCGTGTTTTTATGGTATAATGTTAGCATGAAAGAAAAAAATAAAATTCATAATTTCATTAAAGAAAGGTCATATCTAGTGTGGTACGTAAAAGATTTAGACGCCCTTTCTGAAGAATCAATTATTGAGGCCGTTTTAAATTACGGTGATTTTAAAGATGTCCAAAAAATGATAACTATTCTAGGAATTAATAAAACTGCGAAAATATTTAGACAACAAACCCAACAAGTTAAAAGATGTAATTATCGTCCAAAAACAAAAAATTATTTTCAACTTTATTTCAACAAATATGCATAAAGAAATATTAACAAAAAAACAATCAGAATTGCTACCCCTCATTAACCAATTCGCTAGCGAGTTTACCTTGGTCGGAGGAACCGCAATTGCACTACAGATTGGACATCGGGAATCAATAGATTTTGATTTGTTTTCTAAAACTGAATTTGATAACAGTAAAATCAGAAAATTAATTACCAAAAGCCACACAATAGACCGAACTATTATAGATGAGAAGGATCAATACACAATAATTGTTAATGGGGTACAACTAACTTTTTTACGATACCCTTTTAAAATAAATTCATCAGAATATTTTGAAAGTATAATCAAAATGCCAGATCTTCTGACATTAGCAGCAATGAAAAGCTATGCTTTGGGTAGAAGAGTTAAATGGAAGGATTATGTTGACCTATATTTTATACTGAAAAATTTTCATTCCGTTGAAGAAATATCCGACAGAGCAAGAGAAATTTTTGGTAATGAGTTTAATGAAAAAGCATTTAGGGAACAATTATCTTATTTTGATGACATCGATTATTCTGAAAAAATAATTTATAAAAATAATTTTTCTGTGGATGATAAAATAATCAAAGAGGAATTAATTGAATATAGCTTAGAAACTGTTGAATCGTTACACTCGTTGTAAATGTTGGATCGCTTCGCTCGTTGCAGACATTTCGTTTTGAAAACATACAATTAGTGAGACATATCTCACTAATTAACTTGGAATCATTATTAATCAATTTAAAAAATACAATTATGTCAAATGAACAAATTAAACCCTTTAAACCTTTCACAGAGAAGCAAAAACGAATTCAGAAAGAAAGACTGAAGTCTGATGCTGAACTTGGTGATGTTGACGATTTCGGAAACATACAACCTTCAGAAAGAATGGTCGAAGTAGCCGAGAAAGAAATGGGTGAAGATCAGGGTTTTTACTCAGAGGAAGAGACTGTAAATGGAATTAAACTTAGCATAGGCTGGTATGACAGTTATGAGGAATACTGCATATATTTTCCTCAAGCCCCTAGGCTTAATAGTCTACTTCGGATTAGCTCAGATAAAAGGATGGCCGAGCAAGTATTTACTCGTGCCAAGCAACTAGCAGAGCAAGAAAATCGAGATAATATATCTCAAATAATTGAAAAAGTGGATGATTTTATTTCTGAACTAGTGGAACAAGACTAAAATAAATTGTAGAATTTTAAAGTTTGATTAATTTAAAAAATAAATATGAAGGCACACGTTTTTAGACTTAAGCCAGGAGAAGATTTAAGAGATTCCATTCAGAATTACGTCCAGAAAAATAATATCAAAGCTGGGGTTATTTTAACTTGTGTGGGGACTGTTTCCAAGCTCCGTTTTTGATGAATTTTTTCAAATTTTAGCCGAGACGCCGTTGAAAAAATCGCATGAATACGGCGTATTGATAAGATTTTTTTGACAAGTCGCAGGCAAAATTTGGAAAAATTGGCAAAAATCGGGGTTTGGAAACAGTCCCGTATAAGAAGTTTAAAACAGGCAACTATTAGAATGGCCAATGCGAGTGCCTTAGAAAAAGATAAACAAATTTTAAGTTTCAATAAAAAATTTGAAATTGTTTCACTGGTTGGTACTCTTTCTGATAAAAAATGCCACCTGCACATTTCCCTGTCTGATGGAAACGGCAAGGTTATTGGTGGCCATCTGAAAAAAGGTTGTACAATTTACACCACTGCTGAAATAGTAATCGGTGAATTACCAGGATTAGAATTGACTCGTGAAACAGATGAATCAACAGGCTTTGTAGAATTAGTTGTGAATAAATTAAACTAGTCATTATGAAAAAAAATATAATTTTTGATTGGTCAGGAACATTGTTAAATAATTTTGATCAAATTTATGAAATAACAATGGAAATATTTGTTAAATTAGGCGGTGGGAAAATATCTAAAGAAAAATATAGGGCTGAAAATATTTCATCTTATATGAAATTTTGGAATAAGTATTTTCCAAAATTGACCAAGGAGGAACAGAATAAATTATTTTCTAATGCTTTAAAAGAGACAGGAACACCAAAATTATATCCTCAAATAAAAGATGTGCTTAAAGATTTAAGTGAAAAAAATATCCAGTTATGGTTGCTTAGCTCTCAACCAGAAGATAATCTCAAGTTGCAAGTTGAAAAATTTGGAATTTCTAATTATTTCTCTGGAATTACAGGAGGTGTTCATGATAAAGAAGCCGGTTTTAAAAAATTATTAAACAACAATAATATTAAAGCTGATGAAACAATTTGTGTGGGAGATACAATTAGAGAGATCAAAGCGGGAAAAGCCTCGGATTTAACTACGGTTGCCATAACTTGGGGATTTGGTTCAAGGGAGCAACTTAGCTCAGCTAATCCTGACTATATTTTAAATGATTTAACCAATTTATCAGAAATAATAAATAAATAAATATTTTATAGAATTTTAAAATTTGATTAAATTAATTTTTTAATATTAATAACCCATGATTGAATTAGAAAAAACGTATTTGGCGAAATTTATTCCTGATGACTTAGGAGATTGTGAGCACAAAGAGATTATTGATGTGTATGTCCCCAAAGAAAGCATTCATCCATCATTGCGCCTGAGAAAAAATGGAAACCACTTTGAGATGACTAAAAAAGAACCGCTCAAAGAGGGAGATGCCTCTCAACAACGAGAACAAACTATTATACTTACCAAGCAGGAATTTACCACTCTAAATAATCAGGTAGAGGGAAAAAGAATTCGTAAAATAAGATACCAATTTAAACATAAAAACAATACTGCCGAAATAGATGTTTTTCAAGATACTTTAGCCGGTCTTGTCTTGGCTGATATTGAGTTTAAAAATAATGATGATAAAAATAACTTTCAAATACCTGATTTTTGCTTAGCAGAAGTTACCCAAGAAACTTTCCTCGCCGGCGGAATGCTCTGCGGAAAATCTTATGGTGATATTGAAAGTGGTTTAGACAAATTTGGATACAAAAAATTAATAGACCTCTCCGGAAACTAGCTTCGTTACGAAACCTGCCTCGCCGGCAGGCAAGTTTGCTAGTTTTGAGTAAAATTTATTGAACAACTTTTGAAAATTTAGCCTTAGCTAAGTTGAAAAAGTTTGAAATAAATTTTACCAAAGATGGAAAATTGCAGTAGGAGATAGTTTCCGGAGAGGCCTAATAATAAAATCTAATTATTGATCAGAAAAATTCATACTCTATTAAAACCATCCCTATTCTAGGGTTATCTCTAAAATGTCAATATCTATATTAATTTTAGAACAATTATTTTTCTAGGTTAAAGTAGGATTAATGCTCTCCCCTACTATGCCCAAAGGCTTCGCGGGGCAGGCTGTCGCAACTTTGGTTCAAGTAATCTAATTATAAAGAGGCTGTTTCTATTTTTTTCAATTCTTCCCAAACTATGGACGACCGCACTAACTTTGGGACAAGTTATAAACAATTCCGGGTCACTCTCATTTTAGGGTTATCCAAAAATCTTAAAAACCCTAAAAAGGTGAAACTTCTTATCTACAACCCCTCTGACTAGCGTTCTAAATCCTTTTAGTTTTGCATTAAAACTTTCTGCGGGAGCATTAGTACTTCTATTAATAAAA
>WGDO01000049.1 GCA_015493225.1 Patescibacteria group bacterium
CCCAACCGGGAGAATCTGATCACCCCGGATATGTGCATAATGTTTCCATGGATGATGTGGAGATGAGTCCGGCGGGTAGTGGAAACTATAACCACGAATGGACTTTCTATCACGGAGAAGTTCCGGTGGTGAATATTCGGGTAAGATTGAAAAATAAAACAAACCATAAGATTCATCACGATGATGTTACCATCAAATGGTTTGAATCTCCCAATCATACCTTTAATCCAAGCTACGATCATCATTTTGCGACGGATCATAACAAGAAGAGTATCGGTCCGTTTCAACACAATAGTCATGATGATGAGCTGGTGGAAAGGAAAACCGGAATTACCTATCTTCAAACCCTTAATCCCGGAGTCTATTACATTTATCCCGTATTCTATTACGAAGGAGAAGAGAATATGGCTTCGGAACACGACCACGGTGAGTACATCAAGGTAACAATTCTACCACGCTACGATGTAGAGAATGTTTCCCTTATTACCGATAAAACCACTGTTACCGTCGGAGAAGGATTAACTCTCTCCGCCACGGTCAAAAATAACTATGATACTCTTCCCCATGATGTCAGAGTGGGTTTCTACATCAATGGAGGAGGGTTTAACCTCAAACTCTTCTACGCCAAAGTGTTTACTCCGGCCGACCTGGGAACCCAAAGTTTTACTATTCCCACCTTAGCCCCAGCCACTCCCGGAAGTTATACCATTTCCATGGAAGTGGATGATGAAAACCGGCTAGAGGAGAAGAATGAGAACAATAACAATAAAAGTTTTCAACTAGTCGTATTGGATCCTTTAACTATTTCCAAGATGCTTCCGGCAAAAGTTAAGGAAACAATTTTTTGGTGGTTGAGAACTAATAGATTAACCAGAGAAGAGGAGGAAAGACAAAGAGTAGAAGCTTTGAAGATACCCTTAAAATTAAAAAGGCAGATATTCTGGCTTTTAAAACAAAATCGCTTAAATTAAAGGAGATATGACCATGAAACGAATGATATTGACGATGCTGGTGCTGTTGGCCATAATTCTAACTATTAATGCCCAAGCTTCCGACGAATACAGTTTGCAAATGACTACGGAAAATGTAGACCTGTCCACGGCTGTTTCCGAAGGATGGATCTTTGATAAGTATTACAATGACAATGCCGATATCTACCAGGGAACTTATCTGAGGGCTAACCAGACAGACGGAAGAGCCTTTTTAACCAATACCGTTACGGTTCCAGCCAATACAACCGCCCTGGTAATGGAATACACTGGAGCTTTACAGAATAGTTATTGGGGACAAAACACCGGAGTCTTTGTTGTTCTGAATAACGGAGAAGAATACGGTTTTCAATCTGGAATGAATAGCTGTTGTGATAATAAAGACACCCATCAGCTTATGATTCGACACGGTAATGATTTTCTATCTCATATTCTTAACACCTTAACCTATGGAGTCTATCACTACACGGTTGTCTTCGCCTTTAACGAGATAACTGCCCAGGCAGAAAACTCCCAGGGTGAGATTGTTTACAATTCCACTGTATCGGCTCCGGGATTAAACCCTGCTGATATCGCAAGTATTAAATATTGGGTTTATACAACCAGTAACAACAACTCCTGGATGAAAGACTTGAGTTACTCGTTTATTCATCATGAAAAAACGAATTAATTAAATATCAATTCAGACTCTGATATATATATATATATATATATATCCTTAATCGAAATTAAGGCTAGATATATGGATATCAGAAAAGACGCCGAAGGATAAAATCCTGATGGCGTCTTTTTTAATATGTAAAACAAAAAAGTATTAAATCAAAGTCGGGGGTTGACAAGTTTTTTTTGTGGTATATAATAAATTTACAAGTTATTTATTTGATCTTTTTGCATATATAGATTAGTTCACCAATATTTACAGAGCTAGTCTTCTAATACAAACAAGTGTTCAGGGTGATTCCATTTGTTTGACCAGTAGATTTTTTATCAGTAGGCTGCCAGCCAGTAGGTATCAAATCAGTAGGTTTTTGGCGCTTTCGCTTTATATCAAATAAATATCAAAAAAGTCAATTCTATTTTTATTTTTTGAGATTGGCTATTAACTATTTTATTTCTCTCTTTTATGTCCGGGGGAAAATCATTTTAAACAATTTTATCACAAATTAAATCAGCTAAACTGGTTGTTTTTTTGTTTGTCTAATTTGCTAGACGAATTTTTAGCGCCTAATGAAGATAACATCCATTCTTAGCTCCATATTTTTTATGAGTAAAAAAATTACTAAAACAAGTAAAAAGAAAAAAGTAGCTGTTCGGTCAGCATTCAGTAGTCATTCTAGTTTGTCACAACGAAAATTTTTCAAACGACAATCAATGGTTTCTTTGCCAGACTTAATAGAATCTCAAACAAAATCTTATGATTGGCTTTTAGAAGAGGGATTGCGAGAAATTGTTGATGAAATTTTTCCGATTCAAGATTTTACTGGAGAAGCCCTAGATCTTGATTTTGGGGAATATTATTTAGATGAGCCAAAATATAGTGAGGCCATGGCTAAGGAAAAAAATATTTCCTATGAAGCTCCTTTGCGTATTAATGCCACTCTAACAATAAAGAAAACTGGAGAGGTTCGAGAACAAGAAGTATTTTTAGCAGACTTACCTCTCATTACCGATCGAGGAACTTTTATTATCAATGGTGTGGAACGAGTTGTTGTATCCCAGTTAATTAGAAGTCCAGGAGTATTTTTTACAGCTGACTACATTAAAGGACGAAAAACATTTGGTGCTAAAATTATTCCCAATAGAGGTGCTTGGCTAGAAATTGAAACAGATTTAAGTGGTGTTATTTGGGTGAGAATAGATCGAAAAAGAAAAATACCAGTAACTTCTTTACTACGAATTTTTGGTTTAGAAACAGATGAAAAAATTGAAGATGCTTTTCGAGATATTGATACTGGAGAAACTGCCTTTATTAAAGAAACTTTAATGAAAGACCCAGTTAAAAATATAAATGAAGCTTACAAGGAAATTTATAAAAGATTTCGACCAGGAGATTTAGCCACCACTGACAATGCCAAGCAAATGATTGACAGTGTTTTCTTTAGTTATGAAAGATATGACTTTGGTCGTGTTGGACGTTATCGATTAAATTTTCGTTTAGGGATGAATAAGGACGAAATGGCAGAAGAGAACAGATTGTTGGGAACTGAAGAACTAGTAGAAATTATCAAGGAAATTATTAGATTAAATAATGACCCAGCAGCTGAACCAGATGATATTGATCATCTGGGTAGTCGTCGTCTTCGGGGTGTTGGTGAATTAGTACAAACCAGGGTGAGAGTTGGATTAATGAGAATGGCTAGAAATATTAAAGACAAAATGAGTGCCTGTGATGTTAACAATGTTGTGCATGCTCAACTTGTTAATTCTCGTCCAGTTGTTGCCGCCATCAAGGAATTCTTTTCGTCTTCACAGCTATCTCAATTTATGGATCAGGTAAATCCTTTAGCTGAGTTGGAGCATAAGCGAAGATTAAGTGCTATGGGACCAGGAGGTTTGACTAGAGAAAGAGCAGGATTTGAAGTGCGTGATGTACACACCTCTCATTACGGTAGAATTTGTCCAGTACAAACTCCTGAAGGTCCAAATATTGGATTGGTTGGCCACTTAGCTTGCTACGCCAAAGTAAATAAATATGGATTTATTGAAACCCCCTATAGAATTATTGGACATACAGTCAAGAAAGAGAGTAAAGAAATAGTTGGTAGAATTTTAGCTGAAGACATAAAAGATTCCAAAGATAATATTTTATTTCAGAAAGGGGAACGAATTGACAAGGAGGACATTAGTGAAATTAAAAAATCAAAAAAAGATATTATTAAAGTAGTTCCTTTTGTGACCTCAAAGGTGGAATACGTTAACGCCATTGTGGAGGGTTCAAAAAACATTGCCCATGCTGGAATTGACATGGATGAGGATTATAATATAGTCCAAGAAATTGTTGAGGCTAGAGTTAAAAATGAACCATCAACTGTTGAAGCTGAAGATTTAGATTATGTAGATGTGTCGCCAAAGCAGTGTATTTCTGTGGCTACTTCCTTGATACCATTTTTAGAACATGATGATTCCAACAGAGCTTTGATGGGTTCAAATATGCAACGACAAGCTGTGTCCTGTATTAAACCCCAGGCTCCCTTAGTTGGTACTGGACTGGAAGATAAAGCGGCTGCTGATTCTGGGCAAGTAGTTTTAGCTAAGGAAGCTGGGATAATTACCGAAGTTGATGCTAGACATATTGTTGTTAAGGAAGAGGGAAAAACTGGAAAAAAAGCTAAAAGAGAATATATTTTACAAACATTTGATAAGTCAAATGCTTTTACAAGTTTAAATCAAGTTCCCCGAGTGGAATTAGGACAAAAAGTAAAAAAGAAGGATTTATTGGCCGATGGTGCTTCTACCGATCACGGTGAATTAGCCCTAGGACAAAATGTTTTAGTAGCTTTTATGCCCTGGAGCGGTTATAACTATGAAGATGCCATTATTGTTTCTGAAAAATTAGTAGAAAGAGATGCCTATAGTTCTGTTCATATTGACGAATTCTCCGTTGATGTTCAAGAGACAAAATTAGGACCGGAAGTAGTTACCAGAGATATTCCTAATATTTCAGAAGATAGATTAAAAAATCTAGACGATGATGGTATCATCCGCATTGGGGCTGAAATTAGCTCTGGAGATATTTTAGTTGGTAAGGTTAGTTTAAAGGGAGAGGGAGATCTTACCGCTGAAGAACGATTGTTACGAGCAATTTTTGGAGATAAATCTAGAGATGTTAAGGATACCTCACTATACCTTCCTCATGGTAAACGTGGCAAAGTTGTTGATGTCACAATTTTTTCTCGAGAGAAGGGTGATAAATTACCAGCTGGAGTTATTGAGCAAATTAAAATTTCTGTTGCTAAACTTAGAAAAATTTCCGTTGGAGATAAATTGGCTGGTCGTCATGGTAACAAGGGTGTTATTTCCAAAATAGCTGCTGTTGAAGATATGCCCTATCTTCCAGACGGTAAGCCAGTGGATGTTATTTTAACACCGATTGGAGTACCTTCCCGTATGAACATTGGACAAATCTTAGAGACCCACCTCGGTTGGGCTGCTTCAGAATTAGGTTATAAAGCTGCTTCTCCAGCCTTAGATGGGGTCACCGAAACTCAAATTAAAGCTGAATTAAAAAAAGCCGGACTACCAGAGAGTGGTAAAATTCAATTAACTGACGGTCGAACTGGAGAAAAATTCGACAACGAAACTATGGTTGGATATATGTATGTCATGAAACTAAATCATTTAGTTGAAGATAAAATTCACACTCGTTCCATCGGACCGTACTCACTAATTACACAACAACCCTTAGGTGGTAAAGCTCAATTTGGTGGACAGCGATTTGGAGAAATGGAAGTTTGGGCCTTGGAAGGTTATGGGGCAGCCTATACCTTGCAAGAGATGTTAACCATTAAATCAGATGATGTTCTTGGTAGATCTAAGGCCTATGAATTAATTATTAAGGGAGAGCCAATTCAACCTCCTAGCATTCCTGCTTCTTTTCATGTATTAGTTAATGAACTCAAAGCCCTTGCTTTAGAAATGAGATTCTTAAAAGATGGACAAGATATTAAACAAGAGCAAAAAAACAAAGAGAGTCAGGATGAGGACAATGATAAATAGCTAATAATAAAAAGATAATTAATTTTTAACAAATTTCTAATGAAAGAAAATAATACAATAAGAATTTCAGATTTTGATGCTATTCAACTTAGAATTGCTTCCCCAGAAACTATTTTGGAGTGGTCTCATGGAGAAGTTCTACGTCCAGAAACAATTAACTATCGTACTCAAAAATTTGAAAAAGATGGTTTATTTTGTGAAAAAATATTTGGACCAGCAAAAGATTACGAATGTTATTGCGGAAAATATAAAAAAATTAGGCACAAAGGAATTGTTTGTGATAAATGTGGCGTAGAGGTTACTAAATCCAGTGTGCGAAGAGAGAGAATGGGGCATATTGCCTTAGCTGTTCCTGTTTCACATATTTGGTTTTTACGTGGAGTACCTTCTCGAATCGGTTTAGCGTTGGATATGTCAGTTCAGCAGTTGGAAAAAGTTATTTACTTTGCTAGTTATATCGTTACCGATGTTGACAAGGAAGCTGTTAAGGATAGTTTGGCTGAGTTAGAAAGAGAAAAAAAGGGAATTATTTCCAGCGCTAAAAACAACAAAGAGAAAACAGAGTTGAAAAGAAAATATTCTGAATTAACTGCAGGTATTAAAGGATTAAAAGTAGGACAAATTTTATCAGAATTTGAATATTATAATCTTTCCCGTAAAGCAGGACAAATTTTTACAGCTATGATTGGTGCTGAAGCAATTTATAAAATGCTTAAGAGAATAGAATTAGGCAAGGAAATTAAAAGCCTGAAAAAAACCATGGAGGAAGAGAAAGGTGTAGATAAGAAACGATTAGCCAAAAGATTAAAATTATTAAATGGATTTTTGAATGCTGATATTAAACCAGAATGGTTAATGCTTACTAATATTCCAGTAATGCCACCAGACCTGAGACCGATGGTTCAATTAAATGGTGGTCACTTTGCTACTTCTGATTTAAACGATTTATACCGAAGAATTATCAATCGTAATAATCGTCTAAAGAGATTAATTGACTTAAATGCCCCAGAGGTTATCCAGAGAAATGAAAAGAGAATGTTGCAGGAAGCAGTGGATTCTTTAATTGATAATGGTTCTCGTAAAAATCAAACTCAAGTAGCCGCTTCCACTGGGCAAAGACGACCATTGAAATCGTTGGCAGATATGCTTAAAGGAAAACAGGGTAGGTTCCGACAAAATTTACTTGGTAAGCGAGTTGATTATTCTGGACGAAGTGTTATTGTGGTTGGTCCAGAATTAAAGCTTGACCAATGCGGTATTCCTAAAAAAATGGCTCTAGAATTATTTAAACCATTCATTATTAATAAATTGATTGCCGGAGAATATGCTCATAATATTAGAACGGCCGGAAGAATGATTGATAGTGAACAGGAAGAAGCCTATGAAATGCTTGATCAAATTATTGACCATCATTTTGTGATGTTAAACAGAGCCCCAACCCTGCATCGATTATCAATCCAAGCTTTTCGACCAGTTCTAATTGAAGGAAAAGCTATTAGATTACATCCTTTGGTTTGTGCCGCCTTTAATGCTGACTTTGATGGAGACCAGATGGCTGTTCATGTACCTTTGACAGCAATGGCTCGAAAGGAGAGTGAAAATATTATGCTTTCAAAAGTAAACCTATTGAAACCATCCAATGGTGACCCTATAACCGTTCCTTCCCAGGATATTGTTTTGGGTTCATATTATATAACCACCTTCGATGACAATAAGAATGAGAACCCAAAAACATTCACAGATATGGATAGTGTTATAAGTGCCTATCAACTTGGGATTATTAAAGTGAAAGAACAAATTTTAATGAATTGGAATGGTAAACTTATTGAAACTTCTGCTGGAAGAGTTATTTTCAATGATATTTTCCCAGAAAAAATGCGGTTTATTAATAAAATTGTTACTAAGACTGAGTTAAAAGAATTAATTGCCCAATTTCTGGATCAGGAAGGTGATGAGGAAACTGCTAAATTTGTAGACCGTTTAAAAAATCTAGGTTTTGAATATGTAACAAAATCAGGAATTAGTCTAGGTATGGATGATTTTCATGTGCCTGATTCCCGAGACAAGATTTTTGCAGAGGCTGATGAACAAGTAGCAGAAATTAATAATCAGTACGAAACTGGTCTATTAACTGATGAGGAACGAAAAATTAAAGTTATTGAAACGTGGAATAGTACCAAGGAAATTATTGCTAAGGAAGTAAAAGATACTACCATCAAAAATGGTCCAATGGATGCTATGGTAACTTCCAAGGCTCGAGGGTCAGAAGCAGTAGTTGTTCATATTTCTGGTATGAAAGGATTGGTAGCTGGACCAACTGGTGAAACTATCGAATTACCAATCAAGGGTTCCTTGAAGGGTGGTTATAATGTATTGGAATATTTTATTTCTACTCATGGTGCTCGAAAAGGTATGGCCGACACAGCCCTTCGAACAGCTACAGCTGGATACTTAACCAGAAGGTTAGTTGACGTTGGACAGGATATTGTTGTTCGAGAAGATGATTGTGGAGATACTGAAGGAAATTATATTTATCGAGAGGATTCTGATGAGGTAGGACAAAGTTTTGCTAATCGTATTGAGGGTCGAGTAGTAACAGAAAAAATAGTTAACCCTAAGACCAATAAAACAATTGTTCAAAAAGGAAAAATGATTTCTTCTGAAAATGCCATGGAAATAGAAGAGAGTGGTGTTGAGAAAATTAAAATTAGAAATCTGGTAAACTGTTTGACATCAAACGGTGTTTGTCAAACTTGCTATGGTAAGGATTTAGGACGAGGTGAAATGGTTAAAATGGGACAAGCAGTTGGTATTGTTGCCGCCCAAGCCATTGGTGAACCTGGTACTCAGTTGACTATGCGTACTTTTCATATTGGTGGTGTAGCTGGCGCAGATATTACCCAGGGTCTTCCTCGTGTTGATGAAATTTTTGAAGTTAGAACTCCAAAAACAAAGGCTGTTATAGCTGAATTTAACGGAGTAATTCATGAGATAGAAGTTAATAAAAAGCAGAAAATTATTAAAGTTGCTAAGGTTGATGTTAGCAAGAAAACTAAAATCAAAGATAGCGATATTAAAAAGTATACTATCCCAGGTGTAATGAATGTTAAAGTACAAGAAGGTGACTTAGTTGTAAAGGGGCAAGTATTGTCAGAAGGTCACATTGATTTAAAAAAACTATTTAAAATTAGTGGGCGAAAAGCTGTTCAACGATATATTATTAAAGAGGTTCAAGAAATTTATCAAACCCAAGGTGAGGGTATTAATGATAAGCATATTGAAATTATTATTAGACAAATGATTTCTAGGGTGCGAGTAATTAATCCTGGAGATACCACTTTATTGAATGGAGATATTGTTGAGTATGAGAGATTTATGGATGTCAATGCTAAGGCTGCCCAGGCCGGGAAAGAAGAAGCCAAAGGAGAGAGAATGATTTTGGGAATTTCCAAAGTTGCTCTTTCCACCGATAGTTTCTTGTCTGCTGCTTCTTTTCAGGAAACAGCCAAGGTTCTTATCGATGCTGCCACCCAAGGTAAAGTTGACCATCTAAAGGGACTAAAAGAAAACGTTATTATTGGTCGTCTTATTCCGGCTGGTACGGGGTTCAATGCCGGAAAAAAAGAAGGGACAGAAAAAATAGAAATGACCGAGGAAGAAGCTTTTAACAAGGAAGGATCTTCTAAATAAAAAAGAAAATTTAAAAAACAAAAAATCCCAACAAGTAATTGTTGGGATTTTTTTAATCAATTGATTTTATATTTTTACTTGGCTTTAAAGAATCTTTTCCATAAGCAAAGCTTGTGGAAAAATAAGTAAAAAGAGATAAAGTTATACAGTTTTTAATTTTTTTACTAAGTTTGCTTTTTTTCGAGCCCCAGTATTTTTCTTTAGAACCCCTCGTTTAACTGCTTTATCAATTGCCTTCTGAACTGTTGGAAAAAATTTAATAGCTTCTTCTTTTTTTTCTTCCTGAATTAACTCTACTATTTTCTTAATAGCTTGACGATATTTATCTCTGTAATTGTCATTTAATTCCTTACGTTTAGCTGAAGAACGAATATATTTTTTAGCTGCTGATGCATTTGCCATATTTTTGTAATTATAATTATAACATTTGAGACACTGTAAAGGTTAGATATTTCCCTTAACTTTATGTAGTATATACTAAAAATTAAGATTTGTCCAGAGTTATTATGAATTTAGGAATTTAGAATTTACAAATTTGTGGACGGTTTATACAAGTCCATTTATTTTCTATTTAAGGATGACAAGTATGGGAATATACAAGGAGAGGAGTGAGGGATTGAGAGGAATGATATGAGAGAGTTGAATTTTATTATGGGTGTGTTATAGTAAATGACTAGCTTTACACACTATGTATAATCTCATCATAATAACACGACCGTGACAAGATGATGAAAATAAAAGATACCATTCTCCACAAGCAAGGCTTGTGGAAGGATTTAATTTATGATGAAAGTACAATTGTAATACATAGTATGAATCTAGAAATTACTCTACAAGCCTTGCTTGTGGAGAATGTAGATAATAAATAAAAATTTAAGAAATAACAGTGAATAAGAATAATAAGTCAACTCAAGAAAGTCTTATTTTTTACCCAGCAAATATTTTTTTGGGATTTTTGTTGGCGTTTTTAATTGGAGTGACCATTACATTTGTTGGTGCTAAAAATATGGGTATCTATATTGGTTTTGGTTTTTTAACCATTGTTATTTTAAAATTTTTTGGATTTAAAGATAGAGTATTGTTGCTAATTTTTTTCTTATTAGTTGGATTATTTTTGGGAATTTGGCGAACGGAAACTGTTTTGCAAAATTCTCAGCATTGGGTTGAAGGGCATTATAACGGGGTAGGGAAGGTTGTTAAATTTTCCGAATCAAAGGAAAATTATCAAAGAGTTTATTTGGAAATAAAAAATTTGCAATATAACCAAAGAGAAGATAGTGTAAAAATCAAACAGGAGCGAATAATATTTTTTGCCCCCCTGGGAATTAAATATGATTATGGACAGCGATACAAAATAATCTGCGATTTAAAAAATCCAAAAAATAAATATCCCAAATTTAATTATCGACGTTTTCTAGCCAGTAAGAAAGTATATCAAGTTTGTCATCATCCCAAAATTGAAAAAATAAACAAAACAGATAATAATGTAGCCGGAACTTTTTCAATAAGAGTAATCAATTTTTTAGATAGTCAAAAAAATAATATTTACCAGGCCATTCATAATTTTTCTTTATTCACGGAGCAACGAATTAATAGATTTTTTCCAATGCCAGAGAGTGGATATTTAGCAGGACTATTGTTGGGAGGAGATAATCGTTTGCCCCAGAGTATAGCGGAAAATTTTCGCCGAACAGGCACAACTCACACGGTGGCTGTTTCCGGTTCCAATATTACAATTCTAGCGACAGTGTTGATGTTTTTGGGAATTACCTTTCTGGGATTTTGGCGCAGACATTCTTTCTATTTAGTTATAGCTGGAATTGTTATTTTCATAATTATGATTGGTGCTCCAGCTTCAGCAGTGCGAGCAGCCATTATGGGAATTATCCTGCTATATGCAAATCAAATTGGTCGTTTGGCTGGCTCTCTACGAATTATTGTTTTAACAGCAGTTGTAATGGTTTGGCAATCACCTTTTGTTTTGCTCTACGATGCTGGTTTTCAGCTATCATTTTTAGCAACCATCGGGATAATTTTAATTTATGGGCCTTTGGCAGGAAAATTCAAAATTACCAATGATTTTCTGGGAATAAAATCAATCATCTTGGTAACAATCTCTGCTCAATTGGGCGTGTTGGGAATATTATTATACACCTTTAATAGCCTATCCCTTATCTCCTTGTTGGCTAACGTTTTAATATTACCATTTATATCAGTCATTATGCTGGGAGGAGTTCTGACAGTCCTGGCTTCTTTATTTGGAAATATTTTTGGCATTATTCTAAGTCTGCCCACTGAAGCTTTATTGCATTTTGAAATTACAAGCATTAACTATCTAGCTAAAATTCCTCATGCCATTATAGAATTTGATGATGTCAGTATTTGGATCGCCATTGGTTATTATATCTTATTTGGACTGGGAATTTGGTCTTGGAAGCGTAGAGATAAAACAGATTTGTAGAGCCACTAATTTTAAGTTGCCTCCCTTTTTTCTATAGACAACACAATAAATAAACCAAACACAATGAAATTATTTTATCAAAACAAAAGAATATTTATTCTCATCGTGCTATTAATTTTTTTAGCGACGAGTATTCTTTTGGTAGAAAAAGCAATTTATCAAAATAAACAATTTGCCCCTCTGGAAGTTTCTTTTCTCGACATTGGGCAGGGTGACGCCACTTTAATTAATTTTCAGAAGAATTATCAAATTTTAATCGATGGTGGACCAAGTGGTAAAAAAGTTTTACAAGAATTAGCTAAAGTAATGCCAACTTTTGATAATAAGATAGAGATTATTATTAGTACTCATCCAGACCGAGACCATTTTGTGGGTTTAATAGATGTTGTCAAAAAATATGATATCGGACAGATTCTAATTAATGGACAGCAATCGGATGATGAACTTTGGCAAGAATTTCAAGCTGAGATTGCCAGAAAAAACATACAAGAAGAAGCAGTTGGAGAGGGGTCAAAATTAAATATTGGTTCTGATTTTCAAATGACTTTTTTTAATCCAGACAAAATTGAAAAAAATCGAAAGGCAAAGAATGATAGTTCGGTGGTGGCGCGACTGGACTACAGTAAAAACAGTTTTTTATTTACCGGGGACGCTGGTTTTGATGCTGAGGCAGATATGATTTTTGATCATGAAAATTTAGATGTAGATTATTTAAAGGTGGGACATCATGGCTCTCGTTATTCTACTTCCAAATTTTTCTTGGCCAGAGTTACGCCGTTATGGTCAATTATTTCCGTTGGCGAAAATGACTATGGTCATCCCACCCAGGAAACTATGGATAGATTACAAAAAAGCGGTAGTGAGATCTTTCGTACAGACCAGCTTGGCACTATCACCGTCAAGTGTCCAGACAAACAAAAATCTTGCTTACCCTTGCATTAATTCAATAATTATGCTAGACTAATTAAAGTCAAGAAAGAGACAATTTAATGATTAGCTAAAAACTATGGCAGTACCAAAGCAAAGACAAACAAGTAGTCGTGGGAAAAGACGAAGAGGAGGGCATAAAAAAATACAAGCGAAAAATTTTGTAAAATGTTCTAATTGTAGCAAAGATATTTTACCACACAGAACTTGCCCCTACTGTGGATATTACAAAGGGAGAAAAATCACAAATGCTGTTAAGTAATATTAACAGTGTTTGTTTTTTAAATATTAAATTTATCACAAATGATTTCTCGTCACCTAGCTAGGATTATAGCCGTTCAGTCACTATATGAATGGGATTTTAGAGGACAAAAAGAAGATATAGCTAAAATTATAGAACATAATTTGGCTCAATTTGTTGATAATCCGGAAAAAGATAAATCCGGTATAGAGTTTGCTGTGGATTTAATTAAAAATACAATTTCTAAAATAAAAGTCATTGACCCCATTATTCAAAAATGTGCGCCAGAGTGGCCCTTGAATCAGATTACAACGGTTGATCGAAATATTTTGCGTTTGGGCATTTATGAATTAATGTTTAGTGATTACAAGCAAACACCACCGAAGGTGGCTATTAATGAAGCCATTGAATTAGCTAAATCTTTTGGCGGAGAAAATTCCGGAAGATTTGTTAATGGAGTGTTAGGAACTGTATACAATGAGCTGGGAACACCGATGAAAGAAGATGGGAAGAAAAGTCAAAAGTCTAAAGTCTAAAGTCTAAAGTCTAAAGTCGAAGGCTAAAAGTTTAAAAAATAACTAATAGGTGAAATTGAATTTTAATTTGTAAATTTTAAATTTTAATTCAAAATAAAATTTTCAATGTTCAAATTTTAAAACCATTAATTGCTTGCTACTTCTTTTAAATAATTAAAATTTAAACAATCAAAATTGAATTAAAATTTAAAATTTACAAATTAAAATTTGGCTTAGCCAGCTATAATTTATGCAAAATAAAAAGAGTATAGAAGAAATTCTAGGAGTTAAATTTAATAATCAAGATTTGCTAGAGGAAGCTTTGACTCATCGCTCCTATCTCAATGAACATAGAAATGTAAACAAAAAACACAATGAAAGGTTAGAGTTTTTAGGAGATGCAGTGTTGGAATTAGTTGTTACAGAGCACCTCTTTAATAATTATGCAAATCAAGAAGGAGAATTAACTAATTGGCGGGCTGCTTTAGTCAAGGGAGATACTCTTGCCAAGGTTGCCGACGAATTAGAGTTGGAACAATTTTTACAAATGTCCAAGGGTGAAAGTCTAGACCAGGGAAGAGCTAGAAAATATAGACTAGCTAATATGACCGAAGCTGTTATTGGTGCAATGTATCTTGATCAAGGATACGAGCCAGTTCAAAAATTTATCATAGATAATATTATATCAAGATTAGACGATATTATCAAAAATAAAACTTACTTAGATGCCAAAAGTTATTTTCAGCAAAAAACTCAAGAGGAATTACACGTTACTCCGCACTATGAAGTGTTGTCAGAAGAGGGACCAGACCACGACAAGATATTTCGGGTAGGTGTTTTTGTTGGTGAAGAAAAAATAGCAGAAGGAGAAGGAGCATCAAAGCAAGAGGCTCAACGCACCGCCGCCCAAAATGGCCTACAAGTTAAGAATTGGGTTTAAAATAAACTTCAAAATAAACTTCAAAATAAACTTCAAAATAAAATTTTCTTAAATTTACTTTTTGTGTTACAATTAAGCTATCAATGTTTAGAAGAATGGTAACTTAATGACAAGAATAAAATTAAAAATAAATATCAAAATTATTTTATTTCTGGCAATACTCGCTAGTTTCTTTTTTGGTATTGGTAAAAATAACATTATTCTTGCCGCTCCAGCTGATGATTTTGTAATCACCGTCAAAACAGACAATCCTGGTCCATCGTCTGATACTCAATTTACCATTCCAACCACTGGTGCAGGATATAACTACAACGTAGATTGTAATAATGATGGAACTGATGAAGTTACAGGTCAAACAGGAAACTATACTTGTAACTACGGTAGTGCTGGAACCTATACCATCAGAATTAAAGATAATAGTGGAGCAAAAACTGGATTCCCTAGAATATATTTTAACTATTCTGGAGATAGAGAAAAAATCCTCAGTGTCAATCAATGGGGAACAGGAATTTGGACATCGATGGAATATGCTTTTTATGGTTGTTCTAATTTAAATTCTGCTACTGCCGTAAATAACGGCGGAGGTGCTGTACCAGATTGGGCAACAGATAATCCGTATTTGTCTAATGCTACTAATATGTCAGCTATGTTTGCCTCTACTTCATCTTTTAATCAGAATATAAATTCATGGAATACAGGCAACATCACAGATATGTCGTTTATGTTCTACCATGCCTCTGTTTTTAATAAAAGTATTAGTTCCTGGAATACCATTAATGTTACAGATATGTCATATATGTTTGATAATGCTTCCGCCTTCAATCAAGACATCGGTTCTTGGAATACAGCGAATGTTACTAATATGGAAGGGATGTTTTATAATGCCTCGGTCTTCAATAAGGATATTAGTTCTTGGAGTACAACAAATGTTGTCAATATGGGAAGGATGTTTTCCTTCGCTTCTGCCTTCAATCAAGATATCAGCTCCTGGAATACTACCAATGTTACAGATATGCATGGGATGTTTGATAATGCTTCCGTCTTCAATCAAGACATTAGTAATTGGAATACAACAAATGTTAGTATTATAAAAGAAATGTTTTCTTTTGCCTCTGCTTTCAACCAGGATATCAGTTCTTGGAATGTAGCTAATGTTGGTGATATGTATAGAATGTTTTATTCTGCTTCTGCTTTTAATCAAGACATCAGTTCTTGGAATACAACCAATGTTACTAATATGTCAGCTATGTTTGCCTACGCTTTTATTTTTAATCAAGACATCAGTTCTTGGAATACAACCAATGTTACTAATATGTCAGCTATGTTCTCTTCTGCTTATGATTTTGATCAAGACCTTGGTAATTGGCAAGTAGGTAATGTTACTAACATGACAAATATGTTTACTACTTCTGGAATGTCTACCACAAATTATGACAACACCTTAATTGGCTGGGATGCTTTACCTTCTTTACAAAGTAATGTTCAATTGGATTCCTCCGCCCATTATTGCTCTTCTGAAACTCAAAGACAACATATCATCTCAACCTACAGCTGGACAATCAATGATGCAGGGAAGCAATGCACCGCAAGTGCTCCAACAGTTGTAACAAACGCTATCACTGGCATTGATAGTACTTCTGCCACCGGTAACGGAAATGTCACCGATACTGGTAATGAAGATCCTGAAAGATTTATAGA
>WGDO01000050.1 GCA_015493225.1 Patescibacteria group bacterium
CCTGAATGTAACATTTGAAAATTTAGAATGTATCTCAAACGCCGAACTAATGCGCCGAAATACCATACATCGCTACCCGGACGAAATGAAACGCCAAATGAAAAAACTAAAAAAACTAAAACTGGTCATTAAAGAAATTGAATGATAACGGAAAACTTGTTGGTGCGTAGCGGAATATATGCACCGATGTTGAATTGAAAAAGAATAATAAATTGAAAACTAAACTTAAATATTAATCTGAATGACAGCTATGCACTATACAAATTGTTGTGCGTAGTTACTATTCACAAAAATTATATAAAATGAAAGCAAAAAAAATTTATTACAAAAGACTTTTTAATCTTGGAAATTTCTCTAATGCAGAAATCGGAATTGAATTAGAAGTTGAAGAAAATGAAAAGGCGATTGATGTATTAAAAAATGCAAAACAATTTATTGATGCTTTTGACCCAAATATTGATATTGCAGAAAAAATTGAAAAATTAGAACATATAATAAACAATCCACGAAATTATAATTATGGACAAGTTGAAGATGCGAAAAAAGAATTAGAGAGAATACAATCTAATAAAGATGATGATTTGCCTTTTTAATTACGCACAACGAATGAGTATATGCGTTCGGTTGCGATTTTCAAGAACCAACGCTAATAAATAAACAGGAACATTGAATTGAAAAATTAACTAAATAAATAATAACAAAGCGAGCAACTGACGTATATACAGTGTTAGGTGTAGCTTTCTAAAAATTAAAAAATATGAATGCAATAAAAACATTAATTCCATTACCAACAGGATATTTATTTACAGGTAATTATTCAAAAGGAAATCTTGAAACATTGTCTATTGGCGATTATGGAAAAGCGAAAAACATTAAAGCTGATTTTTTAGGCTACACTAAAATAATTGAAGGTGTGCAAAATGGATATTGTCAGCCCTTAACAGAAAAATGGGTAATTACATTATCAACTCAATACGGTTGCCCTATGAAATGTACATTTTGTGATGTACCAAATTTAAAATTTAAAGGAAATGCAACATTTGAAGATTTAAAAGCACAATTATATAATGCTATTAGTTTGTTTCCAGAGATTAAATATACTGAAAGATTAAATATACACTTTGCGAGAATGGGTGAGCCTATTTTTAACAAAGATGTATTAAAATTTGCCAAATGGTTATACAATAGTAAAAAGCAAATACAAAAAGACACAGGATTAAGAATTGAAGTTGTACACCCTGTTTTAACGACTTCTCTTCCAAAAAGATATAAACGACTTGAAGAAACGATATTAGAGTGGTGCGAAATAAAAAACGATTTATACAACGGACAGGCAGGGTTGCAATTTTCTATTAATAGCACAGACACAAAACAAAGAAAAGATATGTTTCAAAATATGCAAATAACACTTGAAGAATTATCTGAAATTGCAAAAAAAATGCCAGAGCCGATAAGCAGAAAATATACATTAAATTTTGCATATAGTACAGACTTTGTAATTGATGCGAAAAAAGTAAGACGTTTATTTAACCCCGAGAAGTTTATGTGTAAGATAACGCCAATACACAATAACAATGCGTGTACGACTAATGGAATTAAAACAGTTGGTGGTTATGACAGTTGGCAACCATATCAGAAGCCTGAAAAAGAATTGAGAGATGTAGGATTTGATGTTTTAGTATTTGTACCAAGTATTGATGAAGAAGATGGATTAGTTACTTGTGGAAATCTTGTTTTAGGCGGTAGTAAATTAAAATTGAGTGAAAACATCATTAAAATACACGGAATTTCTCGTTAGTTCTTGGTTACACCTAACGTATAAAGTATATGCGATGTGCGAGGCACGAGCATAGCGTATATACGGTATTATCAGCTTTTTAATCAATTAAACGAATTATGAATTTAGAAAACAAAATACTAAAATCTATCGAGTTTCTTAAAGCTATAAGCAAGCAGTATGATGACTTGCACCTTGCTTTTAGTGGCGGAAAAGACAGCGTAGTAATTTACAAATTGGCTGAATTGTCTGGGATTGATTTCAAAGCATTTCACAATAACACGACCATTGACCCTATTGGCACAATACCGTTTATCAAAAAAAACTACCCGAAAGTTAAAATCAATAACCCGAAAGAAAGTTTTTACAAACTCATCGAACGCAAGGGCTTCCCGACAAGATTAAACAGGTATTGTTGCGAATATTTGAAGGAATATGGAAGTATCGGTAAGAATGTAATCGAGGGCGTGCGAGCTGATGAAAGCACAAAACGAAGCAAACGTACTGAAATTTTTGTAGATACACGAAAATCGCAAAAGGGTGCAATTCATTTTTACCCTATTCTTAATTGGACTGATGCTGACGTATGGATGTTTATTGCAAAATATGATTTACCGGTTGCACCTGCATACTATAATGGATTTAACCGGCTCGGTTGCGTTGGTTGTCCGTTGGTAACACGCAAAGGCGTAAGAGTAGAGGAATTTCGCAGAGAACCGAAAAAATATCACGCAATAAAACGAGCGATAGAAAAAGGAATGCGAAACAATCCGCAATGGAAATTAACAAAATTAACGAAAGGAAACAGCGATTTAGCAATGGAATGGTGGCTGTCAGGCAAGACAATGAATGAATTTAACTTTAATAAAAAATTGTTTGATGTACCGATTTCACTCTAATTGCTGATAACACAGATATATACGCACCTTTTAAGAAAATCGAAAATCTGAAACCGAAAAAAAAACTTTCAACCTTAAACTTTAAACTTTCAACTAATTATGAAACCAACACTCGACCAACACCTAACCGATATGTTAGATCGGTTAATGAACAAAGACCTGACAAGCGAAGAATTGAAGCTTGAAGTAACACGCGAAAAAGCTGTGGCAGAAATTGCCACACGCAAAATCGAAAACAGTAAAGTAATGCTGCAAGCTGTAAAAATAGTAAGCGAAGCAGATGCTTATATGCCGCAGGTGGAAAAAATCATCGGAATAGAAAGTAAAAAGTAATGAAACCAAACGATTCACAAAAGTTAATAGAAGCTTATAAGAAAATAGAAGAAATGAAGCAACTTGCCACGCAAGATGGCTTCATCGCCACCTATTACCGCGAATTGAAAAACTATAGAACATTCGCCGACTGCTTCAATGCCGTAAACGAAAAGTATTATGAGTATTTCGGTAAATACCGCTATACCGACTATCATTCTTTCCGGCAAATCCTTAAACGAAAATTAAAAAAAGTATAACGTTAAGGCTATGTATAGAGCCACTTAAAATAACTGAATTATGAAATTAGAACTTAGAAAAATAGAATCACCAAAAATTGATGGTATGGATGAAATGGCATTAAATATAGCCAGTGTTACCCAACGTTTGATTTCTGAAATGCAAAAACAAGAAGAGGAACTATTTACAACTGCTTTACGAACAATGGCAGAACCACCGATTAAAGGCGAAATTACCAAAGGGAAAATAACTTGGCGTGGAATTAGACTGATAAGGCAACAAGTAGGATTTGAGTCTTATAGTTGGCTTGAGCAAAGAGGTAAACAGATAAGCCCTAAATTTCACATAGAAGCAAAGTTGCCTGACTTAAATGTTAGGTAACATAAATATATAGTTACCTACCTATCAAAAATATAGACGATGAATTTCACATTAGATCAAAAAATATTTGTGCTGCAAGCCAACGGTTATGAAGTGCGACACGAAAAGTTTGTATATAAA
>WGDO01000051.1 GCA_015493225.1 Patescibacteria group bacterium
ATTTTATTAATAGAAGTACTAATGCTCCCGCAGAAAGTTTTAATGCAAAACTAAAAGGATTTAGAACGCTAGTCAGAGGGGTTGTAGATAAGAAGTTTCACCTTTTTAGGGTTTTTAAGATTTTTGGATAACCCTAAAATGAGAGTGACCCATAAAAATCCCGGTTAACCGGGATTTTTATTTTTCAAGATAACTATTTTTAAAATAATTATTTCTAGTCAATAATTAGTCTATTTTAATTTCTTATGACAGAACCACCAGTCAAAACAATCTTTTTGTTTTTTACGACGATTAGCAGTTTTTTCATCACTGGCTGGAGGAATAATTACATCGTTACCAATGAGCTCATTGTCGGGATAATTTTCTGGACAAGCCACGCCATTGGCATCAGAAATTTGCAAGGCGTTTACCGTTCGTAAGATTTCGTCAACGTTTCGTCCTACTTCTTGTGGGTAATACAAGATTGTTCTTATTAGTCCCTTGGGGTCAATAATAAAGACCGCTCTTACCGTGTTAGTTCCTTTGGCATCTTGTACCATTCCTAATTGTTCAGCCACAAGTCCTCTATCGTCAGCAATAACTGGAAACTTAATAGTTTCGTTTAAATTTTCTTTAATCCACTGTATCCATTTAATATGAGAAAATACTTGGTCAATGGATAGGCCAATTAATTGACAGTTTAATTTTTTAAACTTGTTATATCTTTTGTTAAAAGCCACAAATTCTGTGGTGCAAACGGGAGTAAAGTCAGCTGGATGGCTAAACAATACTGTCCATTTTCCTTTTAAATCTTTTGGGAAAGACATTTTCCCGTGTGTTGTTTGCACTTCCATTTCCGGAAATGCTTCTCCCAATAAAGGGATTGTGTTGTAGTCTTCAAACATACTTTTATATTAATTATTAATTATTAATTATTAATTATATTAAATATCACTTATTTTTTCACAACCTTTTTCGGTTTATGCTTTTTCGGTTTTGTAGAAACCTTTTTCTTTTTTGTTTTACAGGCCATAGTAATACCACCTTTCTATTTTAATAAATTAAGAACATTTTTTACATCTTCCATAAAAAGTTATTTCAAAATCATCAACCGTTCCATCAGCTACTAGATTTTTTTTCTTATTTAAGTATTTATCCAATGCCCCATCATAAATATCAGTTAATTTTCCACACTTTTTGCAAATAAAATGTTGATGAACAATATCATTTCCGTCAAAACGGGTTTTTTTGCCAGGAATACTTTTAATTAAATTTTCTTTTACAAATTCATCTAAAATCCTATAAACAGTCGCCTGACTAATGCGAGGTAAATTTTTTTGAACATTTAAATAAACTTCTTCAGCAGTAGGGTGAATTTTAGTCCCTCGAAGAAAGTCCAAAATAGTTATTTTTTGATTAGTCAATCTTTTCATAGGAAACCTTGTTAACTTCAACACTGAGGCAAGGCCTCGATGTTATTAATATTAATTCCTATTTAGTATTGTATACTATTAATAAAAATTGTCAATAGCCTTTAAAAAATTTAATAATTTGCTTATTAAAAATAACCCTGGTAGAATGAAAAGGTAATATATAAATAAAAGCTATGGAAATTAGAAATGCTAGATTTGTCAGAGGAATTGTTGGAACCAATGATATTCTCAAAAGCAAGCGAAAACAAATTGCTTTTATTGGGCGCTCCAATGTTGGAAAGTCAACCCTGATAAACAACTTGACCGGGAGTAAAGGATTGGTAAAAATATCCAAACAACCGGGGAAAACAAAACAAATTAACTTTTTTTCAGCGACCTTAACCTACAGTAATAATCCAAGACAAGAAAAATCTACCAAACGAAACGAGGAGATTTATTTAGTTGATTTACCTGGCTATGGTTATGCTAAGATACCGCAGGAACAGCGAGAAAAAATGCGTAAGATGATTCTTTGGTATTTTATCAGCGGTGAAACTAATCTTAAAAAAGTTATTCTCATCATTGATTCTAAAGCCGGATTGAAGGAATTTGATTTGGAGATGATTGACGTTTTAAAGGAATATGGCCCAGAGTTAGGTTATCAGTTTGTTATTGTTGCCAATAAAATAGATAAATTAAATCAAAAACAGACTCATAAAAATCTTCAAAAAATTAAAGAAAAAATTGGCGAAGAGATTAAAGTTATTCCGATGAGTGCCAAGACGGGGAAGGGGAGGAATGATTTGATGGAGTGGATAGGGGTTTAATTTAAAATTTAAAATTTAAAATTTAAATTCAATTTAAAAATCTTAATTTAAAAACAATTAGTTATTTATCAGCAAACCATCCTAAATCCTAAATCGTAAATCCTAAATCCTAAATTTTAAATTCCAATCCCTAAATTCTAAACAAATAGAATAAATTTTAAATTGTTCATCGTTTAGGATTTCAATAACACAACTAAAATGAAAAAAATATTTTTTAATATAATATTATTATTTATACTAGCGTTGTTTGCCCGAGATGTTTTTGCGATGGAGAATAACAAAATTAGCCCACTAAAAAACATTCAAAGCGCGGGGATAATTTTATTTGACAAAAATTAAAAAGTACTCTATAATAAAGATAAATAAAAATACAAAACCGCCGAAAGGCTGTTTTTTAAAACAGAAAGTTATTTTAGTGATTTAGTAATACTTAAAAATTTTTAAGGTGAATCGCAAATAAATTTCTTCCAAAATCATGAATAAAGCTATTGAATTTATTAAGGAATCATACATAGAGCTAAGAAAGGTAACTTGGCCCAATAAGCAGGAAGTTATTAATTATACAATAACAGTAATTTTCATTAGTATTGTTGTAGCAGTGTTTCTTGGTTCGTTGGATATGTTCTTCTCAGCAATAATTAAAAAGTTTTTGATGTAGTAGGCAGATATTTTCTAGAAAAGATTCAATAGACCTCTTCGGAAAGTACTCTCTACTGCAATTTTCCATCTTTGGTAAAGTTTATTTCAAACTTTTTCAATTTAGCTAAGGCTAAATTTTCAAAAGTTATTCAATAAATTTTACTCAAAGCTAAAAAATTTCGTAACGAAATTACTTTCCGAAGAGGTCTATTGGAAAAATAAATAAAACCCCCCAAATTTTTCTTCGAAAAATTTGACCCCCTTTACCCCACTTCGCCTAAACGGCTACGAGGGGCAGGCACAGGGGGCGGTTAAATAATAAGTTTTTAAAACTATGGCTAAACAAACAGCAGACTATGGGCGAATGTGGTATGTAATTCATACTTACAGTGGTTATGAAGAAAATGTTGCTCGTAACCTACGACAAAGAATCAAATCCATGCACATGGAAGATAAAATTTTTGATGTAATTGTCCCCAAGGAAAAAAAGATTAAATTAAAGAATGGTAAAAGATATTCAGTGGAAGAAAGAATTTTTCCAGGATATGTATTAGTTGAAATGATTGTAACTGATGATTCTTGGTATGTAGTTCGCAACACTCCGAACGTAACTGGATTTATTGGCGTAGATACGACACCAACACCAGTAAACAAAGATGAAATTACAGGAGTAAAAAAGAAGATAGGTGAAAAAATTACCAAGTACAAGATGGATATTAAAATTGGTGAGATGGTAAAAATTACCGATGGACCATTTAAGAATTTTGAAGGAAAGGTAGAAGAGGTTGATGATGCCAAAGGAAGAATAAAAGTACTGGTAGATATTTTTGGAAGAGAAACTCCAGTAGAATTAGATTTTTTACAGATTAAAAAAAGTTAAAACCCTACGAACCTACAAATCGACTACGAATTTACAAATAACGCACCTGCGGTGCGGTGTATGATTAAAGAATAAATATACTGGAGATTTATCAGAAGTGAACTATGATATACCCCATGCTTCTATATTTATTAATTATAAATAATTAAATTAGATAACATTCAAACACCATTTATTAGTCACCGTGAACTATAAACTGTGAACTGTGAACTAATAACTGATAACTAATCAAATGGCAACAATTATTAAATTACAAATTAAAGCAGGTCAAGCTAATCCGGCTCCTCCAGTTGGTCCAGCCCTAGGACAGCACGGTATTAACATCCAAGATTTTTGTACTCGTTTTAACGAAGCTACTAAAGAAATGATGGGAGATGTGGTCCCGGTTGAAATTACCGTAAATGATGACAGAAGTTTTGATTTCATTTTGAAATCACCACCAGCATCAGATTTATTAAAAAAAGCAGCTAAAGTCAAAAAGGGTGCTAGTAATCCGCTAACCGATAAAGTTGGCACAGTAACCAGGGCTCAATTGGAAGAAATTGCTGAAAAGAAAAAAAATGACTTGAATGCCAATGACGTTGATCAAGCAGTAAAGATTATAGCTGGAACAGCTAGGTCAATGGGAATTAAAATCAGTGAATAAAATAATTAAATAACATAGTGGGAGAAGGGCTAGACAGGTCTTCGTCACCACCACAAAATTATGAAGTCAAAAAATTATCGGAAAGCTCAAGAGAGTTTTCAAAAAGAGGATGTATACAGTCTAGAAGAAGCATTGGATTTTTTGGAAAAATTTCCAAAAGCAAAATTTGATGAATCTGTTGAGGTTCATTTACATCTAAATATCGATCCTGGTAAATCTGACCAACAGGTTAGAACGGTAGTTTCCTTACCTCATGGCACTGGAAATACCAAAAAAATTGCCGCCTTTACCGAAACTCAACAGGATGAAGCAAAAAAAGCTGGAGCAGATATTGTCGGAGATGAAAAATTAGTAGAGAAAATTATTAAAGATAAAAAAATTGATTTTGATGTAGCATTGGCTACCCCAGAAATGATGCCAAAATTATCCAAAGCAGCTAGAATTTTAGGGCCCCGGGGTTTAATGCCAAATCCAAAAACTGGAACTGTCGGACCAAAGGTAGCAGAAATGATTGAGGAGCTAAAAAAGGGTAAAGCAGACTTTAAATCAGACAAGGGTGGAAATATTCATCAGGTTGTCGGAAAAAGGTCGTTTAGCAAAGAACAACTAAAAGAAAACATTGAAGAGCTATTAAACACAGTTAATAAAAATAAGCCGGCCAAGGTCAAAGGTAAATTAATTAAGACAATTACAGTTACGGCTACGATGACACCAGGAATTAGAGTCAAGAGTCTATAAAGTCCATAAAGTCTGTAAAGTCTAAAAGGAAGAAATTATAGAATTAGTAAAATAAGTTTTTAATTCTTAATTTTTAATTCTCAATTATTAATTAAACTAAAATATGTCACAAGATAATCTTATAATTTTAAAATGTACAAAGTGTGGAGCGCGGGTACATCGTACTTTTAAAAATAAACGAAAATTACAACAACACAAATTGGAATTAAACAAATATTGTGAGGTTTGTAAAAAGCACACTCCTCATAAAGAAATCAAAAAATAGTAATGGAGTTACCCCTTTTATTTATCCACAAGAAGCACAAATAAAAACCAGCCGATGCCGGTTTTTATTTTCTTTTATGACTAAATAATGTTAAAATAAAATAGTAATATTATTAATTATACAAGAATGAATATAAAAATAGGGATATTAAATAATGCAATAATACCTAAAAACAAAAAATTAGAAAAACCAACAGTTGTTAATAATGATTATAAAACAGACCCGGGCAAAAGTAGAGAGCTGGATCTTTTTTTCGCTGATATTAACCAAGTGGAGAAAATGGACTACAAAAAGGAGCAAAAACCTCTATTTGAAAAAATGAAAAGTTTCCAAAGTAAAATCATAAAAGAATACCCAATTTTATTAGCTCAACAGTTAGAAGCGATGAAAAGAAAATCAGCTAAATTTAAAGAAATATCACAAGCCATTAAAGATGGCAAACAGGTTGATAGAAATTCTTTGCAAGAAGAGCTTTCCAAAATAGGAATAGAATTTGATAAATATTCGAAGGTGATGAAAAGTTTAAAAGATGATTTTCTAGAACGAGCACAAAAACAAGATAATCATGATATTCAAAAATCAACACAAAAATTGGAAATATTATTACAAGAATGGGATAAATATAGAGATATTAGAAAAAAATTAATAAAAGCCAATGCGCCTTTAATATTATCAGTAATGAAAAAAATAATTCATAAATCCAATGAGCAATATCTAAGATTTATTGCTGATGGACAATTGGGATTAATAAAAGCCGTCGATACATTTAATCCTCAGCGAGATAATACTTTTTCCACCTATGCGGAATTTATTATTAAACAAATTATGCTAAGGGAATTAGATAAATATAATAAAGGACGTATGACCCATAGGGCAGTTATTTTAGAGATAGACAAGTTTCAAAAAAAGTATTATAAACAAAAAGGAGTTAAAGCAAGCATGCAAGAAATTAATCAAGCAACAGGATTGCCAATAAAAGAAATTAAAAAAGCTTTAAATTTTAAAGAAAGACTCAGACAGCAAACTTATACCGAAAAAGTTGATTCATATATTTTAAATAAACAAAGTTTATTACCAGAAAATATTGCTCATTATAAACGAATGTTAGAATTTGTAAAAAATGATGGTTCAGTACGGTTAACACCAGATGAACAGTTTGCTTTTCAAAAAATTAAATTAGAATCGTTGGACCCTGAAGATGTAGCAAGAAAAAACCAGTTTTCCGCAAAAGCAGTTGCCTGTCAAGCCAGAAGAGCCGTTCAAAAAATAAGAAAAGCAATGAAAAATAAAGGATATCAGTTATAGAATATTTTTCTGTAATAAATAAGCATAGTGAAAGAAAATAATTTATAAACAAACAAAAAACCGGCTGATGCCGGTTTTTTGTTTTTTGTTTCAATATTTTTCTAAAAATTGTTTTGTGGCATATCACTTTGATGCAATCCGTCACTACCCACAACGCCCCCTTCTTCGGCAGTATGTAAATTTCTAGCATCCTGAGCCCAATTAGTTTGCCCTGGAGATGGGGGATTGTTATTGTTTTGTAGATTAGCTTGATTCTCCATATTTCTAGCCTGTTGAGCAGAATTTTGAGTATTATTATAACGGTTTTCAGCATTATGTAGATTCCTAGCATCCTGAGCCCAATTAGTAAAATTATTATTAGAAGTATTATTTCCACCACCAGCACTTCCTGAGGAGACTGGTCCAAGAAGGCCGATGATGGTTTTAAGAATAATTAAAGAACCACCAACAATAAAAATAGCAATAATGGTATAGGTAAAATTTTTCTTTGCTTGAGCCTCGGAGCCACTGGCTCCTCCAAAGGAAAAAATAAATTGTAAACCGGTAATTACAAAACTGATAGTAGCAATTATTACAAAAATCATTAATAACCAATTCAAAACAGTATTTAAAACACCACTGACACTACCGTCAGGCAAACCAGTCTCTCCACTGGTTGGCACTTGAATTCCCTGGGCCTGGGCAATAACAGCCACAAGTAAAAAGACAGGGATTAGTAGTAATAAAAATTTTTGTTTTGACATGGGGTTTTATGTTAGTAGTTAAATAGTAATGAGTATATAATGGTTTTACGGTTAAGTAAAGGGAGGTAGGAGAGAATAATTTTAATTTGTAATTTGTAAATTTTAATTTCAGCCAAAGGCTGACCAGCCGTATTGCTGTATTTATTTGTTAGATAAATATCGTTTTAGATATAGCTATGATACCAAATGATTAAATTTAGGCCGGCAATTTAAAATAAATTAATTTAAAAACAATATTTATTTAATTTCTAATTTTCAATTTTCAATTTTTAAACAATGACAATAATTTCTAATTCCTAAATTTTTCAAATAAACCAGTTGTTTTGGAAAATTTAGAAATTAGAAAATTAAAAAATTGTTTGAAGATTAAAAATTAGAAATTGAAAATTTTTTATTCTCCGTTTAGGTAGGGATGAGTTTGAAAATTTAAAATTTAGGTTTGAAAATTGAATTTAAATTTTAAATTTTAAATTTTTGTCCATTAAATTTCGTTTAATCAATTTATGTAGGCAGTACTAGATATCTCACGTGTAGTTTTTATTGTCCGCGATTGTAATCATACGGCTGTCCCGTATCTGGATTAGTCCAGGTCCCTGCGCCATTATTCCCAGAATTATTATTAGTTTCACCACCAGGAATTGGCACGGGTAGACTAAAATCAATATTACCCACATTTCCATGAACATTAACTCCATTTCCGTCGTTTGTAACTCCAATATCATTTCCATTATTATCTTGTCCCCAAACATTAAAAAACCGACCAAAAAGTCCACTCCCTCCATTATTTCCTCCACCACGATTTTGAACAGAAGATAAATCACCTCGAAGCATATTAGAAATAGCTAACACCAAAACAAATCCCAAGACACTTACTACTAAACCAATAATTGCATAGGTTAACCAGTCCTTAGCCATACTAACAATCCCTGAGTTACTAAATGACATAATAAACATTATTCCCGAACCGACAAAGGCCAAAACCGTAAGTAAAAAAACTAACCCAAGTAACCATTTTAAGATATTTAGAATTACATCTTTAGCGCTAGTTTCTGGCAAACCTGTGTTGCTGGAAGAAACTTCCTGTTGACCCTGAGTCCAGCCCTGGGCCAAAGTATTCGGTGCAATAATAAAATTAAAAGAAAACACCATTGCCAAAATTCCCAAAAAGATAAATAGTTTTTGCATATAAATAAATTTAATAAATAAAATATTTTACAATATTAATTAGTAAAAATCCCAATATAGAAGCGGAAAAAATCCACCCAGAGGTCACTAGCATAGCGTGAGATTTCTCAGCAACAATTTCATTTCCTCCGGCAGTCATTAATTTTAAGATGCCAATTAAAAAACCAAACATACTAATGATAAAAAGTAGGGCAGACAATAAAATCAATACATCAAACACATTAGCAATACTGGCATTGTTTTGGATGGCTGGAGCATTTGCTGGAGGAGTTACTTCCGGGCTGTCAACAAATTGCGCCAAAGTAATAATTGGTAAGAATAATAATAAAATTGTTAAAAGCTTGGTTTTCATTTTTTTGTTTTTAGCTGATGTATTATTTGCGACTATCCCCTGTGTAAGGAATGAATTGTTTCCTAGCTTCCCCCCTTTGCAAAGGGGAGGATTGAGGGAGGATTTTCCGTAGCTTCCCCCCTTTTTTTTTGTAAAGGGGGGATTGAGGGGGGATTTTTAAAATTTCAAATTATTTAAAATCCACCCCTGGCCCCTCCTACTATAAAGACATGTGATATAATAATAAAGAAATCTACGAGCGGTGAGCACAAAGCCCCCTTATTGCTTTAAGCATCTAATAAAGACTAGCTCACCGCTTGTAAACAAACCCATATGATCAATAACTTGTTATCCCCTAGAGGATCGATAAATAAGTAGGCTATCAATAGAGGTTTGTTTAGATTTTAACATTATTAATCATTAA
>WGDO01000052.1 GCA_015493225.1 Patescibacteria group bacterium
GTCATACCTTTCTGCTTCTTTTGTGGACATTGTTATTATGTTTCCCATAGTATTACTTGTTTATTGATTAACAAGTAATACTAGCATATTTTTGCAAGTATGACATTTCTATTTGGTAGCTAGTATGACATTATCACGTACAACTAACACTCTTACACAACTATATTAATCAACTTCCCCTTTACAAAAATAACTTTCCTAATTTCTTTTCCTTTAGTATATTTTTGAATCTTTTCACTAGCCAAAGATTTTTCTCTGGCTTCTTCTTCAGAAATATCCGCCGAAACTTTAATCTTATCCCTTAATTTTCCGTTTACCTGTACCACCAACTCAATCTCTTCTTCCTTTATCATTTCCGGATTATATTTCGGCCACTCTTGATTAAAAATTGATTCCACTTCTTCCGCATTAGTCCGCGTTAAGTCTGCGTCAGTCTGCGACTCCCGTAAAGAATACCAAAGCTCTTCAGCAATGAACGGAGCAAAAGGTGACAATAAAATCAAAAACTTTTCCATTGCTCCTCGAGGAACTTTCTCATGTTTAGAAAATTCATTAATAAATATCATCAACTTACTAATCGCCGTATTAAATTTCATTTCCTCAATATCTTCCGTTACTCCTTTGATAGTCTTATGCAATAACACCGGCAATTCTTTTGGTATTTCTCCACAATCACCCTCACAGTCTGTAAGCACTTTATCCTGAAATAATTTCCAAGTCTTTTCTAAAAACCGATAAACTCCTTTTACTCCCTCTTCTTTAAAAACAACTTCCTCATCCAACGGCGCAGCAAACATCATATACATTCGAGTAGCATCAGCCCCAAATTTTTCCACCATATCATTTGGGTTTACCACATTGCCTTTGGATTTACTCATTTTTATTCCGTCTTTATCCAAAACCATCCCTTGGTGACGCAACTTCAAAAAGGGCTCATTAAATTCTATCAATCCCATTTTATGCATTGCTTTCACAAAAAACCGCGCATACAAAAGATGCATATAGGTATGTTCCGCTCCACCGATATATAAATCAACCGGCAACCATCTTTTCAATTTCTCTGAACTACAAAATTCTTTCTCATTTTCCGGATCAGGATAACGCAAAAAATACCAAGAAGAATCCACGAAAGTATCCATCGTATCCACCTCCGGTGTCCAGCCCTTGCCAAATAATTTTTCCGTCCGTTCTTTTAATTCTTTGGACTTAGCTAAAGGTGCTGTTCCCGTTGGTACAAAATCCACATCCTCTGGTAATAGCCAAGGTAAATTTTTCTCACCAACAAATTTTGCTTTTCCCTCCGGCGAATAAACAATCGGAATTGGACAACCCCAATACCTCTGCCGAGAAATGGACCAATCTCGCAAACGATAGTTGGTTGTCATCTCCCCGCCGACAAATTCCGTAATTGTTTTTTTCGCCTCCCTACTATCCATCCCATCAAACTGCCCAGAGTTAATCATTTCACCTTGACCAGTAAACAAAGCATCCTGTTTACCAATAAAAATATTCCAATAAATCTTTAATTCCGATAAATTTATAACCTGAGCTACTTTATCTTTTTTTACCCAAACCCCATCATGATTTTTAGTATGCTCTTCCGCCGGTTCTTCCCATTCTCCATCAGTTAACTCCAAATAAATACAATTTCTTTTTACCGGTGCTCGATTCACTCCCTTATGAGCCGCATAGAAATAACTATGAATTTCTCCTCCTACCTGTTTAACAGCTCGCATATTTTTATAACCAGTTTCTTCCTGTGCCTCCCGTAACGCCGCCTCTTCTAAGGTCTCGCCTTCTTCCACCCCTCCAACCACAAAACTATGCCAATTTTTTCCGGTTTTTTTATTCCAATCCAGACAGAAAAACTCATCTTTTTCCCAATGTTTAATAATTACATCCACAGTCCTTCTTTCTGTCATCGGTTTATCTTTCCGAATAGCATTCTCTCCTTCCCCCACAAACTTTTGAGCCACCACTTGCCTAATCTCAATCTTTTTCGCGTCAGTCTGCGTTCTTTCCGCGTATTTCCGCGTTCGTTCTGCATTCATCTGCGACGCGAAAGCGTAATCCCGCTCATCATGGGCCGGAACCGCCATAATCGCTCCGGTTCCGTATCCACCCAAAACATAATCCGCCACAAAAATCGGGATTTCTTCACCGTTCGCCGGATTAACCGCCATCAATCCTTCCAATTTCACACCTGTCTTACTTTTACTTTCCAACCTCTCCATCTCCGTCTTATTCTTCGCCTTATTTATATACTCACGAACTTCATTATAATTATTAATTTTTAATTCTTTATTTTTAATTAACAAATGTTCCGGCGCCACCACCAAATAAGTCGCCCCAAAAAGCGTGTCTGGTCTTGTGGTAAATACCTCTAAATCAGTTATTACCCCTTGATTATCAGTTTGCAATACTTCCTCCAAAAGCTCCGGAAATTCAGTAGTACCCATCTCTCCCTCTGTATAATGCCCATGATCTTTTAGTTCAATTAATTTGGCATCTAATTTATCCGTCCACATTTTAGCAGTATCCTTTCCAATTTTTTCTTCGTTATCAGAAGTAAAGATTATAACGCCCTCGCTAATATTATTTTTAAAAGAATAGTCTACTTCAGAAATATTATAAAATTCTGCTTTTATTTTATTTTTATGACTAGGTTCATTCCAAGGTGCCACCAAAATAAGTTTTTTAATTTTTTGTCCAGTCTCACTTAACCACCTTACTAAAAAATTAGCTCCACAACTATGTCCAACCAAAATTGAATTTTCGTTAATATCCAATTTTTCAAACTCTTTTTTGTGCTCTTCGTAAATCGGCGTCCAAGGATATGGCATTAAAGGAAAGCTAACTTCAACACCTCTTTTTTCCAATTCTTTTTTTATCCATGGTTGCCAATGCTTGTCATAAGTTCTAGTTTCTGGCTCCATTTCTTTCTCTTTATCACTCGGACAACCATGCACTAAAACCACATTTGATTTTTCATTTTCATCATTTAAAATTTCATCATTCATTTCAAATTTCGAATTTCTAATTTCAAATTTAATTTTCGCTCCTTCCGAACGGCCTATCCACGCCTTCTGATTCTTCTTCGTCGCTTCCGGCCAGTCCACTTTGTCTAAGTCGTTAATTAAATCCTCGGCAAAGTCGGTGATTTTGAAAAACCAACCAGGCACTTCTTTTTGCTCAATCTCCGTTTTACATCGTTCACATTTTCCGTCTTCCACCTGCTCATTAGCAATTCCCGTATTACAAGAAGGACACCAATTTATTTTATCTGTTTTTTGTTCCACTAATCCGTTTTCAAAAAATTTCCCGAACAACCATTGGGTCCACTTGTAATAAGATAGGTCAGAGGTATAAACCAGATGATCCAAATCATGCCCCAAGCCCAGCATTTTCATCTGCTTAATATAATTACTGGCATTTGTTTCAGTGGTTTCTTTGGGATGTACCCCCGTTTTAATGGCATAATTTTCCGCTGGCAAACCAAAAGAATCAAAGCCTTGCGGATGCAAAACATCAAAGCCTTGCAATTTTTTATAACGATAAATTATGTCCGAAGCGGTATAACTTTCCGTATGCCCCATATGCAAACCATCTCCCGACGGATAAGGAAACATATCCAATACATAATACTTTTCTTTACTTTGGTCGTCTTTATGTTCATACATATTTTTTTCAGCCCATTTCTTCTGCCACTTTTCTTCTATTTTTTTATGCTCGTATTTTTTCATGTTTATATGTTTAAATATTTTATTCTTTTACTTTTTGATACTAGCATGTTTATTCACTCTTTTCAACTAATACCATTTCTAAGTAACTATGCCCCCAATAGGTCGTGGAAAATTCTGACCTAGACGCTGTTGAGAAAAACAAAGCGATGCCTTAGTATCATCGAGTTTTTCGAAACAAGTCTAGGGTAGAATTTTCAAGAGATATTGGGTAGAAGTTATTTAGAAATGGTATAAAATAAAAATTAAACACACTAAATAGCATTAAAAAAACATACCCTACCAGTGAACAAACTTCTACAAAAATCAATACTCATTAAACAAACACAAACAAATACAAACAAACGGACAAACGTACACGAACTAATGCCCGTTACGTCAAACTCACGGCCGTGAGCTAGACGTAACAGGTATTAAAAAACAATTGCTTTGTAAACACAAACAATTGTTTTTTACTTTTCTATTTACAATCAACTTTAACAAAATTCTACCTCCCTCCAAATATACCTCATTCCGCTGGCTACTAATAAACCATCTACTTTTTCTTTTTTAACCCATAATACTTCGTGTTTAGCTTTTTCACTCTCATCTATTTTATCTTGTTCATCATTTTCTAACTCAAAATAAAAATTTGTAAAATGAGCAGTCCTATAATATTAATTTTATTTTTTAAAGACTACTTGTTTTATTATTCTATTTTGCTAAACTTATACATATAGGAGGATGTTCTTAAATTTAAAAAAACAGCACTGGAGCTCAAAATGAAACGTCAAATAAATTTTTGTCTATTTGTTCTTACGCTAACATTCACTGGGTTAATAGTATTTTTAGTATCCATCAAAAATACGCCTAATCTAAAAAACTTAACCACATCATGGACCTTATTAACTACAACGGGCTTTTCTCTCTGGATATTTGTTTTAGGTGTTATTCGCTACACCAAACAAAAATACATCGAGGCAATATCTTCCGACACCGGTCCCCGGGAAGAATTCCTTCGGATGGAAGCCATTGTTAGTCTTCCATCTCATCCCCTGCTCCATAAAAAAAGACTGAGAGGCTTAATTAACAATAAACCAGTCCCAAAAAATATTCCTGGCATTAATAAAACCATCCGATATGCCAGGATAGTTTTCGAAGAAGGTTTAGAAACAAACACCTCTTAATAAACTTTCAAACTATCTTTTTCTAAAAACATCAGCCGGTTAACGAATTTCGTCAACCGGCTACATTTTTTTTCTTATTCGTAAATCAATTATTTCCCAAACAACCCTCTGACCCACTTCCACAATCCAAACCTATTTTTATAACTTTCTTTTTCGGCGGTAATGACACCAATTTGTTGTTGCAACTTATATAAATAATTGTCCTTCAAGTCTTTTTTAACCTCATCAGTTTCTATCTCCCCCATTTTATTTTCTACTTTGCTAATAACTTCTGCGCATTTTTTTTCTCGCTCCTCATATCTTTTTATCATTTCTTCGTCCGGACCAACAAAAAATATTTTCAAACGCCCTCTCTTTTTCAAAATCTTCAAATCATTTTCAGACAAATGACATTTTTTAGTTTCTTCGGAAAATTCCTGCACAATTTTATCCTTTTTCCAAAGATCTGCTCTTATTTTCTCTTCCTTTACTTTAGCCTCCTCTTCCCTCTGCTCTTTCTCCTTTTCAATTCTTTGTTTCTCCGCCTCCTCTTGCTCCAATTTTTCATTTTTCTCTTTTTTTATCTTCTCTTCCTCTTCTTCTTTTTTCTTTTTATTCTCAATTTCTTCTTTTGTTAAAGTGGCCTCATCTATTTTATCATTCTTAAATTTACATCGACTAGACAACACTCCCTTACCATTTCCACTAATAGAATTATATCCAAAATTAATCGATTTTGCCCAATACTGTGGCTTAGTGCGTCCACCGCTCGGTATTTTACAATCAACTCCATAATTTCCATTACCAATTAATTTATTGCCCTTTATGCTCACATCACCGAAATCACTATTCTCCCTATAAAATTGCACAGCAATTCCACTGGCTTTATTATGCTTAATAGAATTATTAATAATATTAAGACTTGATTTACCTAATATCACTTCTATTCCCCCTTCTTTATTGCTCTCAATGACATTTCCTTTGATGATTCCATCAACATTGGCTCTAATGTCAACCCCTTCCTCTCCGTTATTTGAAATTATACTATCCTGCAAATCAATATTTTCTCCATATTTTAAATAAAACCCTTTGCCATTATGTTGAATTTTACAATTTCTTACAGTTAATTTACCAGAGCCAAAGGTTGTAATTCCTATGTGAGCACCCTCTATCCTGACATTCTTGATATTTGCCTTAGCATCTTTTAAAACTTCCACATTTTCCCCATTCACAAAAACATTTTTCAAAGAAGTCTCATCTTTCATTTTAATATGTCCTAGAATAACAGTATCATCACCATCACCCTCCAATTCAACCCCTTTACCTAAAATAATTACTCCTTTATATTTCCCCTTTTTCACTTTTATTTTAGTACATCCTTTGTCTAAAGACTTAGCAATAGTTTCATATGGCTTATCCTTACTACCATCACCATTACTGCTATTTTTATCAACATAACAACTTTTGGCCATGGCAAAAAATGGGCTAAACAAAAAAACTCCTAAAATCAATAACAAAATAACTCGTATTTTTTTCATAATCATATTTTTATATTATAACTATTTCATATTACCACACTTTATATTACAAAATCAACTGTACGCATCAAATCATCTAAAATGACACCGTAAGTCACATTGATAAATCATTTGAAATGACACCATAATTCAGGTAGAATATACAGTTAATTTAATTAACGTTTAAGTAATTAACCGTAAAACTACCTATGAATACCGAAGCTAGAAAACAATA
>WGDO01000053.1 GCA_015493225.1 Patescibacteria group bacterium
GTCATACCTTTCTGCTTCTTTTGTGGACATTGTTATTATGTTTCCCATAGTATTACTTGTTTATTGATTAACAAGTAATACTAGCATATTTTTGCAAGTATGACATTTCTATTTGGTAGCTAGTATGACATTATCACGTACAACTAACACTAACTCTTGACTAATTTTCTAAAAATACTATACTAAATAAAGTACACATTCCCGGGTGGCGCAGTGGTAGCGCAGTTGACTGTTAATCAATTGGTCGTCGGTTCGAATCCGACCCCGGGAGCAATCAAAAACAGCCGTCAGGCTGTTTTTTATTGCGACTGGGGTCGAATGAGAAGTTTATGCCCCGTAGCCCTTTAGGCGAAGTGGTAAATCCCTGCCTAGCCGGCAGACAGGCAAACCCAAGGATAACGAAAAATAATTGCTTTTTTACAACATTTAAGGTAAGCTTAATAACTAAAGTAAATTTTAAATAATTTTTATATTATGTTTCTATCTAGTACTACTAAATGTTATTGGAAAGATGCCCTACTAACCTTGAGTGCTATGCTTGCATTGTTTTTTTTATTTTCTCCAGAAACTTTTTTATTTTATCTTCACTATATCTTCCTCTTCGTAGTAATTATAGCAACCATTTTATTATGGGTAATGCACTCGTTGAAAAAATGCACATCCAATCTTACCAAAAATACCAATACTAAAAATACCCCCCTATTTTTAAATGATTGTGCTATTAATGCTAGTTCGTCTGATAAATTAGATATTAAAGGTGACGCTCTAAAATTTGCGGAGGATGTTTTAAATAATAATTCTCTCGATCCTATTGTATTTGGACTAGACTCACCATGGGGCAGTGGAAAATCAAGTTATTTAAACTTTTGTAAAAACGCATGGAAAGATAAGAATAATATTATTATTTTTGAGTTTAAACCAGTCCTATACGATACGAAGAAACAAGATATTATTGTTAGTTTTATTGACGATCTTTTAAAAACTTTAAAGATTGCAGGAATAGATACTTCATCGCTTAAAATTGCCTTTAGAAAATATCTTGTTAGTATAAAAAAATTCAGTATTTTAGGAATTAACATTGATATATCAAACTTTCTTAAAGACTCAAACGAAAAAACTCTAGAAAAAATAAAAACAAGTGTCGCAAATCTAGATGAAAAAATAATTATTATAATAGACGATTTAGACAGGCTATATCTTGAGGATATAAAAGCCATTTTAGGAATTGTTCGAAATGTTTTATATATTAATAATATAACATTTGTTCTGTGTTATGATACGTCTAACATAAACACTTTCGAAGCCATTCACAAAACTGTGCATAGTACATCTTATAATTATCAAAACGATAATTCTGAAAAAAAAGAAGGGGCACTTTATCAATATTCCAGAGCAAATCACAAACTAGATAACCAAAAAATAAACGACTATTTTGAAAAAATTGTACAAGTTAAAAAAATGCTCATACCAAACAAGCATCAATTAGAAAAATTTTTTATATCTGAAATCCAAAAAATAAATATCACAAATTTAAACATCCCGTCTAGTCATGTTAAATATTTCTTCAAGTCAAAAAATTATCCTCGCTATCATGCGTTAGTTGGCGATATAAGAAAAATTAAAAGAATTATAAATTTTTTCAAGACACTCAAGGCAAGTAAAACAGATTTTACCAAATGGGATATTCACTTTACATATTTAGTTCAATTTATTTTACTATACATTAATTATCCACACATTTTTCGTAAAATTTATACTGAAGAGACGGGAGGGGGAAGGGAATTTTTCTCAGTAGCATACAATTATGACCCTAATCATACTGGCAGTCATTTTAATAATTCAATTAAGTTTTCTAGATATCTTCAAACAATTTCAGAAGAAGAATGTTTTCTTCTTGAAGAGCTATTTTCAATTAAAAACAGAGAAACAGACATGAATGATAGCGAATTTCAACGATATTCTCCTATGTTTAATGGAGGTATTATTGGGAGAAACAATTTAGAGGATTATTTGAAAATTATCGTTGACCAAAAATCATCATCTCGTTGCCTATATGACAACTACCACTTTAGCAAAATTAAAAAAATACGCTCAATGAGCGTCACTGACATTTTCAATAAATACAAACTTTGTTATGGAGTAAATAAAGATGCGACTTATCGAATGCGCTTTTTTGAAGCTCTAAAAAAAACGACCGATCTAGATTATAAAAGTTCTAATAAGGCAATAAACCACATTGTTAAAAATTTACCAATGTATTCTTCAACAGATTGTTTTTCCGAAATATATGATGGTACCAGAAAGAATTTACTTTATGACATACTAATATTTTTAGATAGGCATGGTTGGGACGAAAACGATAAACACAAAGATAATTACTTTAATGTTCCAGATGAAGATCTAAAAATAATCCCTAAGCGATTATTTGGTAATATTACATCTTTTATGCAAAAAGGTATTTTTGCAGATTTACTAGATGAGGAGAGAGGTATCCTTGGGTTTATTGATGCTATTAAATTATTAACTTTCTGCAGTCGGGGCACTTTAAATGAACTCAATTACATATTCACTGCTCTTGATATTTATGAAAAAAATAATCAAATTGATATTCAAAGAAAAGGTACTCAAGAAATTTTCAAACTACTAAATAGCAGATATATTTTAAACAAAAAAAATATTTTTAAAGAAATAAATAATCTACCAAAGAATGCTTTATTGGGTGAGTATGTTGAGTTTATAGAAAAACAATGTAAGAAAAAATCCAAGAATATCAATAACGAATTAGCCAAAATTAAATCAGGTAAACTTAATTACTTATTGTATTATTTTGGGAAAAGCGATAAAAATACTGGTGGAAATTATAATGAAGAGGGAGACAGAGACGAAAATGGTATTTCGCAAAAAATACAAAATTACCTATTCTCGACCTGTTTTAATATGGAAGTAGATAAGGATAATTATATATATTTCATAGATTATTTATTACAAAATTTCCAAAATCTTCCAACAGATAATAAAGGTTATGTACCAGACTTAGACAGTTTTAAAAAAATTCTTGATGAAGATAAATTAAAAAACTATTGGAAGGAGAATAACAAGCTTATAAAAAGATACATGCAAAAATTATCTCCAGAAACAAAAATTATCACTTATAATTATACAATTACCTACAAAGATGCCCTAGATTTATTATTTGAAGAGCTAGATAAATTACTAAAAAAGAATAACAAAAAAAAATAGATTTTAATTCCAATCTTCTTTACTAAAATTTCATTTCAACAAACAAAAAAAGACCCGGCCTAGGCCGGGTCTTTTTTATGTTTGGACTTTACATAGGTTAAATTACCCAGGCAAAGCGTCAGTAATAGTTTGGAAGATAGTTGTTAATTTCCCTCCCAAAGCTGCTACAGTGGCAATAACCACTACGGCAATCAAGGCTAAAATCAAGGCATACTCTACCATTGATTGACCTCTCTTGTCTTTGGCTAACTTTTTAATAGCTTTCAACATATGTTAAAATTATTAATTAATTAAATTATTAAAAATTTCCTTGTTTTCTTTATTACTAGCCAACTCAATCATATATTTTCCTCTCCAATAAAATTTTCCAATCCTATTTGGCTTCATCCTATAAACAAAATCTATAATATTTAAATTCTTATCCAGTACTAATATATCAATGGGAAATTTCATACCGAAAGTATGCACTTGTTTGCAATTCTCCAAAACTATTCCCCTATTCTTATTTAAATAATCTACCCCCAACAACCCTTTCATTCTCTCCCAAAATGACGCCTTTAACTCCAAATCAATCCTATATCCGTTATTAAATGCAATATTACTTAAATTCATAAAATTAAATTAATTCAACTTAACAATATATCTTAGCATACTTTTATTTTTTTGTCAACACCTCTCCTAAATTTCATTTGACAAAAAAGTTTTTTCATGCTATACTCAATTGTTATGATAAATAAATAGATAAATTACATGCATAAATTTAACGCAGTTTTAAACAACAAAAAAGGACAATCCACCGTGGAAATGGCATTGGTTCTACCAATCTTACTGTTTATCCTTTTTGCCATTATAAATGTCGGGCTTTATATGCATGCTCATTTACAGGTTGCCTTTGCCACTCATCAGGGAGTTAGAATTGGCGCCCTCACCAATGAAAATAGCAAAATCAAGGGAGCCATAAATAATTCTCTGCAAAACCTCCAGGATCACACCGCTCGCACCACTGTTTTAATTGACCCCTTAAATGAAGCCAGCCGTCACCGAGGAGATGATTTAAAAGTAACCGTAATTTATTCCTATCCAATGCCCATTAATTTCAAAATGCCATTTGGGGTAACCAGTTCATTTTTCAATAGAGATAGTATGGTCGTAAAAAGCATCGCTGTAGCCAAGATAGAATACGAATAATCGCCCCCGATTGCACAAATCATTAGTAAAATGATAAAAAAGAAGTTATTTCTACCATTCATAAAAAAGAACTAGGGGGCGAAATTTTAAGTTTTAAATTTTAAATTTTAATTCAAAGCTAATTGTTTAAATTTTAACTTTTCTAAACAAACGATAAATTCATCAAATAGCTCACCCTTGTTCTAATCATTTAAAATTTAGTATTTAAAATTGAATTAAAATTTACAAATTACAAATTAAAATTTATTTCTGTTTTAACAAGTTAATCCCACACAACAAGTCAACTCCATGTTCACCAATCATCTAAAGAATTTAAAAAGAAACAACTCCGGCACAATCCTAGTAATCGTAGCCGTGTTTCTACCAATAGCTTTGATTCTACTGGCCATAAGCTTAAACCTGGGCACTCTCTACTATACTAAATCAGCCTTCACCAGCATTGGTGAAACAGCCACCGCCTCCGCTCTAAGCTTACTGGGAGATGAGATGACTAAAATTGTTGACGATAAAATGCACGCCACCCCACCCTATATTCCCGTTTCTCCAGATGTTTGGGATAATCTCACCGACGAAGAACGAACTTTTCTAACAACTGATTCAACCATCGTCAATGAAATCAAAAGCGCCGTTATCGAATATTTAAACAAGAACATAACCTCGGAAAGCATAATGCGAAACGACTTAACCGTTCATGACATTGAAATAACCTATCCCTACAATTATCATCTAAGCGATAGATTTGTAAAAGTACATCTGGAATTTAAAGTCACCGCCCCCATCAGTTTAATTAAAAATATGAGCAATAAAGAAGTTTTAATAAAAGCCGAATCACAACTAAGAATAAAATAGTTTTGTATTGCCCCCTACTATAAAGACATGTGCTATAATAATAAAGAAATCTACGAGCGGTGAGTACAAACCCCCCTTATTGCTTTAAGCATCTAATAAAGACTAGCTCACCGCTTGTAAACAAACCCATATGATCAATAACTTGTTATCCCCTAGAGGA
>WGDO01000054.1 GCA_015493225.1 Patescibacteria group bacterium
AAAATAAATCATGACCACTATCATCATTTATAACAAAAGAAGATCCAATGTTACCACTATTTACAACGATATCCATACCATCATAAAAGAAAGCGTCTTCGTTTCCACCAAAACCAGGATCATTGTTGTACTGAATAGCTCCCGTGCCACCACCTGGTAAATTTTGAACATCCATATGGGTCAAATAGCCTTCATCATTATTAAAAATAGAGATATCCATTCCACTAATATCCGTACTGACTGTTCCATTGTCATCATCTACCCAAATTTCTCCAGTACTATTATTACCCATATCATTATTATACCCTCCTCCTCCTCCACTATCTGTTCCTGGTACCCAATTAGCTCCATCCCATTTTAATACTTCTCCGTTGTTGGGAGCAGAAGTAGTAGTATCCACATCAGTTAAATTATCAATACCAGAAGAAAGAGAAAACACATTTGCTCCGGATAAAGCTAACCCCGTCCCAGCAGAATAGGTAGTATCTGTATCTAGGGCACTAAGGTCTATACTATTTCCTCCAGAAATGGAAAGATTAGGATTAACAAAACTAAGGGTTTGAGCATCAGTATTATCTAAATAAACAGCTGGATTCATATAACTCAACCCTCCTACTCCATCGGTTTGAACTAGATAACCATTAGTTCCATAGTTATTAGGAGTATCAGTTAAAGCCACAAAGGTTATACTACCTACTCCTCCACTATCCACAGCACATTCCCATTGACTACTTCCACTATTCCATTTGGCTATTTGACCATTGGTACAATGTAAATCTCTTAGAGTATCGGAGTCTACTGCCAGGGAAGACAAATCAACACTATTACCATTGGAGATACTTAAAAAGTTACTAGTAGTGTTAAAAGCCAAGGTTTGTTCATCGGTATTATTTCCTCCTCCAGGATTATATGTTTTACATTGCCAATCATCATCTTCCCAAACCATTACACTGTTGTCATCTTTACAATAAACAAATCCGCTCTTTGCTTCTCTTACTCCATGACTGGGAGTATGATGGATGTTTTCCCCAAAGATGATTTCCGCTGGTCGTTCACAATTCCATTCATCTAGTTTATCTGACCATTGAAGAAGATAGTTGTCTTTTATACACTGAAGATAGCCATCTTTTTCTCTGACCTTATCTTCATTGTATTTTAAGAATATTTTAGGTGTTTTTTCAGAGATTTTAATTATTGTTTTTACTGGCTGAGGAGTTTCTTTTTTAAAAAGATTACGATTACTGTTTACGGGAGTATTGACAGAAGAGTTAATAGAACTTTCTTCTTTATTTTGATTACCTATATCATTATTAGTATTGCTATCTATTTTATTATCTACACCGCTATCCTCATTCTTCCCTGGTACCACCTTAGTAGCCAACAAACTATTTAAAGAATTTCTTGTTTGACTAAAACCAAAAAGCCCTACTGTCAGTAAAGCTAGACCAAGAACAATAATGGCTATAATTTGTTTTGTTTTAGTTTGCATTTAAATCACCCTTAGATGTTTGATAGTTTTATTATATCATGGAAATGGTGTTTGGGAAATAATAAAGTTATCCACAGGTGGCAAATAAATAAACTGTATTTTTATTTTTTTGCTTTTAATAATTCTAGTGCCATTTTGTCATTAGGGCTAACTTCCAATACTTGTCTAATATACTGTTTAGCAATATCCATATTGCCACTTTGATAATTTGCAATGGCTAGATCATACAATATATTGACATTTGAGGGATAATGACTAAGGGCTTGCTGTAATATTTTTATGGCTTGTTTATAACTATTCTGTTTTGCTAAAATACTAGCTAAATTATGATATGCTGGTAAAAAATATTCATTACTCCTTATGACTTGTTGATAATATTCTATGGCTTTTTTATTTTCATCTTTTCTCATTGCTAAATTTCCCAAGTTAAACCACGCAAAATAAGCATTTTTATTCGATTGTACTGCCTTACTATAATAATATTCAGCTTTATCATTTTTATTATCTTTTGCATAGGCCAATCCTAAATTGTTATACACCTGAATAGATTTTACACCATTTTTAATATTTTTCTCATAAAATGTAATCGGGTCATGCCAAATGTAATTACGCTGAATAGTTAAAAAGGAATATATCCCAAGCAAAAAAATAATACCCCCTAAAATAATTTTTCTGTCTATTTTTTTCCTTTTTAATAAACTGGTCTCATTCATTCCAATAAGCACAACAACACCTGGAATAATTGGATATAACCAATGTTCAGCAAAATGACCTTGCATTCTGATTGTGTAAAAATTTGGCAAAAACCAAAGAATAATCCAGAATAACCAAAATATTGATAGCCAATCTTTCTTTCTCCATAATTTATAGCCCCCATAAAATATACCGCTCGTTATTAATAGACCAAAAAAGAAATATCCATTTAATAAATTACCGGTAATATTAATAGTATGAAACATTTGTAATTTAGTTGGTACAATAAGTAATTTACCATAATGCCCAATGATTATCAGATATGCCATAAATTGTTTATACCATACTAGACTAGTAATGTCATATTGAGTATTTTTCACAAAAAAATTAGGAAAATGCAAAATAGTCAATCTAAGCCAAATATATATTACGCTTAACAAACCAAAAGGTGTTAACAATATTATTTTTCTTTTGAAATTGATTTTATTATTTAAAATTGTAAAAAGAAGCACTGTCAACAATGGGAGTAAAAGAATACCTCGTTCCTTGGTAAACAAGGCTAGGATAAAAACAAAAAAAGCAAGCCAATAAAAAATATACCTACGCTCACGGATACTCTTAATAAACAACAACAAGGATACTAAAACCATAACAAGCAAAACCGAATCCATTCTTCCAGAAATATAAGAGACAGCCTCTGTTTGTAACGGATGCACTAAGAAAAATAAAGTCGAAAAGAAGGCAAGTTGTTTTTTCACTCCAATGACTTCCATAAATAACATTAACAAAATTGCAGCTGCTATGTGCCAAAATAGATTTTGTAAATGATAGATAAATTGATTTAATTGTCCTAGATGATAGTCCAAAGAAACAAGAATCAATTGCAATGGTCTCCAATAATTGCTAGTGATTTCAGAGCCGGCCAATAAATTATCTGTAAAATAGTGGGGAAAATATTGCCAACTGCGAATATACTTATTGTTGGTTACAATGTTATAATCGTCCCAAAATAGTTCATTGGTGAAAGTATTTCCATATAAAATAAAACCAATAAAAATAATGAAAATAATTTTATTGGTTTTATTAAAACGCATAACACTGTATCAAAAAAAATAATCAATTTTATATTTGCTATTTCTTCTCTTCTGTCTTCTCTTCTTTTTTAACAGGCCCTTCTTTTGCATCATCTGATGAAGGGGCGTCGTCTGCCTTCTTTTCCTCGGTTTTTTCAGATTCTTCTACTTTTTCGCCTTTGTTTTCACTTTGCTTTTTATCATCAGATTTCTCCTCTGCATCTTTTTCGTTTTCCTTGGATTTCAAAGTTAATTTAATTTTTTCACCCTTGATAATTCCTTTTTTAATCAAAAGGTTGTGCACCGTTTCAGAACAACCGGCCCCCTTGGAAATCCAATATTTAATTCTTTCATCCTTGGCAACAAGCTCTTTAGTATGTGGGTCATAGCTACCAAGTTGCTCAACAAATTTGCCTTTAATGGGCGCTGTTTTTTCAGCTACCACAAGCTTATATTGGGCATGATTCCTTTTTCCTACTCTGGAAAGTCTGATATTTAACATAATTTCTTTTCTTTAAAATTTTAATTACTTATAAATACTACTATTAAATTGTTTGTTTGTCAACAGGACCCTACGGAACCCGAATTCAAGAATGAAAGCCCCTTTTTTCTAATTCTGCAGTTTTAACTTCATTAGGGGTTAAATAATTATTCTTTTTACGTGGTCTATTGTTTAATTTATCTTCAATTTCTTGTATTTCTGAATCTGTTACATTATCTAAATTAGC
>WGDO01000055.1 GCA_015493225.1 Patescibacteria group bacterium
GCTAATTTAGATAATGTAACAGATTCAGAAATACAAGAAATTGAAGATAAATTAAACAATAGACCACGTAAAAAGAATAATTATTTAACCCCTAATGAAGTTAAAACTGCAGAATTAGAAAAAAGGGGCTTTCATTCTTGAATTCGGGTTCACTCTCTCCTTTTTGACAAACGCATGAGGTTTATCACTACATTGTTTAGATGCTACTAAACGAAGAATGAAATTCACGAATCTAACTGATAAAAATCTTTTTTAATTTACTTTACGATAATTTGTAGTCGTTGCTACTTTTGTCTGCCTGATTGATTTATTGTCTTTGGCAGTTCTTTATCGTAACAATGTAGTATAGCATAGTTATATAAAATTGTCAAGTGTTTTTTGGCACTTTTTGTTTAATTATTCACTTTTTTGATGTTTACTGGCGTTTTTTGTCTATTTTATGCACTATTTTTGTCAATATTTTTTTGACAAAATAATAAATATATGCTATAATAAGGGTAATAAAAAAATTAACTAACTAATAATATACTTATGCCAAACACATTATTGGAACAACTGGGTCTTGACTCAAATCAAATTACCGTATACAACTATCTACTGCAAAATGGACCCTCAAAAGCACGAACCATCACAAAAAACACCAATCTTAGTCGTGGATTAGTGTATCATGCCCTTGATGACCTTATAGAGTCAAAGCTTGTGGAAAAAAATGACCCAAAAGGCGCAGTAGCGACTTTCACACCACTGCATCCCAGTGCCCTAAAAGGCGTAGTAGATAATAAACTACATCAAATTACCAACATCAAAAATCATCTCGATAGCGAAATTGGTACATTCATATCAATGTATAATCTTACCAATAACAAACCAGGTATTGAGTTTTACGAGGGGATTAAAGGTGTAGAAAAAGTTATCTACGACACACTAACAAGTAAAACAACAATTTATACTTACGCTGACATGGAAAAAGTGGAAAAATATATTAAAAAAATTAATGACGCATATGCTCAGAAACGTGACAAAATGGATTTAAAGAAAAAAGTTTTGTTGGTTGATTCTGAATATACTCATAATCTATTGAAAGAGTATAAAAAAACAAATCTGGATATTAGATTTGTAAAAAATGCTTCTCATTTTGCTACTGTTATGCAAGTTTATGATAATAAAGTTTCCTATGTAACGCTTTCAGATGAAAAAATGATAGGAATTATTATTCAAGATAAAAATATTTATGAAATGCATAAAGTGTTATTTGAAAGTATGTGGGAAAATACTACAGCAGAGAAATAATATTTATATTTAAATCTTTCTAAAAAATATATGACACATTTTATTTTTATAGATTTCTTACCAAATTATGGCTATGCTATTAACCCGTTATTAATATCTAAGATTCCCGCCTTCGCGGGAATGACAAAAACGAAATCTGGATGATGTACTATTCTGTAATTTTTTTCTCAAATCCACAATAAATATTACCATCATCTTTATCTATATCATATTTTGTTAAAACAAAACCTTTGGATAGTAGTTGTTTTGTTTGTTGAGTGATATTATCTTTTGTAAGTTTTATTATAAAATGATTTGTATTTTCGTTTACTTGTTCTATTGAACTTATAATTTCTTTTTTTAATTCTTCATTAGATAGTTCATTTTGAAAATAATAATTTTTATTTTTTGATTCTCTTGTTATATGAAATAAATCAACGCCTGTGTCTTTGTAGTTTTCTGTAATGCTGTCTACTATGAAATGATACCTATTTATATAATACCCAATAATTGCTGTTTGTGGTATTGCATCCGCCTCAACGATTACATCTTCTTCAAAACCATTTAACACTTTATCCAATAAAGAGAATCCCAGATTAAGCCCTTTCATATTATCAACAATATTAAATGATGCCACATTGAATGATCCTAAATATTTTCTTTTTTGGGAAATATGGTCAATGCGCAAAAAGGCAAGTGTTTTTTCTCTTTTTCCATCTTTTTTAACATAACGATATACTTTTGTATTCGTGCTATGCAAAAGCTTATCAACAAACGATTTTAATAATATTTTTTGCAATTTTGGATAATCAAAAAAATTATCAAAATACGTATCCAACATATCTCCAATTTGTCGAAAATCAATAGGCAAGTCCTTCCACTGTTCCTTTACTTGAGGTAACAAATTTAAATAATCCCAAAAACGCACCTGTAAATTGTGCATAATATCAAGTTTTATAAGCTTACTTGATGTTGACTTTAATATATCCAACTCCCCTTCAATAGCAAAACTCTTGATATTGTAATCATCAATTTTGGTAGCAAGATAATTTTCAAGAAGTGTTTGGATATTTTCGTTATCCTGAATATGCTCTATAATATTTTCATCATAATGTACATTTTCAATATCTTCCGGACTAACTTCTTCAGATATTTTTGCTAAAGCCAAATCTCCCTTAAAAACAAAACGATATTTATCAACTAATTTTTTATATGCTTCCTCATTATCTTTTACTCTTTGCACTTCTGCAAAAAAACGCTCTCCAACTGAAGTAAATTGCCTGCTTTCTACATATCGACCTTCTTGTTCCATTTGATAACCCTTGTTTACAAACTCCTTATAGATAGTGTGTGCTGTATCAACATAAGAGTCAACTACAATTGGATTATTTGTATATAGAAGTCGTGTAATTATTTCATTTCTTTTTATATTCTTTTTGCTATCCCACTCGCCCTGAGACTCCTGATCAAGCTCTAAGAGCAAATCTACCACATCTTTTACAGTATGTTCATATTTTGTCAATGTATCGCGTACAAATTTTATCAATTCTTCATATTGTTGTGAGGGAACGAAAAAATTAATTTTGTATATTTCCGTTAACCTTTCGTTTATATAAACTTGATGAATATCACGTAACTGTTCAATTGTATTTTTCTTTTCAAAATTAGAACGTACTTCAGCAATGACTTGTTGTCTGCTCATAAAATATTCAAGATATTCTTCCACCTTACGCCAGATTGTAATTATATCATCAATACTTTTATGAAATGCATCTGCAGATAATTCTTCTGACAACTGTAAAATCTCATGTATTGGCATAATATTTTTTTCCCTGCCAAATACCCTTCGTTCAAAATCGTTATCTGCTATTTCTAATAATTCACTATATTGTGGATATTGTTGACGATATTTCTCTTCCCTTTCATCAATCTGCAAAACACTTTTCTCTGGTGTATTATTTTCAAGATTATACAACACATTTACACCTCCTGCATAATATAGGTCTGGCTGTTTCATAAATATAACTTAATTAATTTCAATATACCCATATTATATATCAAAATTCTATTTTAAAAAAGAAAAAGTAAAAAAAGATTTGATTTAGAATTCTAAATCAAATCTTTTTTATAATCAACTTTTTATACTTACTTCCTCCCTTCCTCCCTAAAAAATAATACAAAAAGCAAAACAGTAGCGGTTACATGCAATAACCAGCCCAGTATTGGCACCCAACCGATTATATTGGCGATTATACCCACAACATTTCCGGAAATACTTTTTTTAGACCTTTTGACTATAGTCAATACCACAATATTTATAACCAAACCGACAACCCAAAAAAATCCAAAACTACTAACACCCATAGACCAACCAATAATAGGTATAGCCATAACTGCCTCAAAAATACCAGCAATTAAATATCCCCACGACACATCACTCATTTTTTGTTGTTGATTAGTTTTTGCTTTTGTTGTAACTTTTGGCTTTAATTTAGCTTTACTCTCAGATTTTTGTTTAATTTTAACCTTTGGTTTTAATTTAGTCCTAGACTTTAATTTAACAGTATTCTTTTTCATTTTTTTGTTTTTATTTTTTATATTTAACAAACTTATTTCTACTGTACCATATTTCCTTATTCAATGCTAAAAATTTATTTAAAATAAAAATATTATAAACTTCATTTTTATAAACTAATATCAGCCCTCTTAAAGAAATAATTCATACTTTCATAATTTTTATTTACTTTTTTGTCTCATAAATAATCATCCATCCATCTCTTCTGCCAACACATACCCTACCAGACAACTCATACTGCCAAGGACCCTTTCCTATATAATACACATTATCTACCTTATAACATGGATCCAACGCTTTCCTATATAAATAGTTTGTTGTATCTGTCAGTTTATTAACGTTAACTAAAAATAATATTGTGATAATTAAAAATGCAATCGTTGCAATAAAATTATCAATAAACGTAAGTACTCCTGCCACAACAACAAAAGGTAATAGAGACATTAATAGTAACCCAAACATAAATCCTCTGAAATCATTTTGAGCATTAATATTATATGAAAAATAAGTGAAAAGAATCGCACCTAACAAAATTATCACCTTGCCCCTATGAACTTTTGATAATATTTTTTTAAATTTATCCATGGTTTTAATTGTTTTCTCCGCAACATTTTTTAAATTTATTGTTCCCGCTACTATTAAACTAACTAAAAACGTGTAATTAACATTTTATCTTTATCTATTGGCGTAGCCACTTTTGGTGACTGTATCTTTTTGAATCCTTCAAGGATAGTTTGTGCAGTATGCAATAATACAAAATATGGAACTGGGAGCCCTAAACATTCATGATTTTTCATAAGATCCATAACTACTAGCGAATACCTATTATTCTTTTTCTTATTGCCTTTTCTTTTAAAATAAGAACTATTGTGTGTAGCATGATACTCATTAGCGACTCTTTTTATCAATTGTTCCTGAGATATTTCTGTTATACTGTATTTATCAGATTTAAATCTAATAGCCGGATGTTGCATATATTCGCTAAACTTTACTTTTTTCACTTGTCCTCTTTTATTATCATAATCCATTTTTTTAATATTAGAAGTTGATAAGTCATAATAAGTTATACAATAAGAGAACATGGTTATACTACCATCAGCATTGTCCTGAATATCTGTAAACATTCCATGACAACCAACCGTGCGACCTGCTAAAATATCAATTCCGCCATCAGGTTCCTTTTTAAATGCAGAAGTTGTTAGCCCATTCAATAAGTTAAAATAAACATAATCTCTTGTAAGAATTTTTTTTAATCTTTTTGGGTAAAGTAATTTCTCAAAACTAATCTCGGGACATTTTTTGTCTATTTCATTTTTATACTCAGTTAAAACTCGAAGAACTGTGCATAAATCTAAAAAAGCAACTTTATCGTAAGTACTTAAGCACTTTTGGTACTGTGCATTAAGTCTTTCTATTTGATCACCTATTCCAATGTTCATTGCATTTTTCATATGATACATTTTATACTTTAAAATAGTATTACTACCAATTATCAAAAATCATTATCTAATCTATACCATCAATATGCAAAGCTAAAAAATCAGCTCCCTGCCAATCATCATCAAGCTTAATTATAATAAATCCATAATCAGCCAATAGCGCAGATACTTTTTGATAATTATAAGACTCCTTCTGCTTGACATTTAAATTTTTATACTCAATTTTTTTAAATTGCATACTTTTATTTTTTACAACATCTTATTAGAAATTATCTTAACTAAAATATATTCTATAATTGTATTAAAATCTTTTTTATTTTATCACCAATATCTTTTTTTCCATCATCACGAAAAACAATGAAATATTTAATTAAATCTACATAAAACTGATTATCAGAATCAATAACCACATGCTTTCCAGTATCAACCTCATCAACAATAAAAACTACCAAGAATCTCTTTCCTGATTTTCCATTATTTCCCCCGAATGATATTCTAATACCTTTTTCCAAGTTTTCTAAAAATTTTACAGAGAATTGAGAAAAATCACCGATTTCCAGAGATCCAACAAACTCATCAGTTAAGTATCTCTCTGTTGAAGACAAAAACAAATTGGCAAGTTCGTAAGCATCATTAGCATCACTTTTTTTTGGAATAGCAAAATCATGCTCCAAAGCATTTCTAAGGTCAATAATCATCTTCTTTACTAAAAGTGGAATATTTATTTTCAAGTCATCCGATAAAAATTCAAATTTGGTTTTTACAAGATTCTCTTCGGATATTCCTAGAATGTCACTTATTATTTCATCCTGCCTTCTTAAAACAGCTTTTTTAGAGTTTAAAATTGAACTAATCCATGCCTTAATTTTATTTTTTTCAAGTCATCTTGCGCCCACTTTAAATATGTATCTGCAGAAATTTTATCTTGATTCAACTTTTTTGGCAAAATTGAACCACTGATCACTGACGTACGAACATCAACATTATATAAAGAACATTTAAATTCATCTAAAAGATCTTTTACAGATTTAAAATTTTTATATTGTACTTTGTTACTTTTTAACAATATATTATTATTTATTTTTATAAATTATTTCACTATGCCCTAAAGTTTTTACAAATTAATAGCTAAGATAAATACAAGAATAATATTTAAAAATATTATTCTTGTATTATGATGAATGAGGAATAATTGGTTTATATACTCTGACATTTCCTAATGGATAGAATTCATCTAAAAATACTAAAACTTTCTTTTGAATATCTTTATTATCGATTCTGACATACACAGACTCAAACATTTTTTTCTCTCTATTGTATTCATACAAAAATAATACCACGCTACTAAATTTTGAATTAACAATTATTTCTCTAACATATTGTTTTAACACATCCTTATCTAGATAAATTTCCTCAACTGATGGATGATGTACAATATTGGTTATATCTATAAATAACATAGTTTCATTATTACAATATATTTTTTTTGCCTTATTGTTAATCGCTGTTTTTATTTTATATCTTAAGTCTTTTTTATTAGAAATATTTTTAGATATATGTACACTTGTACACTCTATATATATTTTTTTATTATATTCTAAAATGCAAAAATCCGGAGACTCTGTTTTTATAAATTTTACCTTTTTTCTAATCAATGACGTAGCAATATTTATTTCTAATCTAACTCCAAAATATCCATCTAAATTGTCACTCAATCTCAGAATATCACGCTTAAATTTTATAAATAATTCATTATCATATATTTTAAGCTCTTTTAAATGCTTTACTAACATATTTATTTTACCCAACTCACACTCTCTACTCAATATATCTCCCTGATTATGATATTCTATAATACTACTAAGCGAAAGACCTATTGAATTTCTAGAATAAATATTATTATTAATAAATTTCATACTAAGTAATTTATTTAGTTCTATCACTAAAGTACTATATCTAAACATAAATCCAATCATATAAATATACTATATTAATAAATTTTAAGCATCATAAGTTTTTAAATTTATCTATTTTCCATTATTTATCCTCGAGCCTTTGCTTATCTTCCCATCTTCTCAAAAAATTTCCCATTATCAAAAACTTTTTATATTTTTTTGCTTAAAATTTTTGTGAATATTACCCACAGTAAAGTCATTTTTATTAATAATGGTTTTATCATTACTCAATTCATTTCCACCTACATTATCTACTAAAAAAGCCAGCGTGTCTAGCAATAATTACTCTTTTAAGCTTATGTTATATTTCCTTATTCAATGCTAAAAATTTATTTTACTAAAAAAGCTAGTTTAAACACTAGCCTATTTTTGTGCTCGGGGCGGGACTTGAACCCGCACGAGTTTAACCTCACAGGATTTTAAGTCCTGCGTGTCTACCAATTCCACCACCCGAGCATATATCTATATTGTAATGAACATCTACCCTGATAGTAAATCGATAACGCAGGACTAAAAATATTTTAAGTCCTGGAGCAAAGCTTAAACCGCTTCGTTCCTACCAACTCCACCACCTGAGCATATATTTTGAAAATTTTAAATGTTCTACGAGGTCCGAAGCGGAATTTTTATCTCCCGCTTAGGGAGAGAACCGCTACTGTATAGGTTTTGCAGACTTTTAACTCTATCTTATTTTGAGGTCCGAAGCGGAATTGAACCGCTGTACAAGGTTTTGCAGACCTTTGCCTAACCACTCGGCCATCGGACCATTCCCCTCTTCACTTCTACAATACTACCAAAAAACTAACCCTTAGTCAAATAAAAAAACTACTATTAAATTTAAAAATTTTAAATTTAAAAATTCAGAAGCCTTGCTTCTGAAAAAAAATATTCTTGAAAACTTCTAAAAAATTTACTTAAATCCATCCCTTAAGTGCATTTTTCACCTCTTTTAAAACATCGCTCCACTTCAAGGATTGGGACGCAAAAGTTATATCATCGTATCCACTATCCAAATCTTTTAAATCAAAATAATGCAATCCTGCCAAACCCCGCTTTCTATATTTAGCATTCTTGTCAATCCCTTCTTGATTTAAAAATTCTTGCAATCTTTTCACAAGCTCCTCAGGAGACAATTCCTCCTCTTTCTTTTCTATTTTATTTTTGTTGCCTCTTATTTTTTCAGCAACCATATATTAATATTAATTTTTACATTTCTAAATAAAACTTCTAATTTCTTAATTTCCTAATTTCCCAACTTCTCAATTTCTTTGTCCCACCAACACAATATTCCCCCCAACCTTCTTCACCTCAATAATACTAAATCCTGACCTTCTAAATAATCGCTCTAGCTCCCCCTTAGTAAAAGCATGGTGATATCTATTAAAAACTTTTCCCTCATTATCCGTAAAAGTAATTTGACAGTCATTCCAGTCCAACTCACTTTGTCCTATAATTTCCCTAAATCTATTTTTCCAAATTTGTTTTTTGTATTTTGTCTGCCACAAATCCCAAACTGTCACCACAATCCACCCACCCTTTTTTGTCATTCGATACAACTCTCTGGACACCTTTAGCCTATGCAATTTCCCCGGTAAATGATGAAATGTTGCGATTGTATAAATACTATTGAATTTTTCATCATTAAATGGTAGGCTTACCTTAGTTGGAGATATTTTTATAAAATTATCTATATTCTCTATATATTGCTCTTTGGCAAAATTAATTAATTCTTGAGAAGGGTCAACTCCTTTATACTTAATTTTTTTATCCTTAAACAATTCCGTTAAGCGCCCATTTCCACAGCCAAAATCTAAAATACTATCTCCATCCTGGACATACTGTTTAATAAATTCCAAACTACGCCAAAAATGTTTTCGCGTTTCCGAAAATTTCTTGGCTATTAAATCATAACCAAGTTCCGTTTGTTCTAAATTTTTTCTGACAACAGACTGTTTCATATTTATAAAATTTTTACCCCTACAAATCTACAGTTTATTTTGATGGTTCGTTGTTTACGGTCTTCCCTCCTACTATAAAGACATGTGCTATAATAATAAAGAAATCTACGAGCGGTGAGTACAAACCCCCCTTATTGCTTTAAGCATCTAATAAAGACTAGCTCACCGCTTGTAAACAAACCCATATGATCAATAACTTGTTATCCCCTAGAGGA
>WGDO01000056.1 GCA_015493225.1 Patescibacteria group bacterium
ATTTTATTAATAGAAGTACTAATGCTCCCGCAGAAAGTTTTAATGCAAAACTAAAAGGATTTAGAACGCTAGTCAGAGGGGTTGTAGATAAGAAGTTTCACCTTTTTAGGGTTTTTAAGATTTTTGGATAACCCTAAAATGAGAGTGACCCCTTATCTACTAGCATTTTTTTACAATCCTAATTCTTTTAATCTCTCAACCACCTCCGACTGTTCGCTATTCAATTTATTTGGCACCTTAACTTTAATTTTTATTAAATGGTCACCTTTATTAAAATAACCTTCCCGATGAATTCCCTTACCTTTAATTCGTAGGATATCCCCAGGCTGTGTTCCTGCCGGAATTTTTACCTTTGTTTCTCCGTGAACAGTTTGCACCTTTACGACATCTCCCAAAACCGCCTGAGTAAAACGAAGCTCTTGCTCCGAAACAATATTATTACCCTCTCTGGTAAATCTATCATCGGAAGCAATGTGTACCGTAATATACAAATCCCCGGCCAATCCACCCTGAATTGCCTCACCCTGTCCAGTTACTTTAATCGTTTGCCCATTTTCAATACCAGCTGGAATTTTTACCTTTACAGTTTGGCTTTCTTTGATAACTCCATCTCCTCCACAATGCTTACACTTTTTTTCTGGAACTTTCCCAGCACCATGACATTTATCACAAACCACCTGTTGCTGAATATTACCAAAAATTGTTCTTACTGTTTTTGTAATTTTTCCTGTACCCTTACATTGAGAGCAGGTTTTCATTTTTTTATCCTCTGCTCCAGTTCCATCACAATAAGAACATTTAACTTTTTTATACAATTGTATATCTTTTTCAACGCCTTTGGCCATTTCCTCAAAAGTAACATCCACATCCACAGCAATATCTGAACCGATTGGTTGCTGAGCAGATGAACGTCCACCAAAACCAGCTGAACGAAAAACATCGGAAAAAATATCCTCAAACCCACCAGCACTACCTTGCTGACTACCACCAAAATTAAATTCCCAACCACCATTAGAAGAATCCTGAGCAAAATCACCAAAATCAGAAAAGCCAGAAAAACCTCCCGCTCCACCGGCCCCTCCAGGTTGATCAAAACCACTTCCAAATTGGTCATACTGTTGTCGCTTTTTGGCGTCTGATAAAACTTGATAAGCAGAATTTATTTCCTTGAACTTTGCTTCATCTCCCCCTTTTTTATCTGGATGGTATTTATGGGCCAACTTACGATAGGCCTTTTTAATTTCATCCTCCGAAGCATCCTTAGACACTCCTAAAATTTTATAATAATCTTCACTCATATTTTTAGAATAATTTAATTTTTCAACTTTCTAAGAAATAATTTGCCTCTTTAACTTTCCGTCCAATTTCTCACTAATTAACATAATACACCATCCTAGCACTTCCGTCAACCGTCTGCTAAATTTCAACGCTCCCCTCCGACCTCCACAAATAACAAAACAAACCTTGCGGACTTTATGGACTTTATAGACTTTATGGACTTTATGGACCTACTCAAATTCAAAAAAGTGTGCTATAATTAAAAAAGTTAAAATAGGACTGTTTTCAAATTCCGTTTTTGATGAATTTTTTCAAATTTTAGCCGAGACGCCGTTGAAAAAATTGCATAAATACGGCGTATTGATAATATTTTTTCAACAAGTCGCAGATTTGGGAAAATTGGCAAGAATCGGGATTTGAAAACAGCCCTAAAATAAGTTAAAAATATGCAAATACAAAAGTACGCATTTCGAAAAACAATCGGCGGTCTATCCATAATGGCCTCTGTTCTTCTTTTGTTAATTGGCTTTACCCAATACAATCAATTATTTTCCTCTGCTAAATATGATTTTATTAAAAGTGCCAAATACGCCAAGACTGCTTTACAAGCTAATGTTGCCAAACCTGAACAGATGGAAAAATTTAAGCTAGATGGAGATGGTGAAATTATGCTTGTTAATGAAACCACCGATGGAAAAATAACCAGACACTATAGAGCTCTCCAATCCAAAGAATTTATTAATAATTACGATGATTTTCCCGAACTATATTTAGAAGTAATAAAAAACAACAAGAAACAATGGGTTCAGAAAGATATTTATAAAATTAATCGAGACAAAGGACTAGTTTACTTCTTACTTAAAATGGAAAAAAATCACCAAACACTATTTACAGACATTTATACTGGAAATTATAAGATTAAATTAATTAAATAAACAACATCTTTAAGCCAAAACTAAAACAACTCCTAATGGGAGTTGTTTTTTTATTAGACTTCTTCGGAAAGTAGTTTCGGGCTCACTCCCATTTTAGGGTTATTTCCAAAAATAGGATATAATGAAATTATTAATAATTAATAATTTCAATTATGGAAATTTCACAAAAAGCCTTGGAGATATTTTTCCCAAAAGAAACATTTAAATAGTTTAAGCTAGCTTCAATAGAA
>WGDO01000057.1 GCA_015493225.1 Patescibacteria group bacterium
AGCTGAGCTCTAAACGAGCCACCAACCTTTTGTCGTATTCCGCTACGCTACATACAACAAAAGGCAGGAGTCTCACATCAAAGTGTCTTCCAGAAAATCGCAAGCGAATTTTCCGAAATACACATTAATGAAGCTCAGCTTCGCCGTTAAACTACAAAAGGAACAGAATTGAGCAACACAAACCAATGGAATGCAGACAAGTATAAAAAACATGCTGATTTTGTATCAAATTTAGCTTTTCCAGTCGTAGAACTTCTAAATCCACAAGCAAATGAAAAAATTTTAGATTTAGGTTGTGGAGATGGAACTTTAGCAGTTGAAATTGAAAAATTTAATGCTAAAGTTATTGCAGTAGATTTAAGTGAAAGTATGGTGCAAAAAACAAAAGAAAAAGGCATAGAAGCTTTTGTGATGAGTGCTACTGATTTAACTTTTGAAAATGAATTTGATGCAATATTTTCAAATGCAGTTTTACATTGGGTAAAAGAAGATGAAAAAGCAATAAAGAAAATTTCAAAATCTCTAAAAGCAAATGGACGATTTGTTGCTGAGTTTGGAGGCTATGGAAATATAAAATTTTTAACTGATGTAATGGAAGAAGTTTTTAATAAACATCAAGAGTTTGGAAATTTTAATAATCCATGGAACTTTCCAAAAGATAGTGATTATAAACAACTGTTAGAAAATAATGATTTTAAAGTAGAATATATTGAGCTTATTCCAAGACCAACTAAAATTGATGATATTTCAAATTGGTTAGATATATTTGCAAATGGGATTATCTCCCATTTAACGAATGAACAGCAAGTTCAATTCAAACAAGAAATAAGAGAAATTTTAAAACCAAAAATTTACTCTGAAAAAGATGGTTGGGTAGCTGATTATGTAAGATTGAGACTAAAGGCTTACAAAACAGTTTAACAAATCATTGGAGAGAAATATTTGACCCTGTGGCTCAAATATTTCTCAACTTAATCGTTAGCATCACATAAGGAGTGTTTTTGATAGAACGAATTTTTCATCCAATTGGGCAAGGTGCATTCTATTCTGAGCGACATAAAAACTTTAATATTGTTTATGACTGTGGAAACTGGAAGAATACTAAACTTGCAGATAAAGTTGTAAAACAAGCATTTGTAAAAAATGAAGTTGTAGATATTTTATTTATATCACATTTTGATTATGACCATGTTAACAAAATTAAAACACTAAGTGAGCATACTCAAATAAAAAAAGTCATTATGCCATTGCTACACGAAGACGAAAAAACATTGTTAATTAATTTATATAGAGCTTTAAATTTTCACATTTCTACTTTAATCGAAAATCCTCAAAAGTTTTTTGGTCAAGAAACTCAAATAATAACTATTGAAGCATCAGAAAATAGTGAAAATCCAATAAATGACAGTATTGAGCCAATTAATTTAGATAATTCAACAACTACAAATATACAAAGTGGGTCAATTTTAAGAAAAAATTTTAAATCTTATGAATGGCTATTTATTCCATATAATTATCAGTACAGTTCTAGAAATAATGAATTAGAAGTTTTATTAATAGCTAGTGGATTTGATGTTGAAAAATTAAAAACCAATTCAAAATATACCATCAATAAGGCTATATCGAACCGTAAGAAATTAAAAGAGATTTACACAAAAGTCAATGGCAATATAAATCAAAATTCTATGTTGCTTTATTCTGGAATAAATTGTCTGCATAGAGATTGCGAACAAGAAGCATTTCATTTGGATTATCCCTTTAGATATTTTAGATGTCATGATGAGTTTCATCATATTCGATGGCATCGAATGAGAAAAGAAAGACATAGGGTGAGTTGTATATATACTGGTGATACCAACTTAAATGTAGTGAAGATTAAATCTATTTTCCGAAACTTTTGGAAAAGTGTTGGAACTATCCAAATTCCACATCATGGAGATATAAAAAGTTTTGATAAATTTGTTCTCGATGATAGATATTATTGGTGTCCAATATCAGTTGGAGAAACAAATACTTATGGACATCCATCTTGCACAGTAATATCAGAAGTAACAAGTCAAGATAGTTGTCCTATTTTAGTTACAGAAAATTTAAGTTCAGGTTTTATCGAGCATATAAGATGCTAACAAAAACGAGGAGCCAATAATTTACCCTAGCGGGAAAATTATTGCTCACGACAACCGTTATACATCCACAAAAACTTTCTTAAAATTTTACAATTTAATATAAAAATGATATACTTCTTATATGAAGTATGAATATGACAGTAATAAAAGCTTATCAAATAAGCAAAAGCATGGTATTAATTTTGAAGAAGCAAAGCTACTTTGGAATGATGATAGAATGGTTGAAATCTTGACACCTTATGAAGATGAAGAAAGATTTATTAATATTGGAAAAATCAATAGCAAATTTTATACTGTTGTAACAACTATTCGTGAGAAAGAGAAAATTAGAATTATTTCTGCACGAAGAGCAAGAAAAAAGGAGATTGAAATTTATGAAAGCTGAAGAATTTGATAAAATATTTGATGATAATGAAGAAGATATAATTGAATATCTTGATTTATCTACAATAAGAAGACCAAACTTAGAACCAAAAAGAATTAATATTGACTTTCCAACTTGGATGGTTAAAAAACTTGATGAAGAGGCACAACATATTGGAGTAAGTCGTCAAGCTATCATTAAAACTTGGTTGGCTGATAAACTTATTCAAAATGAACATCAAAGAGTAGCTATATAACAAAACAGAGTAGCAAAATATGTTAAAATGAGAAGAAAAAATAACTAGGAAATATAAATGCCAACCGTATTAAAAGTTAAAGGTTATCGTTTTTTCTTCTTTTCAAGAGAAGAGTTAAGACAACATATTCATATACAAAGCCAAAAAGGCGAAGCTAAATTTTGGCTTGACCCTCAAATTGAATTAGCAAAAAATTACAAACTATCAAGAAGAGAGCTAAATGAAATTGAAAAGATAATTGAAGAACATTATGAAGATTTTATTAAAGCATGGGAGGAATATTTTGGAAACGGAAGTAACTAATATATCAAGTCATGGATTATGGATATTATCAAATGAAAAAGAGTTTTTTCTATCTTATGAAAATTTTCCATGGTTTAAAGATAAAACAATAAATGATATTACAAAAGTTGTGAGTTTTGGACGAGGAC
>WGDO01000058.1 GCA_015493225.1 Patescibacteria group bacterium
CAACATAATGACATTTTTAAAGAGTATTATCAGAGACTGATTAATGATGGAAAGCATTATTTTACAGCTGTTATTGCTACTGCTCGTAAATTTCTTTATTATTTTTTTAAGGTACGGGTTGACTTTTCCTTATAACTTGTCTTTACAAAGGAGGGGAACTAAAGTATTATCTCTAGTATCTACAATCTACCATCCATTATATCACATTTTCAAAAAACAACAAAATAAAAAACGGCCCAAAGGCCGTTTTTTATTTTGAATTGCAATTCAAGGTATTATCGGGCAGTAATATTTATACCACCACCACCTGCGTTGGTGTTACCACCAGTTAAAGCATTACTTAGGAATAAGACTATTGCATATCCAAGTACACTTACTACTAAACCAATAATTGCATAGGTTAATATATCTCGAGCTGTATCTGCTCGGTCACCACCGGCAGCCGTAAGAAAGAATATACCAGCAATAACAAACATTAATACTGCAATTGCAAATACAACTGCCAAAAGACCCTTGATTACTGTAAAGAGTACTTCTATTAGGTTAGCATTACCACTTCTGGAAACATTTAGTTCTCTAGCTCTGGTAGCATCGGGAGAAAATTGAGCATTAGTTGATGCCGGAATTGCCAAAACAGGCAACATCATCATAGCCATCGCCATTAAACCAAATATTGTTTTTTTTGTTTTTGTTATCATTTGTGTCACCTACCTTTCTAGATTATATTTATTACAAAATCACAGATTTATAATTTATCCCTTAAAAGAAATAATTTCTCTTATCGCGAGGGATTTGTAATTTGTAATTTGTAAATTTTAATTCAAATCTAATTGTTTAAATTTTAAATTTCTTAAACAAATGGTAAACTACCACACAGCTTGAATTTGCCGCTGTTTTAGGCATTTAAAATTAAGATATTTAAAATTGAATTAAAATTTACAAATTACAAATTAAAATTTACTAATAGGCTCAGTTCCCAATCAACTCCGCCACTTTTTTAACAACAATCAAAGCTGTACCAGAAATTATAATTCCCAACAGAGAATAACTAATCATTTTTGTTGCTCGTTTAGCGACATCAACACTCCCCGCGGCAAAAATATACATTATGCCACCAAGTACTAATCCTATTATAGCAAGAACACCAACAATTGACAACAGGAAGGATAAAGCCCTTTGGACAATCTCTACTAAGCTGGGGGCTTGGTTTAAATTCATTGGTACATCCGCCGTTGGACTTCCCAACACAATGGTTTTCAATTCTTTCAAAAATGATGGACCAGCCACCGCTAAAGCCAGACCAATAATGGCAAAAGTCAAAGTATTCTGAGCAGTCTTTTTAAGTCCATCATTACCACCACCCATTCCAGACATAACATACATTATTCCACCAATCACAATAAATAAAACCGCCACATAGGCAATAATACTTAACAGATGAGACATTACATTTTCCAAAAATCCCGTTAAAGTTGGAGTGCCAACCGGGTTGATAATGGAAATATGAGCCTGAGCATTACAGCTGGCAGATAAAGCTAATAAAAATAAGAATATTAGTGATGGAAGAAATTTTTTCATTTGAATTTTTTGTTTATTAGTTAGTCTATGGGCTTTACGAGTTTACGGCCCCTACGAAAATACGAATTGGCTACGAATCTACAAATATTACATAACGAACGCAGTGAGTAATTCGTAGATTCGTAGTTGATTTGTATGTTCGTAGGGGTACTAAAAATCCCCCCTCAATCCCCCCTTTACAAAGAGGGGAAGCTGTAAACACCAAACTGTGAACCGTGAATTGTAAACTGTGAACCGTGAACTATACCTGCATTCCCAGCAAAATCAAAACCTGCCTAATAACAATTAAAGCAGTCCCAGCAACAACAACTCCAATAATGGAATACATCAAACCTTTACGCGCTTTTTCTGCTCGTCCAGAATCTCCACCAGCTGCGATAAAATTAAACCCAGAAATAACAAAACCAATGGTGGCAATTATTCCAATCAAAGTAATTACAAAATTTAGTACTCTCATTAAAATTACCCGCACATCTGTAGCCTGGGCAATAACACTTCCACCATTTGAAGTCCCTTGACCATTACCGGCCAAAACCATTATTTCTTTCAAAATGGAGGGAGCGGCCACAGCGATGGCAAAACCCAATAGGGCAAAAGTTAAAATTTTCTTTCCCAATTCCAGTTGACTGGATTTACCAGCCGAAGTAATATAAACAATTCCGCCAATCACAATCATAATTACCGCTAACCAGCCAATAATTGCTTGTAGGCCAGCCAAAAAATGACTAATTAAGCCGGTAAAACTATTGACCTGTAAAGGGTTATGATATTCAAACTGCACCTCCGGAAGAGTGGCGTGATTTAGATTGAAACTTTCCCTAGGAGTAAAGTTAGCATTTTTAACCACAGGATCAACCCTAGGATCAGAAGAAACAGGATTTCCATTATTGACGGTAGAACTTTGAAATCCTAGTGCACCACCCTTACGAGACCAAATTCCATGAGTTGTTTTTAATGGCTCACCATTTATTAAGCTGTTTGGTAAGTCTACTGTCCTGGTATTATTTCTATTAAGGTTGTTACCATAAATATCTTTAAATTCCTGTATTATCTGATTGTCTGCTAGCTTAGCTCGATTTTTTAATATTTGATATATTTCTACATTGCCATTATCATCACTAATATTATTTTGGCGTAACCATGTTTTGGCATTTTCATCAAGAGGTGGCCTAACATAGGAGTTAGTCGCTTGTGCTTGACAAAAATTAAATAAGCCAAAAAATAGAGACAAACTTAAAATAACAAAAAGGAAGACATATTTTTTGAATAAATTCATTTTTAATTTAAAAAATTCTTAATATACTTATTTTAGCACACTGGGATTTTTTTCACAATGTTTGGAAAATGTGGTATAATGTTTAGTAAGTAGATACTAGTAGGTAGATGGTAGATTAGTAGTAGGTAGATTGTAGTAAGTAGATAGTAGATTATAGATGGGTAGTTCCCCTCCGGCGCTTGTCCCTCGTAGCTTTAGCGCAGTGAGATAAAGGAGGGGTTAGGGGTGAGTTTAACTTTCAAAATTTAAAATTTAAAATTTTTCATTCAATTTAAAATATTTAAATTTTAAAACAAATACTAAACAACCGGTAGTTTTTAAATTGAGTTATTTTAAATTGAATTTAAATTTGTAAATTTTAAATTTTAAATTTTCTAAACGTGGTTTGCAAGATATAGTTAAAAAGTTCTAAATTACAAATCACAAAATAATAAAAAATAATATCAAAAAATGAAAACAAAAATTTTATTCCTTAGCATCGTCATCGTTAGCCTTACTCTTTCAGGGTGTCTAAAAAAGAAACCAAAAGCCATTCCGCAAATGCCTTTAGAGGTTTGGGGGATTTTTGATGATTCCGATGTTTATTCCAACATCAATACTGCTTTTGAAAATGCAGACCCCTATGTTAGTAAAGTAAAATATCGCAAAATAGTTGACCGCAATATTAAGGAATTTGAAAAAACCCTTACCAATGCTTTAGCTAATGGTACTGGTCCGGATATTATCTACTTCAAAAGTAGTTGGCTACCAAAACACGGCGATAAAATAGCCCCTATGCCGAACTCCCAAGATGCTTTGGCCGGCTTCAAAAAAACTTTTGTAGATGTAGCTTATCATGACTTTGTTTATAAAAATAATATTTTTGCCAAGCCATTATACTGCGACACCCTGGCTCTTTATTACAACAGTAATTTATTGAATCAAGCTGGAATTGTTGGTCCACCGGCAACCTGGGATGAATTAAAAAAAGACACTAAGCTTTTAACGAAGATAGACAAATTTGGCAACATTAAACAATCAGCCATCGCCCTGGGAAGAGCAAAAACACCGGGAGCGGTAAATCGAGCCGGAGATATTGTAATGTTAATGATGATGCAGGGTGGAGCGACAATGAATCTCAATGATACTTTACAGGCAGAGTTTAATAAATCAGACCAAGACCGTAGTGATCCTGGAGTTATTGCCCTTAACTTTTTTACTGCTTTTACTAACAGCGCTACTCCTTTATATACTTGGAATACTAAAATGCCATATTCCACCGATGCCTTTCGTTATGGTCAAACAGCTATGATGATAAATTATTCTTATTGGTATGACCGTCTGAAAAAAGCTGACCCAAAACTTGATTTCAATATCGCACCGGTACCACAACCGGGACCAAACAAGGCAGTTAATTATGCTAGTTATTGGGGATTGGCCGTTGTGAAAAATAAACCAATTTCTACTAACGCTGGCTACACCAATGAAGATAGAATTAGAGAAGCCTGGCGTTATGTTAATTTCGTAACCAATCGACCAACTCAGGGAAACATTGATGCTACGGCTGAGTATTTAACAAAAACACATAAGCCGGCGGCCCGAAGAGATTTGGTTGAAAAACAAAAAAATGACCCAGTTCTAGGAGCTTTTGCTGAACAAGCCTTGACTGCTAAATCCTGGCGACAGGTTGATAATTTAGCCATTGATGAAATTTTTGTTGATATGATTGACGCTGTTAATCGTGGAGCGATGAGCATTTCAGAAGCAATCAATAATGCCGAAGCGAGAATTGATGCGTTGGTGAGGAAATAATCCTTAGTTCCCATCCTTTATCAAAGGAGGGGTTAGGGGTGGATTTCCTTAGTTTCCCTTCTGGCGCTTGTCCAGCGTAGCCGTTTAGGCGCAGTGGAATAAAAGAGGGATTAGGGGGTGGATTTTAATTTGAAATTTTCTGCCCCTACGAACCTATTTTATCTCCCACTTAAGGATGGCAAATCAACTACAAATATACGAATTACTCACTGCGTTCGATATGTAAGATTTGTAGATTTGTAGTTGATTTGTAGATTCGTAGGGAATATAACAAACTAAAATAAATTTATGGAAAAATTTAAGAAAAGTATTATTATTTTGGCAGTTGTGGTTGTAGCGGGATTGTTTGGTTTTGGTAATTATACGCAAGCTTTAACTTTAAATCAGGCTTTAGCGGAAATTGGAACAACTGGAAAGATTAATGAAGCTCCATCTAACATACAAGAGTTAGCGGCTACAGCGTATATTAAAGAACGTATAAACGGGGTTACTAAAGAAAATGCATTAAAAGCTTTAAATAAATCGATAGAATATAACAAACAGACCATAAATGGTGCCACTATTTACAAAGGCCGGGTAGGAGATACTAATTATTTTAAAACCACTGATAGTGATTGGCAGTATGTTGCGAATAATCCAAATATGAATTTTAATGAATTTAAAAATGATAGGTATATACCACAAAGTAATAGTTATGTATTAAAAAGTATTGATGTTGAAAATAACAATATTAAACCTCAAAACAATCCAATTAGTCAACAAGCAAATCAAACGCCAGGGCAAACCGCTACTGGGCAACAAACACCTGGTCAGACTATTTCAAATCAACAACAGAAATCAGAGCAAACAGGGGCTACTACTACAGGAGCTACTACACCCGGGCAAACCACTGCCGGAGGAACCACTGCCGGAGGAACAAGTAATACCACTACAACTGACTGCGGGACGGAGGGGTTGGCTGGGCAGAGATTTTTGTTCTTTCATGGGCCATTGGTTCCCTGCGGAGTAAATAAACATTGTGCCAGTGATACTGGAGGCTCAATTAACAAACCCTGCACCATTTGCCACTTCTTTGTTTTAATTCAAAACTTTTTTAATTTATTATTATCATTACTAATTGTTGTTTCCATCTTTATGTTAACTGTCGCCGGAGTTTTATACATTATTTCCGCCGGAGGAAAAATGGCAACCACAGCCAAAGAAATTATTCACAAAACACTTTTGGGATTTGGCTTATTTTTACTAAGCTGGCTAATTGTATTTACCTTACTCAAACTCCTCGCCGTCAACACCTCCATGCTCGGCACCGGTGGCGACACCGGCTGGTTCCAATTCACCTGCGACGACAACAGCGCGTTTTGGATTAATCCGGGAGCCAACCCAGGAACACAACCAGGAGCAGGAGCCAACCAAGGAACACAACCAGGAGCAGGAGCCAACCCAGGAACACAACCGGGAACAATACTTACTCCTGCTAATCAAACACCAGTTAGTCCGACTAATACTACTAATAATAGCGTGTCATCACCACATTTAACAAATCAAAGTGAAGATGTAGCCAGAGCAAATTTATGGGAAGATAGTGGGGGACATATTACAACTTGGGAATCATCTCCAGGTGCTACTAATATAAGAAATATAAGACCAACTACAAGACAAGGTCTTTTAAATTTTCAAGAAGAATTTGGTGGCAATGTGATCGTAACTGGTGGAGCAGAAGCAGATCCACACGCTTCTGGAACGTATTCGCATGCCAATGGTTACAAGGTAGACATTGATGACACACCGGCAGTAAATAATTATATAGAAAACAATTATAATTTCATCGGCATTAGAGCGAGTAGGACTGGTAGTCGAGATAGGGTATATTCTGATGGGCATGGAAATTATTATGTTAGAGAAGGAAATCATTGGGATGTTTATTATAATACCCCTGCACCACCATTGTCAACTTTATAGAATATAAAAAGACAGACAAGAAAAAACCGGGCTAGAACCATAATAGGTCGCCCGGTTTTTGTTGTGTTGTCTTATCAACACAACTTTTTGCGCATATTTAAAGTGGTCGCCACCACATAACAACCTCCTTTGAAGACTGTCCATCTACTGGAACCAGTAAGGCACAGTGGACGGAGTTTATTTTTATGGTAGATTCTGAGCCAGGGGAAATATAATCAGGAATTAAGTTTCCTTCTTCTCCTTTAAAGCTCATCTTCCACCGGAATTTTTTAAACACAACTTTACTTCCAACAGGAAGTGTTCCAGGAAAGTAAATCCCCAAGACTTTAACCTCTTTGCTATCGACAATTGCCTTATATTGCACAACTGCCGTGGTTTTCTGCCAACCTTGAGTATCACCCTCTTTTTCCCACGGCGCCCAAAAAAACAGAGCACCGATGAGTATGGCAACAGTTACAACCCCGGCAATAATCCCACCCCAGTTTGCTGGGGAGGGAGTTGTGGCGGATGGAGCGGGGGTGGTATCATCGGAGCTACCACCGTTATCGCTACCAGAAATATCTGTTGTAGTAGTAGTCCCTGGCTTGTTGCTGGAAGCGAAAAGATTCATACCAATGATTGTGATGGAAATAAGCACTCCACCAACAATCAGCATCCAGAAGGGGAGTAGGTCAGAATAAGCTACTGCTCCTATCGCCCCCCAAAGAAAAATCATTAATAGTATCATAGTTTACTCCTCTGAGTCAGGTGTATTTTGTTGGGTAGTTGATGAATTTACTGATTTTTGTACGGTAGTTGCAACACCTGCTAGTCCAGCTACAGCGCCAGCCATACCGTCTTTTCCTACACTTAGAATAGTAGTGCTTTTGGTTACAGCACCAGCGGCGATTTTTTGTTGCTCAAAGGCCAGAATATCCCGTATAGTAATTCCGTCAATTTCAGCAGCAGCTTTCCATTGGTTTCTCTGTCCTTCACCGTGCTTTACTGCTGCAGCAGCATCGCCTGTGGCTTCTTCTGCCTTAGCTTTGCCATTAGCTTTAGCGTCAAAAATTTTAGTACGGGCTCTTTCTGTGGCGGGACTAGGATAAAACATCTTGATAAGTTTACCATTTTTAGGGATTACAACTTTGATCCCAAAATCTTCAGCAAGGGCTGATACTGCGGTCAAGATATCCCTTTGTAACCCTTCTGAGGCCGTACTACCATCCTCAAGATCTTTTCTTGCTGCAGCAAAAGACATCTTAGTGTAAGCAGACTGAATCAAAAGTTTAGTGTAAGCTACAATTGTTGGGATGGGGTTTATGCCAGCATAGGCATATTTTTCCAGATTTACAACCTGTAGCATCAAAATGAACTCAATGAGACCATTGCTTCCATCTTCGAATTCTATCTTAGGGAAAGTTTTCCACATCTCTTCCGTAAAGGTTTTAATATCAGGGTGTCTTTTTTCTCCATTTTGCCAATCTCCACTCCAATCCTCCTCGATTCCTGCTATTGGCTCAATAGAAACAATGGCCAAACTGCAGTTGTCGAGTTTAATATTGATAAATGGTTTAATTTCAATTAAGAGATATAAACCAGCTCCCAAAATTATTCTCCTGACATTTCTAAAAGAAACCTCGATAAGAGTTGCTCTGTTTGGTTCAACTTTGTATAATAATTTTAATACAAGGGTGACTCCAATAAACAAAGTTGCACAAACAGCAATAATTATTATTTTCATTTTCTATCCTCCCAAACGTTTATCTAATAGAATAGTTAATACTTGTTAAAAACAAAATTATCAAAACAACAAAAGCATATAATATCCAGCCTTTATTTTCCTGGGTAATAAGAAATACCGATCTTTTTTTCAAAAGATTATACCCTTGCAAGACAGCTTTTTTAGATTCCCAGCTATCTGCACTGAGAACGTCTTTGATAATAGCTTTCGCTCCAGCAGAATTATACTCAATTTGACTAGATAGGCGCATTCTTAAAAATACGTCATCGTACCCTTTTTCTCGCAAGATTTTTTTTAATTCTCTGTAAGATACCTTTTCTTCGGGTGACATACTCTTAGCAACAAAAATACTTTCTGTTACTTTACTCTCCTCGGTTGCTATGTGCGACTGAAGATACTTAAACATAATGCCAAGACCAACAAGTGCTACAGCAAATTTACTTTTTTTGTGTTTCATAACAGTTTCCTCCGGGTAGTGCCCGATTTTGAAATTTTAAACCACCTCCGAACAGACGGAAGGGGTTTTGTTTTTTTGCCTAAACCTCGGGAAAGGTAATAACAAGTAACTAGTAACAAGTGACAAGTGAATAGTAATTAATAACTTATAACAAGTGACAAGCAATTTGTATTCAACAGCTTATAGATCTTATATCCCTAGACGGGAGTGAAAAAATCTTAAATCATAAATCCAGAAACAAAGTTTAATTCTTGTTACTGGTTGCTTGTTACTTGTCCCATATTTCGTGTTATGAATCTTTCCTGAGGCTTAGGTGATATTTAATTGTCAAAGAACATATTCCTGCATCAGATAGATTCCCTACCTGATGTCATAGTATAGCATATTTTAGCATTCTTGTCAAATGGAAGCGGATACTTTCTTATAAAAAATATAATATATTAGGAGACTTTATTAAATAATGTAAATAAAAAATTTATTAATTTAAAAAAAGCTCCTTGATGCAAGTGCATCAAGGAGAAAGAGTTTGTATAAAATTATACAGAAGAACTAGCTTTTGTTGGAGCCATCACATAAAGCGCCTAATAAAATGAGTGCCCCTGCTGCAATAATTGCACCTTTTACGACTTTTCCAGCGGTTGTACTGTGAGTCACCGTATGAGATTCAGATACAGAACCATCTCGTTTTTCCTTTCGTACGATGACAGTTTTTGTTGTTTTTGCCATAGGAACATCCCCCATTATTTGATATATTATATACACTTATGTGCATAATTATAACATGAGTATATAACGTTAAGAAGCTTTTGTCAATCTTCTCAAATTTTCCCCGAATTCAAGAACGAAAGCCCCCTTTTTTTTAATTCTGCAGTTGTAATCTCATTAGCAGTTTAATAATTACCATTTTTTATAATTAGTATTAAACGCTTCTTGTCATCTCATAATTTAATCCTCCTGGGTTTGTTTTTCTTGAGTAATCTTCGTAGAATAAGAGCGATTATAACGATAGAAGATAAGCCACATAATACCAATGGAATAAGCCACCCCTTTTGGAATGACAAGATACTGACGAGTAAACAGAATACTAATAAGAAAAAGGTAATCACCTGCGTAATAGTTTCTGTGCCAAATTGTACAGTTTTTATTATCTCTTCACTAGTAGCATCTACTGCTTTTCTGAAAGTGTTAGCTTCACTGCCAATTTGTTTTTTTGGCTTATCATCAGTGCTAATAGTAGTATCAGAAGCTTGTTTTTTCATTTTTTCTCCTCTGGGCAGTTGCCCATTAAATTGAACGGTGGGCCCGTGCCCATTTTCGTTTTGAAATTCTAAACCACCTCCGAACAGACGGAGTGGTTTTGTTTTTTTGCCTAAACCTCAAGGGAAGCTGGTTAATTTCTAACCTCTCTTGAGGTTTAGGTTTAGTTATATTCAATTGTCAACGAACACAAGACTTGGCTTTTTAATTCCTCATCTCGATAGTCCATTATAGCATATTTTAGCATTCTTGTCAAATTAAATTGGCTCTTTAACATCTTTGGGCAAGCAAATTTAAGAAAATATCAATAAATATCGCAAAAACTAACAACATTGTAAACATTTTAATAATTTTAGCTTATAAATACCTTGTTTTTAATAATTCAAGTCTAATATATAATTTTTTTTGTACAAATCGGCTGACTTTATTACTGATAATTTTTATTGTGCTAAAATATATGTTTTTTTATTTTTTTAAAAGTGCTAATTGTAG
>WGDO01000059.1 GCA_015493225.1 Patescibacteria group bacterium
CCTGGATTATTTAAACTTGGAGTGTGAGCATAGCTCTGTGTTTCAAATCGTGGTTACCTCGTTAAACTAACTCGCCAGGAATCGTATTTGAGAGGTTTTGGAAGAAGTTGGACGAGCACCGTAAATAGTCAGCAAACAACAACACCTATGCCCCATAAGGGGTTCAGAAGTAAACAAGAAGTTTTGCTTGTTCAATCAAAATATTTAATACATTTGAAACTTGGTAGTTAAATCACCCTTACGGTGCATAGCTGGTAACCGTTACCTGCAACCCTTAAAAGATAGATAAATACTAACTTAAAATGGCAACACAAAAACATATAGATAAATTAAAATCATTAGCTGAGAATATTCAATTGGCTAAACTTGGAAAAAGAGGAAAGGAAGCACATATTAACTCATACATCGTTATTGATGAATATCATGAGTGGAGAGCTGAATCAGAGGATCTTTTTAGTAAGTTTTTTGACGAAACAAATAATCAATACAAAGAATTTAGGGAATTACCAAAAGATGGTAATGGTCATGTTCTAATGCATTACTTCAATCAACAATATCCAATTTTTAAGCTGCTAATTAAGAAAATAGAAAACGGGGAAACTATGAAATCAAAAATAGATATTGAAGCAGAACCGGAGAAAGTAAAAAAATCTGTTTTTATAAGTCATGCATCAAAGGACAAGGAAATTGTCGATGCTTTTATCGACTTAATACTTCAAGGTGCTTTAAGTGTTTCAATTGACAAAATCTTCTGTGTTTCAACAGATGGAACAAAAATAGAATCTGGTGCTTATTGGAGAGACTCGATTATTGAAAGCCTTCTGAGTGCTAAAGTCAATTTCCTAATAATTACACCAAATTATAAAGAAAGCGAAGTTTGCCTAAATGAAATGGGAGCAGCTTGGGTAACAAGTGCCATAGTTTTACCCTTGATAGTTGAACCTATTAACTACAAAACAGTGGGTATAATCCAAGAGCCAAAACAGATTGAAAAATTATTAGACGAAAAAAGTTTGGATAGAATAAAAGATATAGTTCAAGAAGAATTAGAAATTTCACCAGCACTTGTGAAGAGCGATAGGTGGACGGTAAAAAAGAAAGAGTTCCTAATTAGAGTAAAAAAACATTTGGAGACACACCCTTTTCAAGTGCCAATGGACAGAGAGGTCTTTAATAAAACATTAAAGGAAAAGTCTGATTTGGAAAGCACTATAGATAGTTTAATTCAGGAAAAATCAGAGTTGGAGGATTTAATTAGGAAATTAAAGGATGCAAAAGATAAGGATGAAGTAAGTAAAATAATCAAAAACAGAAAACCATCCTCTCAGTTTCAAGAATTTATTGGGCTTTGTCAATCAGTCAAAAAAAGACTTGATAGATATGATAGCATCATAAATGGAATAATATTCAAGTCATATACTGGCAAAAAGTTAACTATAAAATGGGAAGCATACAAAGAAAAAATAGATGAAGCATATGCAAACGACTTAATTGATGATGAATTAAATGTTAGGTGGGAAGAAACATCTGAAATGAGAAAAACAGGAGATGCAATTGAAAAAGTTAGGGAATTTTTAGAAAAGGAATTAGATGAAGACTTCTATGAATCATACAGAGAGAATTTTGAAGCTCCAATGAGAACAGACAACAAAATGTTTTGGGAAGAACTATTTGAAGCATCAATAAATTTTAGCTAAAGAACTATATATTAATAATATGAGTGAAAAACATGAACCTTTATGGATTATTGCTTGGGGTATAGCAATAGGTTGTGGTCTGGCAGGTCTTGGTCTTGTATTAAAATTCTTGTTACCTGCTTTAGGTGCAATGGTAGGCATTGCTACAGCAATTATTACAGGCGGAATTGTATCAACTACCGTAAGTTCATGGGTAATCCCTGCTGCAGGGATTGGTCTTGCAACAACAGGCGGAGCGGCTGGTATTATTTTACTAGTGAAAGTTGTGGAAGAAGCTAAGAAAAAACCATTTGAATGGGCTCTGCCCATATTAGCAATTGTATCTGGACTTGTTGTTGATAGTTGCAAAGAATTATTTCAAACAGACAATGATTTTATCCGAATTATCTACGGTGCATCGGTAAGCAGCCTATTTTTATTAGGCGGTATCTTGTGGACACAAAAGAAAGTTAAATTTAAGTGGATAAGCACAAAAATAATTTCAATAATTGTTTTTTTGACTCCCCCTTTTTTAATTTACCTTAGGTATTGTCAATCAGTAAACAAGAATTTATTAGAAGGATTTAATGATATTCCAACACATATTTTTGGATCAATCGGGATTTTGATAATTATTCTACTGCTTATAACATTCTTATCATGGATATTTAAAGAAGAGGACTGAAGAATGAACAAAGGGCAGCAGGTAACAATGTATAAACGTAATGCGGGCTTAAATACTTAATATGAATGATTTAACTATAAATATAATTCGGTATAAATTGAAAGTGAAGTGCTTCGAAAACCCGCACTACGCTTATACGTAACCGTTGTAAGCCAGCACCCGCCAATCGAGGTTTTAGTAAAAAACAATTAGAAGTGAGAAGCGTTAGTTTTTAACAAAACACGGACAAAATATTGGTTTGGCCGTTCATTCCAGGCGGCTCCTAAGAAAAAAATATTGTCGCGCTTCGCCCAACTGTTAGAAAAATTATTGTGCCGGAAAAAAGTGCCGGACAAAAAAGAAAAATTGCTGCCGCCTGCTTTCATCTCCGCAATTTGCTTCGTTGGAAATAGAAAAACTATGCTCCGCTATGGTTTCGGTTACCCTATAAAACATAGATTTTTATATCAGCCATTGGACATGGAAGCTTTAGCAATCTTAGAAGCAGTATGACGAGTGCGGAATTGCGGGCTTACAACACTGCCTACACACCATAAGGGGTTTGTAAGTAAAATGGAAGTTTTGCTCGTCTAATCTAATTATTTCTTACATTTGAGCATTCGTGGCAAATCACCCTTACGGTGCGTAGCCAAAACCGTTATGCTTCATGCAAATAACGAAAAATAGGATTATTAGAATAAGATATGAAAAGTAATATTGTATTAAATTTTTTACCATTAGAAGAGCAGAATTTTAGTTTTACGATTTACCGAAAATTAAAAAAAGGTAATGAAAAGAAACCGAAAGAAGCAGCTAAATCATATAGACTTCCTGCAAAGGAAAATAAAGAAGAAAATTGGACATTCTACTGGGTTTCATTTAATAAAGTAGATGGATATGAAAAATATATATGTGAAGCTAGTCTTAATCCTTATCTTACTGAGTTGTTGTTATTTTCGAGATTAAAGGAAATAGCCAAAGAAAGAATAAATACACAAATAGCAAAAATTACAGAAAAGTATTATACGAAAAGGATTTTTTTTAGTATCAAAGAGCAGAAAATTGGCAAACAAGTAGTATGGATAGAGCCATATTTTTTAAAGTCAGAAAATGAATTGGGTTTTATTATTGATTTTGATTTTATAAAAAGCGATGAACATCTCTTTGATAAAGAAGTGCAGAAGCTTTCTTTAAGTCTCGACAATTATTATAGGTCGAACAAAAATTACCACTCTGATAAATTTGATTTCATAAAATTGTTCATACATGACATATTGCCGAAAATAAATAAATTAGAGACTAATATTTTTATTTCTAATAAATTAAAAGTTTTGCAAGCAAATTTTCTAGAAACAAAAATCTACCGCACAAAAAATGAAAAAACTTCTCCGTCACAATTTATGGGAATTAAAAATAATGGACCATATAGAGGATTAGAAACAAAACCATGCTTTTATTTTATTTTTAAGCCAGAACATACTGATTATGCGCGAGATTTAGTCAAAGCATTAGAAGGTAAAAAATATAATACTTTTGAAGGTCTAAATAAAATGTTTGAAATAGATTTTGATGTTTCAAAAAACAGTTCAAATATTAAGCGGCTGTCTATAAACGACTATTCCAAAGAAGAAATAAATAAAATAGCACAACAACTCAATAATGATAGTAGTAATAAAATAGCAATATTTATTTTCCCTGAAGA
>WGDO01000060.1 GCA_015493225.1 Patescibacteria group bacterium
CTTTTCTTTGATTTACCATGAAATAAACCCCTCAAGGTTTTACCGGAGAAAATCCTTATAGGTGGCCAATAAACCAAAGTAAATTTCTATCCTTTCCATGTACTTCTTGTCACCATTAAATACAACGGTGCGGGCTATGCGACGTGCCGCAATTTCAAAGTTATATTTTACTGTTTACCTATATTTTCATTTAATGCTTAATTATCAAATATACAACTAATTGCGGTATGGCGTATAGCCGATGTTAGCAGCTGAATGTTATACTCCTTTAAATAAGAAATATTCAATTTTATCTGCGTTTAAGTTATATTCTTTTGCTAAACTATGCATTTCTTTAACATAATTATTAAAAGAATGTGAGTCTTGTTTGGGTTGAATATTCAAAATTGAAGTCAAGTCCTGATTCGTAGAAGCCAGTAATCCTATTGTATTAGCAACACGTGCGTCAAATATTAATGGGTAATAATCCATTTCCTTTGCACGCCCTAAAAAATAGAGAAATTTTGAAAAAAAATTGACTCGACACCGTTTCATGTCTTTAAATTCTTCATGAGCTCCAATTAAGTCATTTTTTTCTAATCTTTTATTAGCTTTTAACAATATAGCTTCTGATATATTTAAGTTATCTAGCATTTGTGAAACTTTCCAAGGGCCTCTATTATCTGCTTTTCCATGTTCAGAAAATCCATGTCCCCATATCATGGTTAATATAAATCCTCGACGTAAAATATGGTCTTTATGTTTAAAGTAATCAATAATTTCTCGTCGACTTATTCCATTCTTATAATTATCAGTGATAAAGTCAATGTCATCTTGAATAATTGGATTTTTAAAATCATAATTTTTCCAATGTTCAATTCTATAATACAATCTCTGATTTAATGGTTTTAAGTCTTCAATTATTTTAATGTATGGTAATAGGTTCATATTTTTCAATTTTGCTGCTAACGGTTGGGCTATGGTGCGTGCCGTAGTTTATTGTTTTATTTTTCTATTTCCCGATAACTTCATTTAATGTTTAATCTTCTTATTTACAACTAATTGCGGCATGCACTATGAGCCATTGTTGTGTGCAGTTTATTTATATTTTTTTGTTAATTCTTCATAAGAAAGTACTTTAGTCCTTATATTGTACATTTCGAATGCTACTTTAATTTTATTTCTAGCCCTTTTATCATTCGAAATGAAATAATCACACCCTGAGGAAAAAAATGCATGTGATGCATCGTACATTCTAGCTAGATCTGATTTTAAATTCTTTCGGTCTTTCCAATAGCCAATAATATCCAAAAAATTAAAAATTGTTGCTATTCTTTGATGGAGATTATTCCCGGTTAAATTAATAATATTATTAAATTCTGGCAGATATGCATTTTTTAATAAATGGTTAATGTGATTGACTACAACCTTCGGATTGAAATTATTTAACTCCTTTGTATCTATTTTCAATTCTTGAATGAATTTTGTTCTATTGATATTTAATGCTTTTGCAGCAGTCCTAAACGATTCAAAAAAATATGGATGTTGTTGAATAATTGAAATGACTTTAATGGGTTTTTCAATTTTCGATTTTATTTTTTCTTTAACAGGAAAGAGATAATTATTATTTGTAATTTTTTCTATGGTTTCTAATCTTATTTTTATCAATTTATCTAAATTACTAGTTGCCTGTAATAATTCCTGAATATGAACATATGAATAGAAAAAATTCGTATTAAGAGGAAAAAAATCTCGAAGTAAATTAAAATCTAATTCATTATCTTCAATTGAAATAAATATATTATTGTCTAAATAGACTTTCATATTTTTGAACTAAATCAGATCTATGCAATCTTATTAATATTATATTTTTCGGTATTTAGATAAAAATTTATTTAGCTATCCAGTGAATAAAAGAATGTTGGATACTTTCATTGAGTTCTGTGATTATTTTTGAATTTTCATCCGTCCATGAACAAATACGATTTTCATTTTGTTGAGTGCAAATCGGATTACCATATACGCTAACAATTCGTTTTTCAAACTCATATATTACTTTTTTAGCCATTACACGACTTTTAATAGTCTGAAATGAAAACTTATAAAGTTTATTATCAAAAAAATAAAAAAAAGCTGAAGTACCCCAACTATACGTATAACCTTGACCTATCGTGCTTGGACCAAAAAGAAAATAATCTAATTCCTTACTATAAGGGTCAAACTTTTTTCCAAAAGATTTAAACAAGCTAATGCTACAGTTCTTTGAAAAATAAATTTTTTCGCCTTTTTTAGGATTGAATAAGTGACGATAAAAAAATCCAACTTTTTTAAACTTTGCTCTTTTTAGTTTACTAAGATCTTCTATTTCATTTAACTGAAATTCTACATTGTTAATTTCTAATTCTATTTTAATCATTTTATTTATATTTAATTAATATTCCAACTAATGTCAAAAGTAGTTGTTGATTATCAGTTATTTATATTTTTCAATTATTCTCAATATTTTACTTTTTTCTCCCCTTTCGTTAGCATTAGTTAGTATTTATACAATTCTAATTTATCCCACATATATTTCGCTTCATCATTACCATTTTTATAAGATAATTTTATCCAATATGCAGCTTGTTTTTTATCGGCCACTGTGCCTTCTCCATAGTAGTACATCATTCCAAGATTGAATTGAGCATTTGCATAGCCTTGTACGGCACTTTTCTTAGACCAGTAAAAAGCTTGTTTTTTATTGGTCACTGTGCCTTCCCCATAATAGTACATCATTCCAAGATGGAATTGAGCCTTTGCATCGCCTTGTCCGGCACTTTTCTTCAACCAGTAAAAAGCTTGTTTTTTATCGGCCACTGTGCCTTCTCCATTAGCGTACATCAATCCAAGATTGTATTGAGCCCTTGCATAGCCTTGTTCGGCACTCTTCTTATACCAGTAAAAAGCTTGTTTTATATCGGGCACTGTACCTCCTCCATAATCGTACATCAATCCAAGATTGTATTGAGCCCTTGCATAGCCTTGTTCGGCACTTTTCTTAGACCAGTAAAAAGCTTGTCTTTTATCGGTCACTGTGCCTTCTCCATAATAGTACATCAATCCAAGATTGAATTGAGCCCTTGCATAGCCTTGTTCGGCACTTTTCTTAGACCAGTAAAAAGCTTGTTTTTTATCGGTCAATGTACCCTCTCCATTATCGTACATCAATCCAAGATTGTTTTGAGCCTTTGCAACGCCTTGTTCGGCACTTTTCTTATACCAGTAAAAAGCTTGTTTTTTATCGGTCAATGTGCCATCTCCATTATAGTACATCAATCCAAGATTGAATTGAGCCTTTGCAACGCCTTGTTCGGCACTTTTCTTATACCAGTAAAAAGCTTGTTTTTTATCGGTCAATGTGCCATCTCCATTATCGTACATCAATCCAAGACCGTATTGAGCCTTTGCAACGCCTTGTTCGGCACTTTTCTTATACCAGTAAAAAGCTTGTTTTTTATCGGTCAATGTGCCATCTCCATAATAGTACATCAATCCAAGATTGTATTGAGCTGTTGCATCGCCTTGTTCGGCACTTTTCTTTAATTCGTTAAAAGTCTGTCCATATAGTAGGCTTGTATATAAAACAACTATTACTATTGAAAATATTTTTTTCATTTTTCTCTTTTTTTATAATTAATGCTAACCATTGTTATGGGCTGTGTTTACATTCTAAGGGTTTTCAAAATCTGTTTTATTCTTAAAAATCCAGTTCCAAATAACCCCAAAAAAGCAGTAATCAAGTAAATCAAGATTTGTTGAGATAAACTGTCTCGTTGAGTATATTCTTGATTTATTTTTTGAACAAAATTCCAATGTGAATCTACCCAAAATAATTGTAATACAATTAGAAACACGATGAATAAACACAAAACTGTCCATGAAGAAAGTTCAATATAGTTTATTGCTTTAAGTGGATTTTTTTTCTTTTTAATCCATTTGAGGTAAGAAAGTACATATTTTCTTCTCATTTCTCTTTCTTCCTTATTTTCAATGGTTTCAAAATAGTGATTTAGTGTTTTTGTATTTTTCTTTTCTTGTTTGATATGATTTTGTAAAAAGTTCTTCTCTAAATTCTTGTGAACAGAATCTGGCTTAGCTTTTTCTTTTTGAAGCATAAATTTTTTTCGAATTAAAAAATATTGTTGGTAATACTTACTGATGTCAATATTATTTCTTGTCTCATTAAAAGTCAACGGAACTAATTGTATCCCACCAGAATATGAATTACTGAATAAAAAAGCTGCGATTCCATTAGCGACAATAGGTGCTCTTTCCGGGTGAGTCATATAAGGTTCAATATATTCTTTGCCTTTTATATACTTTCTTTTCAGAGCTGCAACACCTTCTTCATTTAGCATTTGCCAATCTAGTTCATCAGTCCAAGTATCATAATTTTTTGAATTCATATTCTATTGACTCGTGAAGTTTCAACATTCTAACTAACGTCAAAATTAGTTGTTGATTATCAGTTATTTATATTTTCCAATTATTCTCAATATTTTACTTTTTTCTCCCCTTTCGTTAGCGAAAATATTCATCGATATTTTCATCGAAGGGGGATTGCACACAACGTACCAGGCTATGGTGCGTGCCGCAGTTTCAAAGTTATATTTTCCTATTTACCGGTAACTTCATGTAATACTTAATAGTCATATTTACAATGATTTGCGGCATGCACTATGAGCCATTGTTGTGCGTTCGTTATTCTTTTTTCAGTATTTCATTTTGATATTTTCTTAATAAATCAGGATTATCTATTGAACCGTGATGTTGGATTTGTTGCCATTCATTACCTTTCTTTATAAATACTCTTGAAGTCCTAATTGCTAAATCAATTTTTGTATTTTCCTTTTCAAAATATCCCTTTTCTCTACCAGTAACCAAAAACATAGTGTCGGTTGAATGCATAGTGAAATCATAAAACTCAACATATACTTTCGCTTTTCCGTTGAATATTTTATTGTATACACTTTCTATGTTATTCCAATCTCTCATTATTCCGCCAACAGGATTATTCATAGATGCTTCTTTACTATTTAGCCAAACTTTTTGCATCAAGTTCATATCACGAGAATTGAAGGCTTTGTAAAAATTAATTAGTGCTTTTAATTTGTCATTTTCAACATTTGCTAAATTTTCTGAACCATTGATTGTTGTCATAATTTTCTCCATAATTTTAAAATTTATAATTTATGCAAAGTTCAGAATTCAATTTTTCAATTCCCTTGATGTATGTTAAGAAATAAATCTTTTCTAATTCTACTCAATGATTCTGGTTGTATTCCCAAATATCGAGCAATTTGATTTAACGACAATCTGTTTTCAATATCTTTGTATTGTTCCCTAAATATCCTATACCTTTCGGAAGCGTTATTAATGAGTAACGATTTTTCGCGGCTACATTTTTTCAGGGTTTGAGTTTCAAATATTTTTAATCCAAATAATGTCCAACAAACATTTCTCTTATACAGTTGGTCTAATAGTTCTTTTGTGATTATTAAAATTTCAGAATTTTCAATTGTCTGAATATTCCAATCCGTTATTTCTTGTGTAATAAAACTTGTAAAGGCAGAAACAAATGAATTTTCAGAATAAAATTCAATTATTTTTTCATTCCCGTTTTCATCAATGACATAGGATTTTAGTAGTCCCGATTTAATTATTCCAATTTTCTTACACGTTTTATCAGCACTATGAAAATATTCGCCCTTGCTTAAATATTCTGTTTTCGCATTTTCAAAAAAATATTCAAGTTCAGTCTTTGGGATATCAATGTTTATATTAAAGGTCTTATTCATTTTCGGTTTTCTCTAATGACGCACAACGGTTGGGCTATGGTGCGTGCCGCA